>NKIT01000032.1:0-4463 GCA_002256185.1 Rhodobacteraceae bacterium PARR1 | reverse complement strand
GATCAAACGCCACCATCCCGGCATCTTTGCCTGCGCGCTGCTGAACAGCCAGCCGATGGGGTTTTATGCCCCGGCCCAGATCGTGCGGGATGCACGCGAACATGGGGTGATCGTGCGCCCGCCCTGCATCAATGCCAGCCTGTGGGACAATATCATGGAACCCGACGGGCAACGTGGGCTGGCGCTGCGCCTTGGCCTGCGCCAGATCACCGGCCTGCGTGAAGATGAGGCGCAGTGGATCGTGTCGGCCCGCGGCAATGGCTATCACGCCGTGCAGGATGTCTGGCGGCGGGCTGGCACACCCCCCGCCGTGCTGGCGCGCCTTGCCGAGGCGGATGTCTTTGCCGCCCTTGGCCTGACCCGACGCGAGGCGCTGTGGCAGGCCCGCGCCATGACCAATGACACCCCCCTGCCGCTGTTCGCGGGCGACATCGACGGTGAGGCGATTGTGGAACCCGCCGTGCATCTGGCTGCGATGACCGAAGGCGAACAGGTGGTCGAAGATTACGTTGCCCTGCGGTTGACCCTGCGCAGCCATCCGGTGGCCTTGCTGCGGCATCTGCTGACACCGTAAGGGCGGCGGAATTTACGCAAATTCCGTACCGAAACCTGCGCGCAGGTTTCGCGACGATTTCTTTGGAAAGAAATCGCGGTCAGGCGAATTGCCCGTGGCAGAACCAGCCGCCGGGCATGTCTGCGCCATGGGCAAAGAACAGCCACAACCGCTCCCCGCCGTCCGTTTCCACCCGCCAGTAATCGCGCGGGCCGGATCGCCAGTCGGGATCGTCCAGCCACCATTCCGGCGCGATGCGTTCCGGCCCCGCCGCCACCCGCAGCGCCAGATCGCGTCTGCGCCAGCGAAAGCGGGCGGGGGGTGTGGGGTCATCCTCGGGCGCGGTCACAGGCTCAGGGCGGAACAGGATCAACGGGCGCGGCGCGCGCGGGCGGGGCCAAGGCGCGGGATGCGGGTCGGACCATGCCGCCTGCAGGATCACGGCGGCCTTTTCCGGGGCGTGGCTTTGGCCCGGGTGCAGGCGTGTCACGGCCTCGGCCCCCAGCCGTGCGCCAAGGCGGCCTATCAGATCCTCCAGCGCCATGTCCTGCGCGGCGCGGGTTGTCACCGCCATGCCTGCGTCCAGATGGCCGCGATGCTGCACGGGGGTCAGCGGTTCGGTCTGCACTGCCGACAGGCGCAGGATGTCGATGCCGAAACCTGCCTCCACCTCGGGCAGTTTCAGCGCCAGAAGCGGGCGGATGCGGTCGGCGCGGTCACTGGCGCGGGCAAGACCCACCTCAATGGCCTGCGCGCTGCCATCGGTGCGAAAGGCCTGCAAGCGCACCCGCCGCGCGCCATGGCCGCGCGCTTGCAGCCGCAGGGCCAGCGCGTCCAGCAGCCGATCCACCCCCGCCGCCAGATCATCCGCCAACCCGATGGGATCGGGAAAGCTGATGCGGGCGGCGAAATGCAGCGGCGCACCAGCGGGGGTGACGGGTTCAGGCTCCATCCCCAGCGCCTGATCCAGCCGCCGCAGCACCGACGCGCCAAAGCGGCGGGCAAGGGCGGCGCGGGGCAGCACGGCAATGTCATCAATGCGGCGCAGGCCCAATTGGGCCAGGCCTTCGATGGATGCAGCGTCCAGCCGCAGCGCGGCAAGGGGCAGTTGCCCGATCACCGGGCGCAGCCGTCCCGGCGGCGCGATCAGGCCCACCGAAGCGGCGGTCATCGCCACCGGCGCGCGGCGCGTTGTGGCCGCACGGGACCGGGTGGCATGGGCCTCTTGCGCGATGTCATTGCCGCTGCGGGTGACCGATGCCGCCACCAAGCCCCCGCCATAGCGCGCCAAGGCCCATGCCGCGCCCAGCGTATCGGCGATGCCTGCCCGCACGCTCAGCCCCAGACCGGCGCAATCCTGCGCGATCTGGTCCAAAAGCGCCGATTCACCGCCGAACAGATGCGCGCAGCCGGTCAGGTCCACCACCAGCGCATCGGGCGGTTCCGTCGCGACCCAAGGCGAGAACTTGCCCGCCCATCGCAACAACACATCCAGAAAGGCCGATTCCGCCTTGTCATCCTGCGTCACCGTCACCAGCGCGGGACAAATCGCCATCGCATCGCGCAAGGGCTGACCACGGAACAGCCCCCGCCCTTCGGCCACCGGATCAAGCGAGGTCAGAACCTGCGCCCCGTTGCGATCCCCCACCACGGCCAGCGGCATATCCAATGCCTCACGCCGCCGCCGCAGCGCGCGTTCCGCGCCCAAGCGCGGAAACCACAACGAGAGGATGCGTCGATCCGCCATATCGTTCCCTTTTTGTTCCATTATGGGGCAGATGCCCCAAGAGTCCAGCCGCACAAAGCCGTGAAAGGGGCGCTTCGCCGAAAGGTTGTTGCTTTCATGACAAAGGCGCGTGCCTATACTTTCGCATCGTCTTTTTCGCAGGGAGCTATAAATGAAACTCGTGACGAAACTCCTCGGTGTTGGCCTGATCTTTGCGGCGGGTGTCGCCATCGCAGGCGAAGCCACGGATCCCCAAGTCATCGCCCGTCAGGAAGTGATGGAAACCTTGGGCAAGAACATGAAGATCCTCGGTGACATCGCGGGTGGCAAAGCCGCCTATGACGCCGCCGCCGCCGAAGCTGCCAAAGCCGCCATCGTCGCTGCCGCAAGCGAAGCTGCCGCGAAGTTCGAACCGCAGGCGACCGATCCGGAAAGCGAAGCCAAGGCTGAAATCTGGACCAACTGGGACGATTTCCTTGCCAAGGACAAAGCCTTGGTCGATGCGGCAGGCGCATGGGATGTCAGCTCGCCCGAAACCATCGGTGCCGGGATGGGTGCTGTCGGTGGTGCCTGCAAGGCCTGCCACACGGCATACCGCGCTTCCTGATGGCGTGACGGCCCGCTCTCCCTCGGGCGGGCCGTCTTTCTTGCGGGATCAACCGCAGGTCAGGTTTCGGATCATGCCGGACTGATCCACCCGTGCGTTCAGGCGTGACGGGCTGAAATCCATGGTCATCGCCTGCATCGGATGCAGAACGCGCAATGCGCCGCGCAGGTCCACCCCGGCCAATGCGCTGAAATGCTGCCCGACCAGATCGGACAGGCCTGCCGCGCCGCACTCCTGCGTGTCCGATACGTCGGGGGGCGCAACAGGCTGTGTCGCCGCGGGATGGCGCAGACAGGCCGACACCGGCACCACCACCGACAACGCGACGATCAGGGCAAGCCAGCGGCTGTGGGCCGGGGGAAACGCAGGGGCGAAACGGGACACGGTGCAACGACCTCAACCAAAACGCGGTAACGCTACTCGCACAGGGTGTGTCGGACAAGAGCGCACACGTCCGTGGTGAATGGCGGCTTGGCGGGGTTGGGGTTTCCGTGTCCGCAGCAGGGACGCATCAAGCGCGCCACGCGACAGATTGCAATTCGCGGCACTTTCCCGCAGCTTGCGCCAAACCGTTGAGATGGGAGTGAGACATGCGTACCAGAGCCGCCGTTGCCGTGGCCCCCGGCAAGCCGCTGGAAGTCATGGAAGTAAACCTTGCCGACCCGAAAGAGGGCGAGGTTCTGGTCGAGATCAAGGCGACCGGCATCTGCCACACCGATGAATTCACCCTGTCGGGTGCCGATCCCGAAGGGCTGTTTCCCGCCATTCTGGGGCATGAGGGTGCCGGGGTGGTGATCGCCGTGGGTCCGGGCGTCAAATCGCTGAAACCGGGCGACCATGTCATCCCGCTTTACACGCCGGAGTGCCGCGAATGCCCGTCCTGCCTGTCGCGCAAGACAAACCTCTGCACTGCGATTCGCGCGACGCAGGGACAGGGGCTGATGCCCGATGGCACCACGCGGTTCTCGATGCTGGATGGCACGCCGATCTATCACTACATGGGCTGCTCGACCTTTGCCAATCACACGGTCATGCCGGAAATCGCGCTGGCCAAGGTGCGTGAGGACGCACCTTTTGACAAGATTTGCTACATCGGTTGCGGTGTGACCACGGGTATTGGCGCGGTGCTGAACACGGCCAAGGTGGAAATCGGCGCGACGGCAGCGGTCTTTGGTCTGGGCGGTATCGGGCTGAACGTGATCCAAGGCCTCAGGATGGCCGGGGCCGATGTGATCATCGGCGTGGATATCAACGACGACAAAGAGGAATGGGGCCGCAAGTTCGGCATGACCCATTTCATCAATCCCAAGAAACTGCCCGAGGGCACCTCGGTCGTGCAAGCCATTGTCGATCTGACCAAGACGCCTTTCGACAAGATCGGTGGCGCGGACTACAGCTTTGACTGCACCGGCAACGTCAAGGTCATGCGCGACGCGTTGGAATGCACCCATCGCGGTTGGGGTCAGTCGATCATCATCGGCGTGGCGCCTGCGGGCGCCGTGATCGAAACCCGCCCCTTCCAACTGGTCACTGGCCGCGTCTGGAAAGGCACCGCCTTTGGCGGCGCGCGGGGGCGT
>NKIT01000250.1 GCA_002256185.1 Rhodobacteraceae bacterium PARR1 | reverse complement strand
AAACAATCTCTCAATACGATACCAATAACATCAGCAAATCGCGCAGAAACTCGTTCCCAACCCAACAAACGGGAACAACCGTCGCGGGGGGGAGCAGCCCGGTAGCTCGTCAGGCTCATAACCTGAAGGCCGCAGGTTCAAATCCTGCCCCCGCAACCAAAATTACCAGTGTTATCAAAGACTTGGAATCCGACAAAACACTTGTGTATAGACACTCGCGTTTTACCTCAACGCCACCTCAACGTTTGACGAGCCCCCCTGAAACCCAGGGGGCTTTTTGCGTTTTGGGGCATGCCCTGATCACGCGACGATCTCGTAGTGCGTGCTGCGACCACCACCGTCGCCTTTGTGGAGAAGCCCCAGGTCGACCAGTGCAGCGATGTCCCTGTTCGCCGTGTCCTGCGAGCATTTGGCAATGGTCGCCCACTTCGATGATGTCATCTTGCCTTCGAACCCGTCGAGCAGCCGGTTCAATACCTTGATCTGGCGCTCGTTCAGCGCCACCGCTGAGGCCCGTTCCCAGAACACAGCCTTGGCAATAACAGCGCCCAGCACCCCTTCCGCGCCATGGATCGCGCGGCCGAGGCAGGCGAGAAACCAGACCAACCAACCTGTCACATCTGTGCCGCCCTTCTGGGTCTGTTCCAGCGTGTCATAGTAGGCGTTCCGCTCGATCCTGATCTGCGCCGACATGCTGTAGAACCGCTGTGGGCTTCTCTCCGACCGTGCGAGGGCCAGATCGGCGATGGCACGCGCGATCCGGCCGTTCCCATCCTCGAACGGGTGGATCGTCACGAACCACAGATGCGCCAGCGCTGCCTTGATCACCGGGTCTATTGCGGGGGGCGTGTTGAACCACGTGAGGAAAGCTTCCATTTCTGCAGCGACGCGATTAGCCGGAGGTGCGGCATAGTGCACGCGCTCGCGTCCCATCGGACCGGAGACCACTTGCATGGGGCCCGCGCTGTCGTCGCGCCAGTTTCCAACCTGGATGCGGCTCATGCCACTGCGGCCTGTTGGGAAGAGCGCGGCGTGCCATGCGAACAGACGCTCGGCCGAGAGCGGTGAGCCATAGTTCGTTGTCGCATCCAGCATCACCTCGACGATGCCTTCGACATTGCGATCTGTTGGGGGCTGGGCACCGATGTCGATGCCCAGCCGTCGTGCGAGGGATGACCGCACCTGCGTCGCATCCAGATCTTCGCCTTCGATCTCGCTGGTCTTGACGACATCCTGCGTCAGCGTCTGCAACACAGCCTCTTCGCGCAGCTTGAAGCCCAGCGCCTCCATGCGGCCGATCAGGCGACCTTGATCATGACGCAGGGCCGCCAAGGGGGCGGCTATGACGGCATCCTGCCAAACAAGCGCGGGCCAGCCTGCGCGTTCCCAGATATACATGATAAACTCCGCAATATACGCGGTGTTTATGTGCGCTATTCTCCGCATCCGCAAGAACTAAATCCGCAGCTTATGCGGTGAATGCGGCTGCTATTCTCCGCAAAACAGATCGAAGGGTGTTGATGACGGATGCCGACGTCGCGCGTCAGACGCCGTCGCGGGCGATGATGCCGACGGAGGCCAACTGGGCGATCTTGCCGGGGATCTTGGCCGCGTCGTTGACGGTGCCCTCATAGGCCAGGCCAGCGCGCGACACGATTGAGGGGCCCCGAGCGACGACGATACCAACGGCGTCGGCCAGCGTGGCGTTCACCGGATAAAGCAGGACCGCGACGGCTACCTGCGCGCCATCGGCCCCGGTTGCGGCGGACAGGGTGTATTTGCCGCTGGCAGTGATCCGGCCAAGGACGGCACCGGGGGCAACTGTATTCTTCATGATGTGGCGTGTTTGAACTCCTGTGCGGATTTCATCATGGCGTTGAGGATGGTGAGGAGTTTGTGGGCTGTCGCGGTGAGGACGAGTTTGA
>NKIT01000249.1 GCA_002256185.1 Rhodobacteraceae bacterium PARR1 | reverse complement strand
GAATACCCTCCGCGCCACGCTTTGCGCCGCCCTCGCGTTCCCGTTCGCCGGCCTCGCCGCGCCCGCCCCACGCCCCGTCTCCTTCCAGAAACAAACCCTCACCACAGAGTATTGGTCCGACGGCCTCAACGCCGCCGACCTCAACGCCGACGGCCACGTCGACATCATTTCCGGACCATTCTGGTATGCCGGTCCGGACTTCAAGCCCCGTTATACCGTTTACGCTCCCGAGCCCCAGGAACTCGAAAAAAATCCCACCAACTCGATGTTCACCTTCGTCGCCGATTTTAACGGCGACGGCCGCCCCGACCTGCTCATCCTCGGCCGCGTCCTCCATCACTCCGCCTACTGGTATGAAAACCCCGGCGCCGCAGCGGCCATTGCGCCCGACGCCCGCTGGAAAAAACACTTCGTGGCCCAACGCGTCTTCGGTGAGTCCCCGCTGTTCACCGACGTCGATGGCGACGGCCTGCCCGACGTCATCACCGGCAAACGCCGCTGGGCCCACGGCCCCACCGGCGACGCCGAGCCCAACGGCACGCCTTACATCTCCGCGTTCCTCCTCCGCCGCGCCGCCGACAAGTCCGTGAGCTACGTCCCCCGCCGCCTCGACGACCAAGGCGGCATCGGCACCCAACTCGTCACCGCCGACATCAACGCCGAGTCCCTGCCCAAGCTGAAAGACCCGCTGATGGCGCTGCGCAAGGCGTCCAAGCAGGTGTCGGATGTGGTTTCCGCCCAGACTGCACTGGCAACGGGTGAGGTGGATATCGTCGTTGGCGGAGGGGAGTGGCTGACGGCGGTGCTGGCGGCGGACAATCCGAACCTCGACTGGACCATCCCCAAGCAAGGCGGCCTGCGTTGGGCACAGTCCATCGGCGTGGTCGCAGGCAGCACGCAGCCCGATCTGGCGCTGGAGTTTGTCAAATACATCGTCAGCCCCGAAGGTCAGGCGCGTCTGGCCACGGCATCGTGCTACTGGGGCATGCCCGCCAATGCCAAGGCCGGGGATGCGCTGTCGGCTGAGGCGAAAGCCGTCCTGCGTTGGGATCAACAGCCCGACTTCCTGACGCGCGCGCAGCTTTATCCGATCCCGGATGCCGCGACCGACACCGCGATGCAGGACATGTGGACCGAGATGCTGAACCAGTGACCTTAAAGGCGCGCGAGCATCGGCTTGGCTGGGGTCTGGTGGCCCCGGCCTTGGTCTGGACGGGGGCGTTTTTCGCCCTGCCCTTCCTTGCCATGCTGGCGCTGTCCTTCGCGCGGATGGAGGGGCGCCAGATCGTCCCCGCGCTCGACCCCAGCAATTACACGCGCTTTCTGACCGACCCCACCCTGTTTGGCGCTTTGCTGAACAGTCTGGAAATCACGCTGCTGGTCACGGTGCTGTCGGTGGTCTTAGCTTGGCCTTTGGCCGCGATCATCGCCTTTCGCGTGCCTGCGCGCTGGCAACGGCTGGCACTGCTTATGGCGGTGCTGCCGTTCTGGACGTCTTATGTGGTGCGGTCCTATGCGTGGCTGCTGGTCCTTGGGCAAAACGGCGTGGTCAATCGTGCGCTGATGGCGGTTGGGGCGATTGCCGAGCCGTTAGCGATTTCCGCGACCCGCACCGCGACCGTGATCGGGTTCGTGCATTTCTTTGTCATGCTGTTGACGCTGACCATCTATGCCAACCTGATCCAGCTTTCCCCCAACTATGCCCGCGCGGCGGCGGACCTTGGCGCAGGGCGCTGGCAAACCTTTCGCCATGTGATCCTGCCCTTGACCCTGCCGGGCGTGGTGACGGGGGCATTTCTGACCTTTGTCTTGTGCATCGGGGATTACATCACGCCGCAAATCCTTGGCGGCAATTCGGAACTGACCGTGCCGCAACTGATCATGCTTCAACTGGGGCGCAGCGGGAATTTCCCATTGGCCTCGGCCCTG
>NKIT01000031.1:6339-31076 GCA_002256185.1 Rhodobacteraceae bacterium PARR1 | reverse complement strand
GTCATTCCCATCCCCGCCGATCAGGGTGTCATTCCCGGCCCCACCGATCAGCGCGTCATTGCCCGCATCCCCTGCCAGCATGGCGGACTGATCGCCGCCGTCCAGCGTGTCGGCCCCGGCACCACCAGACAGGGAATCACTCCCCGTTCCGCCGAGCAGGCGGTCGTTGCCATCGCCGCCCAGAACGGTGTCATTGTCCGCACCGGCATCGACCGTGTCATTGCCTGCGCCAGCCGAGATGGAATCGTTGCCCGCCTCACCGCGGATCGAGTCGTTCAGGCCATCGCTGCCGTCGATCTGATCGCCTTGTGCATCGGTGAACCCGGGGTTCATCACATTGCTGGCCGCAGTGCCGTTCACCACACCGTCCGGCATGACGAAAATCTCGCATTGCGTGAAGTCGGGTGCTGCGTTGGGATCGGCGGCCTTGTCGAAATAGAAGAACTGATAGCTGACACCATTGAAGGCGAAGTACTGGTTCGTGCCTGTCGGGCTCCAGGTGCCATCGGCGTTCTGGCTCCATTTGGCAGCCGTGGCCGCCGCGCCGAAGGCCGCTTCCTGACCAGCCGGGGCCTCGACGGAAAGACCGTTGCCGCCCAGACCATCCGCGATGATGGCCGTCTGCTGCGGCGCGGGTTGGCCAAGGATCAGGTTATCGCTGCCGCCGTTCATGGCGATGTTGCCGACGACGAACCAGTTGTCCCCGATCTTGATGTATTCGCCGGTGGCGAGGTTGGCCGACCCGACGAAATTGCCGCCGACATACATGCCGTCGCCGATAACAACACCGTTTTCGTCATTGGTGCCGCCCAGCACGACGCTGGCGTTGACCCTGAGATCATTCCCGGCGCGCACCAACTGATCCGAGAAGTTGCTGCCAAGGTTGATGTCGCCCTTGACGGTGACGGCATTCCCGATGGCAAGGCAGTTGTCCGAATAGCTGGACGCCATGATGATGGACCCGGCGCCAAGGCCGCCGACCACGGTGTTGTCCCCGATGCTCAGATCATTGTCCGAATAGCTGGAATTCATGAAAATGGTGGTGCCGACGTCGGAATTCGCACCGATCAGGATCGTGTTGTCGGAATAGACGGAATGCAGGTCGATATGCGCCCCGACCGAGGCATTGTCGCCCACCGCGAACTTCTGGACGCTGTAGGTCGATTCCATCGCGACAGCGCCGGTGATGGTCGCATCAGACCCTGCGGTGAAGCTCATGCTGTTCAGGTCAGCCGCGACGCCCGACCCTGCCATGACGATGCTGCTGTTGAACACGGCATTGTCCCCGGCCGTCACCGTCATGGTGGTGAAGCTGGCCGCCATCGTGAACTGGGTGTTGAAGGTCGCGTCATTGCCGACCGTCACTGTCGCCACGGTGGAATCGTTCATGACGATGCCGTTGAACGTCACCCCATTGCCGCCGTTGACCACATCTGTATCTGGCGAGCCGAGGATCTGGCCGACGCTGCTGCCATCTCCCGCGTTGACCGTGATCCCGTCCGACGTCGAGGCCAGCAGTTGCACCGGGGCCGCATGCACGCCCGCGTCGATGTTCACAGTCGCCGTGACGCCAGTCAGAAAGCTGATCGCGCCCTGATTGGGCACCGTCAAACCGGTGATGTCCTGGGTGAACCGCACCTCGACCGAGGCGGTGCTGCCCGGCGCCGTGCGGATGGCGGTACTGGCGTTAAAGGCATTGTCGACGATGAAGACATCGCCATCTTGCGCCGTGAAAACAGTTCCTGCCGCAATCTGGGGGTAACCGTTCACATTGCCCGGATCGGTTGTGCCTGCGGTTCCGGCTGCGACGATGTAATAAATGGTCATACGAGTATCTCCAGACATACGGCCGCAAACATCGGCACAACGGGAACAAGGGGGATCGGCGTCTCAACGAGGGGCAGAGAGACACTGGTCGGATCGCGCGGAACCGCTTTGGCGCGCGCAGCGCCTGCGGTCACAGGCTGGTGGGATGACCTTGGACTGGGGGAAGGACGGGCCATGCTGCTGGGCCCCGGCCGGACAACCGGCAGGGCACCGACAATGCCGACATGGCCATTGTCCTGCGCAGACATCCCGTCCGGCAGCGCAGCTTTTGCTGCGCCGGGTAGGCACGAAAACCTTCTGGCATCGGCTGATCGATTCCACGGTTCAGGCATACAGAAAATCCATTCCACATCCAAAAGGGCATATCCATCTGGCAAAAGCGCTAGGCGGAATCCCCAATAGTCATTTTTGGAATGTCCTGTTTTCTGATACCTGTCTAACCTGATGGACCTGAAATTCAGAACCAACCTCACGGCGATCGACAAGCGCCGCAATCCCGACACAAACGAGCCTTATTTTTATTGTTTTATTTCAATTGCTTGATTGGTAAACGCTCTAGAAAAACACTAAAAATCTCAACATCGACAAGGTTCTTTTTACCAATTGGAAACAATCAAAACCTATATGACGCAAAGTGGCCGCGGAGGCTCTTTCCTCAAAACCAACAGCCTGTCCTTAGATTAGCAGCGCTGTTCGTTCTGAATATCGAAATGGACAGCGTTGAATAAAGCCCAAGAAGCGGATTTGATGCGCAACCATGAAAAGCGAAACGAAGCCGCGCAGAAAACTGCGCAACTTGCGGCGAAATGATCATGAATTGCGCCGCTGGCGATCAGGCCGGAAACCTGTCGTCACGCGCGAAGCTTGTCACATGGTCTGCAAGACGGTCCCGCAGGGCCAAGAATACCTTGCGATACACCGCCGAATCGCTTTTGCGATGACGTGGCGCGATGCGGATGGCCGCAGGGGTGTCCATCGAGCCGCGCAGCGACACCGTCAAGGTGGAACGGTCAAGCGACCACACGAAGCCCGGCATCTGGCGCGCCTTGCGACCGGCCTCGCCACTGCGGATCGCCATTGCCACCTGCGGGTCAGTCTCATCGACGATCCGAGAGAAGTGGCGGGTCAACTGGACCGGGGTCATCGCCCCTTCAAGGGCCAGCGTCAGATTGTCATCGCCTTCGGCAGGCACTTGCACGACCTGCGTCAACCTGCGCGTGGTCTCCGCAAGGACGGGCGGCATGCCGACGGTCTGCGTGAACAGGTCCAGATGCACGCCAAATTCTTCCGCAACGACCGCCATGATATCGGCCAGTTGCGCAAACTCGGGGTCGGAATACTGCGCGGTGGAAAAGAGGTCATCCAGACGGTGGTCAAGCACGATCTGTCGCCCGCCTTGCGTGATGCGCACCCACCCTGCGTCCCGCAGGGTGGTAACCACACGCCAGGTCGCCGTCTTGGAAATGCCAAGCATCCCCCGCAAGTCTTCATAGGTGACCGGGCCTTTGCTGGCGATCAGTTCGACCGCCCGCAGCAAGCGGCCCGCAGGGGCATCGTCAGGCACCACCTCGACTGTTGGGGCGGGAGCGGCAGTCGCAATCGTTGCAAACATCTTACTCATTACTTTGGCCCGCCGCTGTGGTCCCGCCCTCTGAATGTCCGCTGCGATGCATGTATCCGAACCCAACAACCACTCACGCCGCATCCCGTGGACACCGTGAAATGAAGATGAACGCACCGGAGAAACCGCGACAGAGCGCAGCCCCCGAATTGCGCATTGTCTTCCTGAACGGGTCATCTGCACCCTTCGCGTCGCACGAACTGGTCAGCCTGATTTTCAGGCCTCGCACCCTTTGGATCATGTGCTTCTTTACGGTTGCGCTGTCTTTCGTCTCGCTCAACCCGCTTAGGTCTGGCTTGCCCTACTGGGCGACGGCCATCATGACGCTGATGGACTTCATCCTGTTCGCCGTGGCCTTTACCGGCATGCTGCTGCTGACCGAGACTGTCGCCCGAATCTACCGCCTGCGATGGGTCTTTGAACCCGCACTCACGCTGTCCGCCTGCGCGCTTGTGGGTCTTGCCGCCTATGGCCTGTCCGCCTTGATCGTTGGCGAAAGCGCCTTGGATCGCGAGGTTATCCTTTTGGACCTGCTGACCCGCGCGCTGCTGTGGGAAGGGTTGGTGACCCTGTATTTTCTCTTCGTCGCGCCAGTTGTGCCGGCCCAAACTGCCTTGCCCGATCAACCGCCCGCCGAAACCGGGCCAGAGATGGTGAAGCTGGGACAGTTCACGATTGACCCGACGCAGGTTTTCCGGGTGGAAAGTGACGGGCACTATCTGACAATCCATCACATGGGTGGTGAAGATCGAATCCTGGCCGCGCTTTCCGATGTCGCATTGCGGCTTGGGCGGCTTGGCATGATCGTCCACCGGTCGCATTGGGTGGCCTATCGGGAAATGGGACGGGTTTGGCGCGACGGCCGCACACTGCGGCTTGATACGCACAACGCAGGCACGGTCCCGGTCTCGCGCGAGCGGGTGGCGCAGGTTCGAAGCAAGCTAGGCGAAGGGAATCACGAAGCATGATGCGGCTGAAGCACATTCTTGGCCCCTCTATCTACAAGAACGAGGCAAGGATTCTTCGCGCCTTGCGGTCGCCGCGGTTTCACGGCTTCATCTTCCTGAACGGCGCACTGATGATGCTGCTGAACCCGTCGCCAACGATCGCCGCCGCACCGCTGCATCTGGTCGTTGCGATCTGGGGCTTTGGCTCGGCGCTGTTCGTCCCGGTCTATTGCATGTGGGAGTTCGTGTTTCTGCGGCTTTGGCTCAGACCCGGCCGGACCGATGTTCCAGAAATTCTGATCATGTGTCTGACCTTGGCGGTGTTGGTGCCGCTGGTGATTGGTTTCGCCGCCATGATCGGTGTCTGGATCACCGATCCATATGAAATTGCAGGGGTCATAGTGTTCACCTTGCTCATGTTGCAAGGCAGCAGCTACATCACCCTGCGTTTCGTGGATCGGCTGCTGTTCCCCGAACTCTACCTGTCGACACCGGACGGGAAAGACCCCAAGACGGCGATAGAGCGACCGATCTTCATCCAGGGCACGACAATTCCCTTGGTGCAGGTTGAAATGATCGTGGCGCGTGACCATCAAACCGAAGTCATCGCCCGTGCAGAAACCCAGATATCCCGCCTGCGCTTTGGCGATCTGGTTGCAGAGTTGCCAGTCGAATCCGGTTTCCAGATTCATCGTTCCATCTGGGTGTCACGCGATCTTGCCGTGCGGGTCGTGCGCGATGGACGGCGGGCTTTTGTCGAAGTCAGCCCCGGTCGCCGACTGCCGGTGGCGCGCGAACGTCTGCGCGAGTTTGAACATTGGTTGCGTGTTCAACCGACGCTGAGAAAGAGCCGCGCTGCGTGACGATCACCATCCAAGACGGTGCTGACACGTGCTTTGATGACGGAAGCGTCCTTGGCAGGTGCCATCCCGTGAGCAGCGGTGAACCGACCAAGCCCGATTGCCATTGCAAGGGAAATGCCTGTGACATCCCGGCGAAGACGTCTGAGACCGCATCCGCGCATGGCAGCTGGAGACCAGCCGAAAACCCGGCATGACCGCGCCCCCAGCACCTGCCGCAAACGCGGCTGGAATCAGGGCAGCCAAGGCCAATGCAGGCGACAGTCCCGTTTCCGGCATCGAGGCGCGTCCGGTGCGCCCCCGAAACACGACGCGCAGCCCTTCTGAGGCGCAACTTGCCGGACCTGCGGCGATCACGGCGGCCCAGTGGCACGCCCGACATGTTGTGCAGGGCGAAGGCCCAGTCGGGCGGGATTTCGGCAAACCTCGGATCTGCCAACACGGCGGCGACACCCGACCCGCGCCGGAGAAACAGAAGTGATCTTGGGATCCTTTCAGGAGGAGAGCGCCCCTGCGCGGGCGCCCTCCGGTCTGTAACGCCCCTGTTCAGGTGCGGTTGCGCGCTTGCAGGGTCATCGTGGCGACGGTCGCGGCGATGATGGCGAGGAAGGCGGCCGAGGTGACCAAGGTGCCAAGGCCCAAGCCGCCGAACTCGGGCGGTTGGGACAGGAAATCGCCGACCGAGGCCCCAAGCGGCCGGGTGAAGATATAGCACAGCCAAAAGGCCCAGATCGCATCGAGTTTCAGGACATAGTATCCGAAGGTCAGGCTGGCGATGATCGCGCCAAACAGCGCCCCGGTCGCCATGAAGCCTGCGCCGAAGCGCTCGGCCACGAGGTCACCCGCCGCCGTTCCCAGAGCAAAGGTGAAGAGGATCGCGGCCCAATAGAAAAGTTCACGCCTTGTGGTGAAGACCTCGTGGATCGACAAGGTGCGCTCGGAGGCGAACCACAGCGCGAATGTGCCTGCCAGCACCAGCGCGAAGCCGATCGTCGAGGCAATCAGCGGCACGCCCATCGCATCCGTCATGTTGTCGGTGATCAGCGTGCCCACGACAGAGATCATGACGACCGCAGCCCAATAGGGCGCAGGACGATAGGCGCGCTGGCCGAATTGCCAGACCAGCATGGCCAGAAGAACGACCGTCATCAGGATCGTCGTGGCCCCAAGGCCAAGGCCCAGGTTGATGGCAAGGAAATCCGCCGCTGTCTCGCCCATGGTCACAGCGGTCAGCTTGATCAGCCAGAAGGCAGGCGTGACCTCGGGGACCCGGTTTGCGGGGGCGTTGAGAGGCATTTCGGGGGTGAGGGTAAAGGCCATCGGGATCATCCTTGCAACAGGGCCAGCGCCTCGGCGGCGAAGGCGTTGGAATGGGCGTCGTCATCGGCATTGCAGCGCTCTAGCGCCTTGGCTTGCAGGGCCACGGCCTCGGGCGTGGTTTTGGTGGCCAAAGCAGCGGCCAGGGCCTTGGTCAGGGTCTCGCAGGGGAGATTGTGGCCATTGACGTCGGTGACTGCGATGCCCTTGATGTATTGCACCCCGCCGCCCGTGGCTTGGGCCGTGCCCTGAAGCGCGGCCAGAAGCCCGGTCACGGCTTGGTCGACCGCCGCAGCATCGGGGCTGCCCGCCCGCAGCGCGTGGAACAGCCTATCACAGGCGCTGTCGATCACGCCCCAGGCTGCGCCGTCCTTGGCTTGCAGCGCGGCGGCGTTCTGGTCCCACAGGGCTTCGAGGTCGGTGGCGCGCGTCTCGGCGGCCACCAGGTCCCCCTTGGCCGCGATGGCTTGGACGTCGGAGGCAATGGCCGCATAGGCCGAAAGGTCGCCAAGCCCTGCCACGCTGACTTCGGTCGTGGCGGCGGCGGGCGTGGAAATGTTCGTCTCTATCAGCACGAAGCCAAGGACGGGCACGGCTATGAGTGCGGTGGACAGGATCAGGTTGCGCATGGGCTCCTCGGGGTTGGCACGGCTTGGCGCCGCATGAGACCCTTTTGACCCAGGCTTTCCCGGCCCCCATGACCGAAAACTTACAGTTTCGTAAGGTCGCGTCTTACAAATCGGTAAGGTCTGGGACAGGTGCGGCAGGGGTTCCATTGGCATAGAGACCTTGGGCGTGTCCCCGCGCGGGCTTAGGCCTGCAAGATGGACCGGGACGTCGCCGCCGAAGCCAGTTATGGAACGAGCAGCAAACCGAGCGGCGGCAGTGTTAAAAATGACCCTTTCCTTTAAAGAGCCAATTCTTCCGAAAGGATGACATGAAGATCCTTCTGGCCGAAGACGATGCCGAAACCGCCGACTGGCTCGCCCGAGGCCTTGGCGGCGAGGGTCATGCTGTCGATGCCCTCTCCGATGGGCGCGAGGCGCTGACGCAAGCGATGATCGCGACCTACGACCTGCTGATCCTCGACCGCATGATGCCGGGGCTGGACGGGCTTTCGGTGCTGAAATCTCTGCGGGCCGCGCAAATCGCCACGCCCGTGATCCTGCTGACCGCCATGGGCGCGGTCGAGGATCGGGTGGCGGGGCTGCGCGCCGGGGCCGATGATTACATGGTCAAACCCTTTGCCATGGCCGAGCTTTTGGCGCGCATCGACGCGATCGCCCGGCGTCCCGCGCTGCGCCCCGAGGTGACGGAGCTGCTGGCCGGCGACCTGCGGCTGGACCTGCTGAAGCGCGAGGCCTGGCGCGAGGGTCAGGCCATCGACTTGCAGCCCCGCGAGTTCCTGCTGTTGAAACACTTCATGGAGCGTCCCGGGCGCGTGCAGACCCGCACAATCTTGCTGGAATCGGTCTGGGGCTTGCATTTCGACCCCAAGACCAGCGTTGTGGAAACCCACATCAGCCGCCTGCGCGCCAAGATCGACAAGCCCTTCGCCAAGCCCTACCTGACCACGCTGCATGGCGTGGGCTATGTGTTCCAGCCATGATCTCGTCCTCGATGCGTTTTGCTTTGGCCATATCGGCGGTCTTTGCGCTGGCGGCGGTGGTTGCCGGGGGCATGTCCTACATCCTTCAGGCCAAGGACCTGCAAAAGCGGCTGGAACAGGACGTGGCCCACACGGCGCACAGCCTTGCCAGCACACAGGACCCGCAGGATCTAGCCGAGCTGATCGCGGCGATGGCCGCAACGCCCGACCGCGCGGTGGTGGTGGAATGGCAAGGTGCGGATGGCACGCGGCTTGGCAATATCCAGAACCCCTCGCGCTTCGAGGGCGTGCGAAACATCAGCGCTTCGGGCGATGGTCCCGACGGCTACGTCGCCTTCGGGATGCAGCTTGGCTCGGGCTGGTTGATGGTGGGCCGTGACGATGCCTGGATCACCGAAAGCCGTGAGGTCCTTTTGCAGACGACCGCATGGGGCTTGGGCGTGGCGCTGGTCTTGTCAGTGGCCCTGGCACTCGCCGTGGCCCGGCGCAACGAGGCCCGGATCGCCCATATGCAGGATGTGCTTCTGGCCGTTCGCGCCGGAAACCACGCGGCCCGCATCGGCGCCGGGGGGCAAGATGACCTCGACCGGGTGGGGCAAGAGGTCGACCAGACCCTAGACCGGTTGGAGGCCGGGATGGCCGCCATCCGCCAGGTCTCGACCGATGTGGCCCATGACCTGCGCGCGCCTCTCTCGCGCCTGCGTCTGCGGCTGGAACCGCTGCCCGGACCCGAAATCGCCCGAGCGGTGGAAGAGATTGACACGATCTCGGCCACCTTCGACGCCATCCTGCGGCTGTCCCGGCTGCAATCGCGCACTGTGCCGCTGGAGGCCGAACCCCAAGACCTTGGCGCCCTGATGATCGAGGTGGCCGAGCTGTTCGAGCCTGATACCGGTCACAAGCTGACCCTTACCCTGCCGAAGGACCGCGTCATGGCCCCCGTCGACCGCGAGCTGATCCTGCAAGCTTTGGTCAACCTCGTTCAGAACGCCCTGACCCATACGCCGTCCTGCGAGATCACCCTGTCCTTGCGAACCGAAGGAGACAGCGCCGTCCTTGCCGTCGCCGACCAAGGTCCCGGCATCCCCGAGGCCGACCGCGCCCGCGTGCTGCAACGCTTCGTGCGTCTGGATGGCAGCCGATCCTCTGCCGGGACTGGTCTGGGCCTTGCCATGGTCGAGGCCATCGCATCTTGTCATGATGGCTCGGTCCGGCTGGGTGACAACAACCCCGGCCTGAAGGTCGAAATCAGGCTGCCGCTTACAGCCGGATGAAACGCATGGCAGGCCGAGCGCCATCGAGTAGCGTGCCAGTCCGAGGAGTTCCTGCAGCCGCGCGGGACAAGAGTGCGCAAAGCCGCACATCGAAGGGCTGCTTTCCCACGTGGTCCAGAACCGAAGGCAAAGCCAGCCACAGACTACTTTCCGCCCTATGGCGTCGAGCAAGGCGGTCTCGGCCCCAAGCGGACTTTCGGGAATCACTGATGCTGTGATCGTTTGCGTCCCGCCAAGCGTCAAACGATACTCACCCAATCGAGGCTGAATCGCGCCAAGTATTTTCGAAGCCGGTCGGCATCGTTCTGGCTGGCCTTGCCCTTGGCGGCAGACCTGAGCAGCGCACTGCGGCCCGCCTGGTTCTCCCGGTGAGCCGCGATAGCTGCGCTTGGCATCGGGGGACAGTTCAAGCTCCTCAGCAAGAAGGCTGCCTTTCTGTCATCAAAAAAGCCGCCCGTTTCCGGGCGGCGTAAGTCATTGATTTCATTAATATGGACAAAAATTGCCTGTCAGAACACAACAACAATCGCAGGCGCAGCCCGCTTATCCGCATTTGGAAAAGCCGCAGCTTGCACAGGTCATGCAGCCTTCGACCATGCGCATTTCAAAGCTGCCGCAACTGCTGCACGACTTGCCTTTGGGGGTGGCTATGGCGACCACTTCTGCATGGGGATCGGATTTCAGGCCCAGACCTTCGCCCGCAATGAAGCCGATTTCGATCAGGTGCCGCTCAATCGTGCCGCCGATGGCCGCGAGGATCGACGGGATATAGCGCCCTTCGATCCAAGCGCCGCCGCGCGGGTCAAACACGGCTTTCAGTTCTTCGACGACGAAAGAGATATCCCCGCCGCGACGGAACACCGCCGAAATCATCCGCGTCAGCGCCACGGTCCATGCGAAATGCTCCATGTTTTTGGAGTTGATGAACACTTCAAACGGGCGGCGATGCCCGGCGATGACGATGTCATTGACGGTGATATACAGCGCGTGCTCCGACCCCGGCCATTTCAGCTTGTAGGTCGCGCCTTCCAACGCGGCCGGACGGTCCAGCGGGTCTGACAGATAGACCACCTCGGCCCCTTCGCTGCTGGTTTTCACCTGCGCGGGGGCTTCGGACGGGGTCTTGTCGGACGCCTCGGACACGGTCAGCACCGACCCGGTCACATCATTCGGCCGATAGGTGGTGCAGCCTTTGCAGCCCTGATCCCAAGCGGCCATATAGACCTCTTTGAAATCGTCAAAGCTGATGTCTTCGGGGCAGTTGATGGTCTTGGAAATCGACGAGTCGATCCATTTCTGCGCCGCCGCCTGCATCCGCACATGGTCCAAGGGCGGCAGGGTTTGCGCGTTCACAAAGTAATCCGGCAGCGCCGTATCACCCATCTTTTCGCGCCACAGGCGGACGGCGTAATCGACCACCTCTTCCTCGGTCCGCGACCCATCCTTTTGCAGCACCTTGCGCTTGTAGGCATAGGCAAAGACCGGCTCGATCCCCGAGGACACGTTGCCCGCATACAGGCTGATCGTCCCGGTCGGCGCGATCGAGGTCAGCAGCGCGTTGCGGATGCCATGCGTGCGGATTGCGTCGCGCACATCGGCGTCCATGTGCCGCAGCGAACCAGAGGCGAGATATTTCTCAGCATCAAACAGCGGGAACGCGCCCTTTTCCCGCGCCAGATCGACCGAGGCCAAATAGGACGACCGCGCAATGGCTTTCATCCAAGCCTCAGTCTGCTCTGCCGCCTCAACCGACCCATAGCGCAGGCCCAGCATCAACAGCGCATCGGCCAGACCCGTCACACCCAGACCGATGCGGCGCTTGTTGCGGGCTTCTTCGGCCTGCTGCGGCAAGGGGAAGCGGCTGGCATCCACCACATTGTCCATCATCCGCACGGCGGTACGGACCAGATCATCCAGCGCCGCCTGATCCAGCCGGGCCTGCGGGGTAAAGGCATCCGCCACCAGCGTCGCCATGTTGATCGACCCCAGCAAGCAGGCCCCATAGGGCGGCAGCGGCTGTTCGCCGCAGGGGTTGGTCGCGGCGATGGTCTCGCAATAGGCAAGGTTGTTCATCGCGTTGATGCGGTCGATGAAGATCACGCCGGGCTCAGCGAAGTCATAGGTATTGCGCATGATCTTGTTCCACAGATCGCGCGCCTGCACGGTCTTGTAGACCTTGCCGTCAAAGACCAACTCCCACGGCCCATCCGCCTTGACCGCCGCCATGAAGGGATCGGTGATCAGCACCGACAGGTTGAACATCCGCAGACGGGCGGGGTCTTTCTTGGCCTCGATGAAGGCCTCAACATCCGGGTGGTCGCAGCGCATGGTGGCCATCATGGCACCACGGCGGGAACCTGCGGACATGATCGTGCGGCACATCGCGTCCCAGACATCCATGAAGGACAGCGGGCCAGAGGCATCTGCGGCCACGCCCTTCACCTCGGCCCCGCGCGGGCGGATGGTGCTGAAATCATAGCCGATGCCGCCGCCCTGCTGCATGGTCAGCGCGGCCTCTTTCAGCCCGTCAAAGATGCCGCCCATATTGTCAGGGACCGTGCCCATGACAAAGCAGTTGAACAGCGTGACCGACCGCCCCGTGCCCGCGCCAGCCGTGATGCGGCCTGCGGGAAGGTACTTGAAGCCCTCAAGCGCCGCATAAAACTTCGCTTCCCACTTGGCCGGGTCTTTTTCCACCTGCGCCAAGGCGCGGGCGATCCGACGCCACGTATCTTCGACCGTGCCATCCAAAGGCGTGCCGTCAGCCTCTTTCAGGCGATACTTCATGTCCCAGATCTGCTCGGCGATGGGGGCAGCGAATCGGGACATGCGATTTTTCCTTCAGTTTGTGGGGCTGTGGTGAGGGGACACAAGATAGGCGCAGTAGCAAGGCCCGTCAAATGCAGGTTGTGCCGGTCCTGCCCTTGAATGCGTTAACCATCCGACTAGGATAAGGCTCCCCTCGGAGCGCCCCAATGACCGGATTCGTCAATCTCATGAAACTTTGCGTCGGCGCGGACAGCGTCGAGGATCTGGCCGATTGGCAGACCCAGAACGCGCATCGCTGGCCCGAAGGCTGCGCCGTGCACGTGACCCGCATGTGGCCCAAGCGCGAGGCTGAGATTGTGGCGGGCGGGTCGCTCTATTGGGTCATCAAAGGTGCAGTTCTGGCACGGCAACGCATCGTGGCACTAGAGCGGGTTCAGGGCGGTGACGGCATCGAACGCTGCGCCATCGTGCTGGACCGAGAGATCATCCGCACCGACGGCACCCCGCGCCGCCCGTTCCAAGGCTGGCGCTACCTTGACCCCGCCGACAGCCCGCGCGACCTGCCCAAGGGCCGCGCGCGTGAGGACGCCCTTCCCCCGTCACTGGCGCAGGCCCTTGCCGAAATCGGGTTGCGGTAAGCCGAGAGCCATGCATTGACAATGCACGCTTAGCGGGAAACGGTGAAGTATCGTCTCACCGTTCACAAAGTGCCATGGTCACATCTGTTTTTCACCGCCGCACGCAGGGCAGCACCGAAGAGAAAAAAGCACGCGCGTCGCGACAACTTTGGGGCAAATCAGCGGCGACTGTTGCAGGGAACGCTGAACCCGCAGTGCGAGCCTATGTCGGTCGGTTGCCCAATGGCGTGAATGGGTATACCTTTAAGTGTGCCGCAACGCCTTCTCGTACACGGTCGTTCTACGGTTTGGCAGGTGTTGAATGGATCGAAGGAAACCCCGATGTGCATCAAGTGCCAGGAAGCTCCGAATTCGTGTTCATTTGGATTGAGGTGATCTGATGGCTGACAAACCTGTCGTAAGTTTCTTTGTCACCTCGGCATCCCTGACCACGCCGAAACGGACCAACCGCAACATGGACGCCGCCGCACATCGGTTCAAACGCTTGTCCACCGAGCCACAAGATCTGTGGCCAAGTCGGCGCGGAACGGAAATCGCGCACATGGCAGCACGGTTTGATGCTGTTGAGGGCGCCCTCAGACGGATTACGGCAGCCAAGGACGGAGCCGTCTACGAATACCCTGACCGCGATCTGCGGGCAATTCTGCTAAAGGGGTTGGCTGGGCAGCACGTGGTTACCATCGTCGAAGAACGCAGCGTCGCCCCCGGTTTACTGTCCGTTGTCGCCGATGCAAAGGCGGACCCTGCGCCAATTCTTGATGTGCTGCGCCACTTGTTGGCCGGGACCGCCCATCTGCAACCTTCGGCCCCGGATCAACCCTTCACCGCCTGACCCAATCCCATACTTTTGATTGGTTCCGCTGCGCATCGGGTGGGTGCCGTTGACCAAGCGGGGGGCGGGGATAATGAATCCCCCATGAAAACCGTTCCTGCTTACATGTTGGTCGCGATGGGGCTGGTGGGTCTTGTGGTGGTGGGGTTTGCCTCACTGATCACGGCCTTGCCCGCACCGGAAGGGGATCTCTTGCTTGTACTGGTGCCACCTTGGACCGGCGCAGAACAGGTGGTGCTCGCGGCAGGCGGTCAGGTGACGGGGCCGGTTTCGGCGCCGCTTTCCGTCTTTGCGACTGGCACGACGCCAGAGCGCCTGCTTGCGGCAGGGGCGTTCTGGGTCGCAGACGGACGGCTGGCGGCACGCCTTTGCGGCATGGAATAAGGGATCTTGGTATGACGACGGAAAGTACGCAGAACTTCGACGGACTGGTCGCCAACCGCTTGGTCGGCATCGCACTTGCGCCACTTGCACCCGTGACCGCACTTTTGGTGGGGGGCAACGTCTGGGTGCCGCTGTTCGCTTCGGTGCTGTTCGTAGCCCTTGCACTGGCGTCAAGCCGCGTCGCACTTACGGCGCGCCCCTTGGTCCTTTCCGTGTCCCTGATTGGGCATTGCATCGCCTTGACCGCCGCCTTTGCCGGGCATGCGTGGCAGCTTGACTCGCACATGTTGTTCTTTGCCGTGCTGGCGATCATTGCCACCATGGGCTCCATCACCGCCGTTGTTCTGGCGGTTGTGATCACAGCGGTGCATCACCTTGGCTTTGGCCTGCTGGCCCCGTTGCTCGTCTATCCTGAGACCAGCGTTGTCGCGCTTCTGCTGCGCACCGCCATGCATGCAGCCATCGTGGTGTTCGAAGCCGCCGTGCTGATCTGGACCATGATGCAAAGCGCGCACGCCAAGGCCGAAATGCTGGCCGCCCGCGAAGAGCTTGCCGAAGCCGCCCGCACTGCCGAAGCCGCGCAGGTCGAGGCGGAAAAGACCCGCGAACGCGCCGTCATCGCCGCAGCCCGCACCCGCGAACAGGGCCAACGCGCCGCCGCAGCGCTGGAACAGATCGCTGCCACTGCCCGCGCCGCCACGGAAAGCGCCGCCCATGCCTCGGCCCTTGTGGCACGCACGGGGCGTGAGGGCGAAAAATCCAGCGCTGTCGTCACAACGGCAACGACCGCGATGAACGCGATCGAACAATCTTCGGTGCAGATCGGCCAGATCGTCACCGTGATCGACGAAATCGCGCGGCAGACCGACCTTCTGGCCCTGAACGCCGCCGTGGAATCCGCCCGCGCCGGGGATGCAGGCCGAGGCTTCGCCGTGGTGGCGAATGAGGTGCGCAAACTCGCGCAACGCTCGGCCGATGCGGCGCAGCAAATCCGGTCCCTCGTCACCACCTCCAGCGCGCGCGTGGTCGAAGGCGTTGGACTGGTCGACGAGACAGGCCGCGCCCTTGGCCGGATCGTCGCGGCGATTGCCGAGTTGGATACCGTCATCGGCAGCATCGCTTCGGGTGCCACGGATCAATCGCGTGACCTGACACAGGTCACGCAGGTGATCACGCGCCTGGACCAGTTTTCCGAGACAGAAGATACCGACGTGGCCCCAAGACAGCACCCGACCAGCCAGCGCGCCATGTCCCGGCGTCAGGCGGCCTGACCCATCCGCAAGGCAACATCCAGCATCCGGTTGGAAAAGCCCCATTCGTTGTCATACCAGCCAAAAACGCGCAGCATCCCCCCGGCGGTGACGCGCGTTTCCGCCGTGGCCATCACGATGCTTTCAGGCCGCGCCCGCAGATCGGTCGACACCAGTGGCCGGTCGGTCGCCCCGATCACCCCACCCGCCGCGCGGAAGGCGTCGTTCACCGCCGCCGCCGTGCTGCGGCGTTCGGTCATCACCGCCAGATCGACGGCGGACACACTCGCCGTCGGCACCCGCACCGCCGATCCTTCGATCCGGCCCGCAATCTGCGGCAAGACCCGGTCCAGCAGGCGCTGTGCGCTGGTGGTCGTGGGCACCATGGACAGCGCTGCGGCCCGGCTGCGCGGATAATCTGCGGCGGGCGCATCCACGGTGGGCTGTGATCCGGTGTAGCAATGAATCGTCGTCATCGACCCGGTGACCACGCCCCACTGGTCATGGATCAGCCGCGCCAAAGGGGCCAGCGCATTGGTGGTGCAGGACGCATTGGACACGATCCGCTGCCGCGCCAATTCGGCATCATTGGCCCCCAGCACCAGCGTCAGATCCGCCGCTGCCGATGGGCCAGACACCAGAACCCGCCCTGCCCCCGCCAGCAATCCTTGCTCTGCTACCTCGCGCTTGTCCGCGCGTCCGGTGCATTCCATCACCACATCCACTCCGGCCAGCGGCAGGGCGGCAAGGTCGGGTGTGCGGTGCAGCGGAATGGCACGGCCATCCACGACCAAAGCGCCACCCTCCAGCGCCACGGACCCGCGCCACGGACCAAAGACAGAGTCATATTCAAACAGATAAGCGCACATTTCGGGTGCGGCGATGTCGTTGATCCCCGCCACCTCCAGCCCCGGCCAATGGTGCGGGGCCTGTGCCCACGCGCGCAGGACCGACCGCCCGATCCGCCCGAAGCCGTTGATAAAGACCCGCATCCTTGCCCCCCGATCAGACCGCTGCGCCAGACAGACCACCATCGCCAAGGCGGATCAATGGCAGAAACGGAATTTGATCAGACTTCTGACACGCCGCTGGTCAAACCTCGAACCGCCACTCGCTGTGGTGCGCATAGGTTTCGCCGGGACGCAGGGTGATCTGCGGGAAATGTGGATGCGACGGCGCATCGGGCCAGAACTGCGGTTCAATCGCCAACCCCTCATAGGCACCGTGGCCGGGACGGATCGCCGCGCGCCCGTCATAGACCTGCACCCCCGGTTCGGTCGTGGCGATGGTCATGGCGACCCCGCGCGCACCGGTCAGCCAAAGCACATCGCGCAGGCTTTCGCGGCCCTGCCCGAGGCACCAGTTGGTGTCCATCGCCGGATTGCCCGGCCCGATGGTCCGCCCTGCCCGCATGTCCAAGGGCGTGCCCTTGACGGCGGGCGACTGTCCGGTCGGGATCAACTCGGCATCCACCGCTGTCACGGCATCGGCGGCAATCTTCAGGCGGTGGCCCTCCCATGTCGGGGTGCCGTCAAGGTTCCAGTAACTGTGGTTGCAGAAGTTCACGATGGTCGCCGCGCTAGTGGTCACCGTCACCTCAAGCCGCAGGGTGGCGGGACGCTCCACGCTCCAGCGCGCGGACACGCGGCGATTGCCGGGAAACCCGCCTTCGCCATCGGCCAGCATCAGCGTCAGGGTGCAGGCGGTATCCGTCACCTCGGCCAGACGCCAGACGCGGGCGTGGGTGCCAAGATCGCCGGAATGCAGCAGGTGCCGCCCGTTCTGGTTGGCGTCAAAGCGGTGCTCGCGCCCGTCGATCACCGCCCGCGCGCCGTTGATGCGGTTCGCGACCGGGCCGACCAAGGCCCCGTGATACTGCATCGGGCCTTCGTAATCCTCCAGCCGGTCTGACCCCAGCGTCAGGTCATGCGCCACCCCATCCAGCCGCACCGATTGCAGGATCGACCCATAGGTGAGGATCGAGGCCGTCAGCCGCCCGCTGCCCAGCGTGATCTTCGAGACCGCCGCCCCGGCCTCTGTCCGCCCGAACGGGGCAATCCCGATCTGTGCCATGAACCAAACTCCCCACCAGCGCCGCACCATTGTCCCCGGCGGCGCGCCATTGGTCGCGCGGCGCGGCGCGGGGGTCAAGGCGTCTTCTGGTTGGATCAAGACCGGATCAGGGTGCCGCGCATCCCGTCATCGCATCGGCCAAACCGGTCAGGAGCGCGGCGTAAAGCTGCGGCCCCGGCTCCAGTGTCGATCCGTTGGGGTCCAGCGCCGGGCCAAGCCGCGCGCCGCTGCCCTCGGTCAGTTGTTCGGCCAGCTTGGGATCATGCTGCGCTTCGGGGAACACGCAGAGCACGGCCCCGCCCGCTGTGGCATCGCGCAACTCGGTCAGTCGCGCGGCACCGGGGGCAGTCGCATCCCCCAAGGCGATAGAGCCAAAGACTTGCAGCCCATACCGCGCGGCCAGATAGCCATAGGCATCGTGAAACACCACCACGGGTCGGTCCTTCATCGACGCAAAGCGCTGCGTCAGGTCCGCATCCAAGCGGTCAATTGCCAAAACCGCTTCGGCGGCATTGGCGACATAGGTCGCGGCATTGTCAGGGTCGATCCGGGACAGGTCCGCCGCGATGGCCCCCAGCCAGACCTTGGCATTCGCAGGGTCAAGCCAGGCATGCGGATCCGTGCCGGAATGGACATCGCCCTCCGCTGCGTGATCGTCATGCCCGTGGTCATCATGGCCCCCGTCCGCAATATGCGCGCCGCCCTCGGCATAAGCCAGCGTCGCGGTCCCCGGCACCGCCAGCAGCGGCAATTGTGCGCCTTCGCCCAGACCTTCAAGCGCCCGATCCAGCCAAGGCGTCAATTCCGGCCCGATCCAGACCACCAAGCCCGCATCCGCCAAAGCCGCCGCCTGACTGGGCCGCAGTTGGAAGTCATGCTCGCTCGCCCCGCGCTCCAGCAACAAATCCGGCGAGCCCAGATCACCCATCACCTGCGACACCAAGGCATGCACCGGCGGGATATCGGTCATGACCTTCGGCACCTCGGCCACAGCGGGCAAGACAAGACCGATGGGCAAAGCAAGACTGGCGGGCAAGGCAAGGCTGGCCAGCGCAAGCGATATGATATAACGCATCGAAACACCCTTTCCGGTGACGGTCCGCGGTGGTATCAGTGTAATATGATAACATGTCAAGGGGCCATCCATGCCGCATGATCACGTCGGGGACTGTCCGGGCTGCGCCGCACCCGACCTCGCCTTTGCGCGGCATGACCATGCCCATTGCGCGGGCGACGTGCTGACCCGCGCCACCGACATGGCCAAGGCCCAAGGCGCGCGGCTGACGCCCGTCCGCCGCCGTGTGCTGGAAATCCTGCTCGAAGGCCACCGCGCGATGGGGGCCTATGACGTGCTGCAACGCCTTGCCGCCGAAGGCTTTGGCAACCAACCCCCCGTCGCCTATCGCGCGCTGGATTTTCTGGTGGAACAGGGCCTTGCACACCGCATCGCCCGCCTGAACGCCTTTGCCGCCTGCATGCACCCCGGCGAAGCACATGCCCCCGCCTTTCTGATCTGCCGCGCCTGCAACCATGTGGCCGAAGCCCCCGCTGCCCCGGTGCGTGACGCCTTGGACAGTGCCGCCGCCGCCATCGGCTTTACCATCGAACGCAGCACGGTTGAGGCGTTGGGTCTGTGCCCCGCCTGCGCGGAGGCCGCATGAACGCCCCCCTTCGCCCCGCCGTGGCCCCCCTGATCGCCGCCGAAAACCTGACCATCCGCATGGACGGGCAAGAGGTGTTGACTGGCGTCTCGCTCGCGATCCAGCGGGCCGAGATTGTCACGATCCTTGGCCCCAACGGATCGGGCAAGTCCACGCTTTTGCGCGCACTTCTGGGCATCCTGCGCCCGGCCTCTGGCACCGTGACCCAACGCCCCGGCTTGGTGATCGGCTATGTGCCGCAAAAACTGGCCGTGGATCGCACCTTGCCAATGACGGTGCGGCGGTTCCTGTCGCTGCCGGTTCGCGTGACAAACACGGACGCTGCCGCCGCGCTGATCCGCGTCGGCATGCCCGATGTCGCACAACGGCAGATGGCCGACCTGTCCGGCGGGCAATTCCAGCGCATCCTCTTGGCCCGCGCCTTGCTCGCCCGCCCCGATATCCTGATCCTGGATGAGCCGACCCAAGGTCTGGACCAACCCGGCGAGGCCGCATTTTACCGCCTGATCGAGGAGGTGCGCCGCGAAACCGGCGTGGCCGTGCTGATGGTCAGCCATGATCTGCATGTGGTGATGGCGGCGTCCGACCGGGTGATCTGCCTGAACGGTCACGTCTGCTGCGAAGGCACACCACGGGTGGTGTCGAACGCACCCGAATACCGCGCGCTGTTCGGCCTAGGCACCCAAGGGGCATTGGCGCTTTATCAACACGTTCATGACCACAGTCATGACCACGGGCATGGGCATGGGCATGGGCACGATCATTCCCATCACGATCAGCACGATCAGCACGATCAGCACGATCACAACGGGCGCGATCACAACGTGCACGATCACGGGCCTCACCACCACAAAGACCACCACCATGCTTGACAACTTCTTGATCCGCGCCGCCCTCGCCGGGGTTGGTCTTGCCTTCGCCACCGGGCCTTTGGGGTCTTTCGTCGTCTGGCGGCGGATGGCCTATTTCGGTGATGCCACCGCCCATGCGGCGATCCTTGGCGTGGCTTTGGCGCTGGCGACTGACCTGCCCGTGGTCGCGGGCACCTTGACCGTGGCCTTGGCGATGGCCGTTACCGTCTCCACCCTCGCGGCGCGCGGTTGGGCGATGGACACCACCCTTGGCGTGCTGGCCCATTCCGCGCTCGCCCTCGGCCTTGTCGCCGTCAGCTTTGTCCCCGGCGCGCGCACCGACCTTTCGGCGTGGCTGTTTGGCGATATCCTTGCCGTGTCGCGCGGCGATCTGGTGTTCATCTGGGGCGGTGCAGCGCTGGTGCTGGCGCTATTGGTCTGGCGCTGGCAGGCATTGCTGACGGCAACGCTGAACGAAGACCTCGCCCATGCCAGCGGCCTGAACCCGGCGCGGGAGCGGTTGGTGCTGACCCTCGCCCTCGCCGTCGTCGTCGCGGTGGCGATCAAGGTCGTCGGCGCACTCCTCATCGCAGCCATGTTGATCATCCCCGCTGCCGCCGCACGCGGCCTTGCCCGCACGCCCGAAGGCATGGCAATCATGGCCAGCCTGATCGGCGCGGCCGCCACCCTTGGCGGTCTGCAATTGTCGCTCTGGCAAGACACCCCGGCGGGGCCGTCGATCATCACCGCAGCGGCATTGATCTTTGCGCTGTCGGCAAGCCTCGGGCGCATGCAGCGCGGATAAGGGCGCCTTTCACTTCTTTCTGCCCCGTCTTCTCTGCCCAAATATCCCACGGGGGTCCGGGGGTGTGAAACCCCCGGTGCTGGCCCCAAGCGGCACAGTCGCCCATTTGACATCCATGTCGCTTTTGGATGCCAAGGGTCGGCCCCACTTGCCCCTTTCCCCCCGGTTCGGGCAGATAGGGCACAACGCATCCCCACGCCCGGAGTCGGCCCATGAAAACCCATGTCAAAGCCCTTGTCGTCGGCGGTGGTGCCGTCGGGAACGGCATCGCCTATCACCTCGCCAAGGCGGGTTGGGACACGATGCTGGTGGAACGGGATGAACTGACCGCAGGCTCCACTTGGCACGCGGCGGGGCTGTTGCCGCTGTTCAACATGAGCTACGCCACCACCCATATCCACAAATACTCGGTCGATTTCTACAAAGGGCTAGAGGCAGAGACGGGTCTGAACCCCGGTTTCTATGTGGTGGGCAACCTGCGCATGGCCCAGCGTCAGGAACGCATGGATGAATACATGCTGTATTCATCTGTCGCCGAAACCGCAGGCGTCTATCACGAGTTCCTCTCGCCCAAGGAAATGAAGGACCGCTGGCCCCTGCTGCGGACCGAAGACCTTGTCGGCGCGCTTTACCACCCACAAGACGGCTACATTAACCCCGCCGATGTGACCCAAGCGATGGCCAAAGGCGCGCGGCAGTTGGGCGCAACGATCGAGCGCAAGATTCAGGTCAATGGCTATCGCTGGACCGGGTCGGAATGGATCGTGTCGGTCACCCGGATGGAGGACAAGGGCGGGAACCTGCAACCGACCGAGGAACATTACGAAATCCATGCCGAACATGTGGTGACCGCAACCGGCAACCACGCCCAACGCACGGCGCGTCTGCTGGGGATCAAAATCCCGGCAATCCCGGTGGAACACCAGTATATCGTGACGGAACCCGACCCCGCGTTGGTCGAATGGCGCAAGACCAACCCGCAGCACCCCGTCCTGCGCGATGCCGACGCCAAATGGTATGTCCGCGAAGAACGCGGCGGCTGGATTCTGGGGCCGTATGAGCGCAACGCCCCGGCGCGGTTCCTTTATGACGTGCCCGCAGGCTTCCGCGCTGACCTCTTCCCGCTGGACCTCGAGCGGATCGAGACGGAATACATGTCGATGATCCATCGCCTCCCGTCCTCGGAAACTGTGGGTCTGAAGGACGATTACAACGGCCCGATCTGCTATACCCCCGATGGCAACCCGCTGGTCGGCCCGGTGCCGGGTCTGCGCAACATGTGGATCGCCGAAGGCTTCAGCTTTGGCATCACCGCCGCCGGTGGCACGGGCCATTACCTTGCCCAGTTGATGACGGAAGGTGAGGCCGAAATCGACATGGCGTCACTGGACCCCAAGCGTTACGGCAACTGGATGACCACCGAATACGCTGCGCGGAAGAATGAGGAATGCTATGAGCATGTCTTCATCCTGCACCACCCGGACGAAGAACGCGAAGCCTGCCGCCCGCTGCGCACCGCCCCCGCCTATGACCGCCAAAAGGAAATGGGCGCGCAATTCGGCCAAGTGAACGGCTGGGAACGCCCCAACTACTACGGCCCCAAGGATGCACCTGCCTCGTTCGACCACGACAGCCGCAGCTTCCGCCGTGGCGCATGGTGGCCCCATGCCGAAGCCGAGGCGAAAGCCGTCCGCAACACGGTTGGCATCATCGACGCCTCGGCCTTCACCAAGCATCTGGTGCGCGGGCCGGGGGCGACGGCGTTCCTAGACCACTTCACCTGCAACAAGCTGCCGAATGTGGGCCGGATCAACCTGACCTATGCCCTGACCGACCACGGCACGACCCGCACCGAATACACCATCGTCCGGCTGAAAGAGCATGAGTATTACCTGATCTCAGCCGGGGCCTGGACCGCCTATGACGCCGACTTCCTGATCAAGGCGGCCGAGGATTGGATGGCCAATGGCGGCGGCTATATCGACATCCATGACATCACCACCCAATGGGGCGTCTATGCGCTGGCCGGTCCGAATGCCCGCGCCCTGTTGAATGACATCGTCAAGGACGCCAACCCCGACACCGTCCTGTCCAACAAGCGCTTCCCGTGGCTGTCCTACCGCGACATTGAATTGGGCATGTGCCCGGTGCGTGCCGTGCGTGTGGCCTATACGGGCGAACTGGGCTGGGAACTGCACTACCCCATCGAATTTGGTCGCTACCTTTGGGATTTGCTGTGGTCGGTCGGCGAAAAGCACGGCCTGACCGGCGTGGGGGCCCGCGCGCAAAACTGGCTGCGGCAGGAAAAATCCTACCGCGCTTTCGGCAACGAACTGGGCCGCGATGCAACTCCGCTTGAGGCAGCACTTGACCGCTTCGTCGACCTGACCAAGGACTTCCGCGGCAAGGCCAAGATGCTGGAAACCGGCATCCGCAGCAAATGCGTGACCGTGTTGATCGACGGACCGGCAGACGCTGACCCGTGGGGCAAAGAGGCGCTCTTGGTGGATGGCGTCAAGGTCGGACGCCTGACCTCGGGCGGCTATTCGGTGGCCTTTGGCAAACAGATCGGCATGGGCTACGTCCCGCCGCATCTGGCCGAGGTTGGCACCAAGCTGAAGGTCAAGATGCTGCGCCAGGAATGGGATGCCGTGGTGGTCGAGGATAGTCCCTTCGACCCATCGAACGCCCGTATCCGTGTGGATGGCTGATCTATCCCCTTGGGATCACGTATCAAAGGCCGCCTTCGGGCGGCCTTTTTCATGCCGACAAATGCGTGATGTGGGGCGGCAGCCAATAGGGCCGCGCTCCCACTGTCACCAGCGTTGTCAGGGCCGTCAATTGCGCGATGACCCAGCGGCTGCTGACGCCCAGCTTGTCAGGCGTCGCCAGCACGGCCACCTCTCCTGCGGCGCGAAGCATGGTGGTTTTCAACGCGGCCTCCTCGGCGTCGCCGGTGGACAGACCGACTGTCGGATGCACACCCGTCACCCCCAGCAGGCAAAGATCGGCCCGCAACCGCGAGAACGCCTCTTGCGCCACGGCCCCGGTCGCCACCATCGAATGCCGAAACAGCCGCCCCCCGATCAGGATCACATCAACGGCGCGAAACGGCTCCAGCGCCGCAGCAAAGGCGGGGCTGTGGGTGACGATGGTGCAGGACAGATCAAGGGGCAGGAACGGGATCAACGCCTGATGCGTGGTGCCGCCATCGACGATCACGGTCATTCCGGGTTGGATCAACCCCGCCGCCCGACGGGCCAGCGCCTGCTTTTCGTCGCTGGCCATATCCCGGCGCTGCGCCATCGGCTGATGCGTCGGTGACAGCGGCAGCGCCCCGCCATGCACCCGTAACAACCGCCCCTCCGCTGCCAGATCGCGCAGATCGCGGCGGATGGTGTCTTCGGACAGCGCCAACTCGGCGGCAAGGTCCGAGGCCACCAACCGCCCGTCCCGCGCGAGGCGCTCCAAAAGCAAACTGCGCCGTTGCGTCGTCAACATCCATAACCCTCACGTCTTTACACGTTTGTGCTTTTTCTTGCACGAATCAGCAAAGTGTTCCAGCAGCTTCATGCAATATCGTGCAAAATGAAAGGACGAGTCCCATGACACCCCCGATGATGATCCTGATTGCCGGCCCCTACCGCTCTGGCACCGGCGACGATCCGGCCAAGATGGCCGCCAATCTGGCGCGGCTTGAGGCTGCCGCTTACCCCCTGTTCGCGCTTGGCCATGTGCCGATGATCGGCGAATGGGCGGCCTTGCCCATCCTGCGCGGCGCAGGTGGCGGCACGCCGGGCAGCGAAACCTATGACGCGGTCATGCACCCCACCGCGCACCGCCTGCTGGCCAAATGCGACGGCGTGCTGCGCCTGCCCGGAGCCTCGACCGGGGCCGACAATGATGTGCGCATCGCACGGGAGCGGGGTATTCCGGTCTGGTTTGATCTGACTGAGGTTCCGGCGGCAGGCTAGGCCTTGCCGTCAGTGCAAGGATTGACCTGTTAGAGGCGGGGGGCC
>NKIT01000031.1:0-6329 GCA_002256185.1 Rhodobacteraceae bacterium PARR1 | reverse complement strand
GGCCTTGCCGTCAGGGCATGGATTGACCTGTTAGCGGCGGGGGGCCAGCCCCCCGCACCCCCCGGGATATTTAAGCAACGGGGAAGGAAGCAAGAGGAGTCTCGTGACACTCCAGGTCAGGGGGCATTGACCGCCAACCACGCCCGCCATGCGGCGGCAGAGCCTGCAAAGACGTTGATGTCCACCTCTCCGCTGATGCCGGGAACACGCCCGGTTGAGGTGTACTGCCAAAAGGTCCAGTGCTTGCCGTCATAAAGATCATCCGGATGCGCGGCGACAGAGCGCAGCCAGAACGGATAATCCCCCAACCGCCACATCTGGTTGTCCGTCCAGAAATCCACCGTGGTGTAGATGATGGGCCGCTGGCCGTAGTGGCTTTCGACGATCCGCAGAAAGGTGCGGGCTTCGGCGCGGATCGTCGCGGGGTCGCGGCGGGTGGTGCAGGTGGGCGAAAACGGCGTCCATTCCATGTCCAGCACCGGCGGCAAGGCCCCGGCGCTGCGCGGCACATGACGAATGAACCAGCGCGCCTGTTCGGCGGCGGGGCGGCAGTGGTAAAAGAAATGATAGGCCCCCCGCCGCACCCCATGCCGCGCGGCCAACTGCCAGTTGATTGCAAAGCCGGGATCAACCAGATCGCCGCCTTCGGTCGCCTTGATGAAGGCGAAATTCACCCCCGCCGCCCGCGCCGCATGCCAATCGACATAGGTTTGCCAGCGAGAGATGTCGATGCCATGCACCGCATAGCGCTGCGGCGGGCGCCCCTCCCACGGATGCGGATCGGCATCGCCGAAGTCGGGCGCGGTCACCGAGTCCGACGCAACAGATGGCACGACGCGGTCTTCGCGCGCGCCACAGGCGGCAAGGAACAGACACAACGAAGCAATGGCATGAAATCTCATCCCGCCATCGTGCCGCAACCGGCGGGCGCTGTCACGCGCCGCGCGGTCACTTGGTCGTCAGCCGAACCGGGCCGGGTCCAAGGCTGCCACCAAATCCGCCCCAATCTCTGTCGGGCGTCCGCCGATCAGGTCTGCGGCCAAGCGGCTCGCCCCCGGGCAGCTTTGGAAACCGTATCCCCCCTGCCCGGCCAGCCAAAAGAACGACGGCTCCCGCACATCCCGCCCGATGACCAGCACCCGGTCGGGCGAGAATGTGCGCAACCCGGCCCAGTTGGACATCAGCCGGGTCACAGGTTCAGTCACGAATTCCTCATACCGCGCCAGACCCTCGGCCAGGACCATGTCATCGGCCCAGGCGTCATGCGGTTCCGCCGGGTCTTCCTCGGCTGGCGAGACGATCAGCGCCCCGGCATCGGGTTTGGCATACCAGCTTTCGCCCGCGCCAAAGATCATCGGCCAGCGGCTGACATCCAGCCCCCCCGGTGCAGGTAAACGCGCCATCGACCGCCGCAGCGGGGTAAAGCCCAAGGGCCGCACCCCGGCCATTGCCGCGACCTGATCGACCCAGGCCCCTGCGGCATTGACGAGCAACCGCCCGGTGAAGTCGCCTGCAGCCGTTGTCACCACCCATGTCCCGCCGTCGCGGCGGATCGCGGTCACCCGCGCGCCCGTGACGATGGTCGCCCCCCGCGCCTTCGCCTCACGCGCGAAGCCTTGCAACAGGAGATCGGTGTCGATGTCCCAGGCATGTTCGGCCACAGCGGCGCGGGTGACCACAGCGGGATTCAGGATCGGCACGATAGCGCGGGCTTCGTCAACGCTGCACTCTGTCATCTCAAAGGCATCACGCTCTGCCGCAAAAGCCTCGGCCTGATCCGCCCGCCCGACCAGCATCAGCCCGCGCGGAGACAGCACCCCCGTCGCCGCGCGGAAATGATCGCCGGACGCCAATGAGAGTTCCACCACCGCAGGCGCACCGTAGCGCGGCTCATAAAGCGCCGCCGACCGGCCAGAGGCATGATGCGCCAGCACGGCTTCCGACTCCAAGACGGTGACAGACCCAAGTGCCGACAGCCGCGCCGCAGCGGAAATCCCGGCGATGCCGCCGCCAATGATCAGAAAATCGCTCATGCTTCTTCCAGTCGATCCGTGGCCGGGGGCGGCGCGGGGTAAAGCGCCGACAGCCGGGCATAGAGGGCAGGGTCTAAGGTCAAGTCCAGCGCTGCCAGTGAAGAGAACAGTTGCTCCACATTCCGCGCCGAAAGGATGGGGTTCGGCCGCAACGGATGCGCCATCACCCAAGCCACTGCCAGCGTCGCCGCAGGGATGCCCAATTCTGCCGCTAGGGCCGCCAGACCCGTGGCCGCCGCATGCATCGCGGGCTGGCCATAGCGCGTGGCATAGCGGTCATCGACCGACAACCGCCCCTCGCCCCCGGTGGCATATTTGCCCGACAGCAACCCACCGCCCAAGGGCGAGTAGGAAAACACCGCAATGCCCTGATCTGCGGCCATCGGCAAAAGCTCCACCTCGACCTGCCGTTTGACAAGATTGTACATCGGCTGAATGGCGTCGATCCGCGTGCCAAGCCGCGCCACCACCGCCTGCGCCTTCATCACCTGCCACGCGGCAAAATTCGACAGCCCGATCTGGCGGATCAGACCATCCGATTGCAGCCGGGCAAAGGTCTCCAGCGTTTCCTCCAGCGGGGTCGCAGGATCGAAGCGGTGCAGGTACAGCAGATCAACCGCATCCATCCCCAACCGCTTGCGACTGCCATCGAACTGCGTCTGCAGATTTGCCCGCCCCGCTCCGCCGTCATACCCCACTTTGGTGGCGATGAACAAACGCTCGCGCAGCGGGCCGCCAAAGCGACCGAGCAAGGTTTCCGACGCCCCCTCGGTATAGCCATTGGCGGTGTCGAAATGCGTCACCCCCGCCGTCAGGCAAGCGTCAAACATCGCACGAGAAGCGGATTCATCCGCCCGCCCGCCCCATTGCATGCAGCCAAAGGCCGCGCCTTTTTCGGTTCCTGTTTTCATGGGCCGACCGTGCCAGAACGACGCCGGAATGAAAAGCACGAGGCCGACATCCGGCCCCCTCGCTTGCGACAAAAGAACAGGTCACGGCAGCGTCCCCCTGCCCCTTCCCCGTTGCGCAAATATCCTCGGGGGGAACGGCGCTTGCGCCGTTGGGGGGCGGAAAGCCCCCCACGCGCCCCGTCGCGCGCCCTGCGCGGCGGGGCTTACAAGCGTCCGCGCGGGCCTGCCCGCGCGGTCCGCCAGATCACCAACGTCAAAAGAAAAGGCCCGCCACGATGGGCGGGCCTTTCCCTAAACTTGGAAAAGCGATCAGGACGGGATGTCGCCCACGATGCCTTCGACGTAGAAGTTCATGCCCGCGAAGTCTGCATCGGTTGCGACTTGCCCTTCAGCGAGCCACACCGATCCATCCTGCTTGTTGATTGGTCCAGTAAACGGATGGTAAGTGCCCGCGATGATTGCATCGCGCAGCGCCTCAGCTTCCGCCTTTGTTTCGGCCGAAACTCCAGTAATTTCACCGATTTCGACGGCGCCTTGAGCGAGGCCATCCCAAGAGTCTTGGCTTTGCCAAGTTCCATCAAGGACTGCTTGTATCCGGGAGATATAGTAGGCATCCCAGCGATCAATAATTGAAGAAACGCGTGGAGTCGGCTTGTACTCCTCCATGTCACGAGCCTGACCAAAACCAATGATACCGGGCGTTTTTTGGGCAAGTGCAAGAGGCGCTGTCGTATCCGTGTGCTGGAAAATCACATCAACACCTTGATCGATCAGCGCTTTAGCAGCGTCCGCTTCTTTTGCTGGCTCATTCCAAGTGAAGGCCCACACCACCGTCATCTCAACAGCAGGGTTCACCTTCTTCGCGTGGAGGTACGAAGAGTTGATACCTTGGATCACTTCGGGGATCGGAAACGACGCAATGTAGCCAATCTTGTTGGTCTTGGTAGTGCGGCCGGCAATGATACCGTTGACTGCACGTCCTTCATAGAACCGAGCATTGTATGTGGTGACGTTTGGATGTTCGCGCTTATACCCCGTCGCATGTTCGAACTTGACATCCGGGAATTTGGCCGCGACCGCGTTAGTCGGGTCCATGTAGCCGAAGGAGGTTGTGAAAATGATGTTGCAGCCCGACAGAGCCATTTGAGTCATCGCGCGCTCAGAGTCCGCGCCCTCAGGAACGTTTTCTTGCCACACGATTTCAGCTTTATCTCCAAAATGCTCCTGCGTTTTGAGCACGGCCACATGGTGGGCTTGCGTCCAGCCGCCATCACCGATGGGACCGACGTAGATGAAGCCGACCTTCACCTTTTCCAGCCCTTGGGCCAGCGCCATCTTTCCGCCCATCATCGTGGCGAAGCCCAGTGCTGCACCGCCCTTGAGGATCGTTCTTCTCTGCATTCGTATGCTCCCTGATGGGCCTTGACCGGCCCGGTTATGACAGCCTCAGCGTGAGGCGTGGAAGTTCTGACCAAGGGCGGCCGGCGCGTTCAGCGCTGCCTTGCCCCGACCCGAGGACATGATGACCAACACAAGGATGGTTATCAGATAGGGGGACATCGACAAGTACTCCACCGGGATAGCCGCCCCCGCTGCTTGGAGATTAAGCTGAAGCACCGTGATACCGCCGAAAAGATAGGCACCGATCAACACTCGCCAAGGTTTCCAACTTGCAAAGACCACGATGGCAAGGGCGATCCAGCCCGCGCCTGCGGTGATGCCATCGGTCCATTGCGGCACGCGCACAAGGCTGACATAGGCCCCGCCCAGCCCAGCCATGGCCCCGCCAAACAGGATGGCCATGATCCGGATGCGCACCACCTTGTACCCCAGCGCATGGGCGGCATCATGGCTTTCGCCCACTGCCCGCAGGATCAACCCGGTGCGCGTGTATTTCAGCACCGCCCAAACCGCCGCGATGATCAGGATCGACCCGTAAACCATCCAGTCATGCCGGAACAGGATCGTGCCGATCACCGGAAGATCGGCCAAAGGGCCAAAGTTCAAAGGCTCGGTCGCGGGGGGCTTGATGCCATTGTACCCCTGCCCGATCATCGACGACAGCCCCTGCCCGAACAGCGTCAGCGCAAGGCCGGTGGCCACCTGATTGGTCAGCATGAACTGTGTCAAGAAGCCAAAGACCAGCGACAAAACCGCCCCACCCACAGCCCCACCGACAAAACCCAAGACCGCGCTGCCCGAATGCACCGCGACGACAAAGCCGCAGATGGCGCCGATGATCATCATCCCCTCGACGCCAAGGTTCAGAACACCCGCCTTTTCCACCACCAACTCGCCAATCGCGGCCAGCATGATCGGAACAGAGGCCACCATCAGCGAGGCGATCAGGATGGCGGGATTGATGCCACCGATATCCATCAGGCGATCTCCCTTTTCTTCAGGCGGATGCGGTAATTGGTCAGCAGATCCACGGCCAGCAGGAAGAACAAGAGCATCCCCTGAAACGCCTGAATCGCCGCCGATGGCAGGGACAGCATGAAACTGGCCAATTCCCCGCCGATATAGGTCAGCGCCATCAACAGCCCCGCCAGCAGGATGCCGATGGGGTTCAACCGGCCAAGGAAGGCCACGATGATGGCGGTAAAACCGTAGCCCGTGTTGAAATCGATGCTGATCTGCCCGGCCGGTCCCGTCACCTCGAACATGCCCGCCATCCCGGCCAAAGCGCCGGAAATCCCCATGCACAGCACCGTCAGTTTCGCCGGGTTCACCCCGGCAAAACGCGCAGCACGCGGGGCCTGACCGGCGAGTTTGATGTGATAGCCAAGGATATGGCGCTGCAACATCACATAGGCCGCGATCACCACGACAAAGGCAACCACCCCCCAATGCATCCCCGTCCCTGCAATCAGTTCAGGGTTCGCCATCGCCGGGATTTGCCCAAGGTTCCGACTGCCCGGAAACCCCCCGCCCTCGGGGTTGCGGAGCAATCCCAAGGACATCGAGGCCAGAATGTTCTGCGCCACATAGACCAGCAGCAACGAGACCAGAATCTCATTGGTGTTGAACCGCGTCTTCAGCACCGCCGGGATCATCGCCCACAGCCATCCGCCGAAAATCCCCGCCACCACCATCAGCGGGAACACCCAGCGCGTCTCAATGGGGTAAAGCGCCAGCCCCACGCCTGCGCCGAAGATTGCGCCCATGATATACTGGCCCTCGGCCCCGATGTTCCAGATGCCCGCGCGAAAGCCCAAGGACAGCCCCACCGCGATCAGGATCAAGGGCCCCGCTTTCACCAGCAACTGCGGGCGGGAATATGAGGCAAACTGCGGGTTGAACAGCGGATCCCAAAAGATGGTCCGGATCGCCTCCACCGGGTCTTTGCCCAGAAGCGCGAACATGATCCCACCCGCAATCATCG
>NKIT01000248.1 GCA_002256185.1 Rhodobacteraceae bacterium PARR1 | reverse complement strand
GACACCGGACACGCCGATGTGGTCCGCCAGCCGACGGAGCTGCAGCCCCATCTTGATGGCATGTTGCGCTCGCTGAGGCATCTGGCGGATCAGGACCGGGTGGCGTTGCTGTGGAACTTTGAGGGTGATGAGTTGCCGTGGATGATTGACCGCGACAAGTTCGACAAGATTATCCTCAACCTGGTGGTGAATGCCATCAAGTTCACTCCCTCAGGTGGGAGCATCGAGGTGGGAGTTTTGGTCGAGGGAGGCATCCTCAAGCTGTCGGTTTCAGACACCGGGGTGGGAATTTCGCCCGATCTTCTGCCGAGGATTTTTGATCGCTTCTGGCAGGTCGACACCTCGTCGACGCGCAAGTTCCAAGGCGCAGGCATCGGCCTGGCCTTGGTTCGAAGCCTCACGGAAGCCATGGACGGCAAGGTCAGCGTCGAAAGCCAGGTCGGGAATGGCACGACTTTCAAGGTTGAGTTTCCAGTGGAGTCCGGCGTCGGCGTGCTGGTGGCCCAAACAGGCGGTGACTCCGGAGAATCCGTCATTGCCGATTACCATCGGAAAGCCGCGCTTTCCATGCCATCACGGGGAACGGAGCCTATGCCGGCGGGCATGTCGGTTCCCAGACAGGCAACAGTCATTGGTCGTCGCAGCGACGTCCGCCCGCTGGTGCTCATTGCGGATGACGAGCCCGATATCCGGCGCTTCCTAAAAATGCAGATGGAGGATGTCGATGTCATCGAAGCCAGCGACGGAGCCCAGGCGCTCGAATTGGTGCGCCAACGCCAGCCGCAGCTCGCCCTGCTCGACCATATGATGCCCGAGATGGACGGCGTCGAGGTCTGCCGGGGAATCCGGAACCATCACACCACTCGTGGCGTCGCGGTCATCATCCTCACCGCGCGGGCGGACGAGCAGACCAAGCTCTCGGCGCTTGAGGCCGGGGCCAACGATTTCCTGACCAAGCCCTTCTCAACAGCGGAACTCGGGCTCCGGTTGGAGAACCAGTTGGTGATGGCGAGAATCCGACGCGAAATGTCCGATCTGAATCGCGAGCTTCAGGCCGCCCTGGACCAGATCAAGGAGAACGAAGTCCTTCTGATCCGGAATGAGAAGCTTTCCGCGCTGGGGCGGATGAGCGCGGGGTTGATCCATGAAATCAACAACCCGCTGAACTATTCGCGGGCAGGAATCCACACGCTCGACACCTTCACGAAGCTGCTTCCCGAAGACGAGAGGGCGGATTTCGCGGACATTGTCGGCGACATCCGGGAAGGGGTTGAGAGGGTTTCCCAGATCATTCTCGATCTCCGTCAGTTCACCCGCGAGGACCCCGGTGTGGAGGGTGAGGCGGACCTCGTCGATATCATGGAGCGCTCCCGGCGCATGGTCAGCCATCAGACCGGCGGTGAGGTCGCGCTGACCATCACGGCACCTGATCTGGCACCGATTTGTGGAAACACCAATCAGCTCGTCCAGGTCTTCATCAACCTGTTCCAGAACAGCATCGACGCGATCCGCCAGCGCAATGAGACCGACTCCCAGATTTCCGGAAAGGTGGACATCACGATCGAACCTGCGGGTAACTCATGGATGGTGACGGTCCTCGACAATGGCATCGGAATTCCGCCCGAGAACGTCCAAAAGATTTTCGATCCTTTCTTCACTTCGAAGGATGTGGGCAAAGGAATGGGGCTCGGCCTCAGCATCACCCATCAGATACTTCAACGCCATCGCGCCCAGGTTGAAGTGGAAAGCCGTCCCTGTGATTTCACCCGATTCCGAATTCTGTTTCCTTCTTCGAACGATAAGCCGAAGAAGAGTGAAGAACATCTCGAAACTGCAATCTAGCCCCGACCGACATGCCTGACATCGACCAATACGACTATCAACGCTACGCCATCCTGATCGTTGCCGGAGACGTGACGCCTGAAGAGGTGAAGACACTGGCCGAGCGCTATTACGGTCCCCTCAAGAACAAGCGCCCCCTAATGGAGCGGGTGCGCGCCGAAGAGCCGACGCCCAATG
>NKIT01000247.1 GCA_002256185.1 Rhodobacteraceae bacterium PARR1 | reverse complement strand
ACCCGCGCGGCACCGCTGCCCGACAGGCGCAGACCGCAGACCAGAAACAGCGCCGCCCCCACCGTCAGCACCGAGGCAATCCCGCCCGCAAGCAGCGTGTTGACAAGCGCAGAGCCAAGGCCCGGGGCCAGCCACACCTCAGGGTTGGCCAGCGCATGCCAGCCCATCATGGCAACCGGCAAACCAAAGCCCAAGGCGACGGGAAAGGCGCAGGCGACGGTCACCAGCCATGCCTTGCCCCCGGTCATCGCCATCGGCTCAACCGGTCGGGTCGCGCGTGAGGGGCGGTGAAACCGCGCGCGGCGGCGGCCAATGCGTTCCAGCCCCACAAGGATCAGGATCAGCGTCAGGATCACGCCCGCGATTTGCGCCGCCCCCCCGGCGTTGTTGCCGTTCAGCCAAGTGGAGAACACCCCCGTCGTCAGGGTCTGCACGCCGAAATAGGTGACGGTGCCGAAATCGGCGACCGTTTCCATCAAGGCCAGTGCCACGCCCGTCGCCACCGCAGGCCGGGCGAGCGGCAGGCCAAGGCGGAGAAACAGGGCCCAAGGACCAGCGCCCAAAGCGCGCGCCACCTCATAGGAACTGCCCGATTGTTCGCGGAATGCGGCACGGGCCAGCAGATAGACGTAAGGGTAAAGCGCCGCCGACAGCACCGCGATGCAGAACCCCAAGGACCGCACTTCGGGAAACCAGTAGTCCCGCGCATCCTGCCAGCCCATCGTGGCGCGCATCGCGCTTTGCAAGGGTCCGGCATATTGCAGGAAATCCACCAGCGCATAGGCCCCGACATAGGCCGGGATCGCCAAGGGAAACAGGAGCAGGTGATCCAGCCAAGCCCGGCCCGGAAAGCGGTACATCACCACCAGCCACGCCGTCCCCGTCCCCACCGCCGCCGTGATCAGCCCGACCCCGGCCATCAGCATCAGCGTCGTGCCGAAATAGCGCGGCAGCACGGTCGAGATCAGGTGCGGCCAGATATTCTCGGTCGGGTGAAAGGCCAGCCACAGCACCGACAGCATCGGGGCCACCACCACAGCCGCAATCAGGATGGCCCCGATCAGCCACGGGTCAGCCCATGTGCGGGCAGCTTGTTGAGTGTTTTGCTTGGTCATCACCGGGCGGGATTAGCCGAAAGCGGTTTCCCTGTCCAGAAAAGCCCGTATAGTCCGGCCTGTAAGACAGCAGGAAAAGCAGTTCTCGTTCATGCGTATCATCTACCACCTCGGCGCACATTGCACGGACGAAGAACGTCTGATCACCTGTCTGTGGAAGAACCGCGCCGTTCTGGCCCAACAGGGCATCGTCGTCCCTGCCCCGACCCGTTATCGCACGCTGCTTCGCGACACGGCGATGACGTTGAAAGGCCGTGCGGCATCGCGTGAGACGCAGGCGCTGGTCTTGGAACAGATCATGGATGAGGTCAGCGCCGAACGGCTGATCCTTGGCTGGGATAACTTCATGTCCTATCCGCAATGGGTGGTGAAGGATCGGCTCTACCCCGCCGCCGCCGAACGCATCCGTGCCTTTACCCAGATTTTCCCAGAGGTGCAGGCGGAATTCCACATCTCGATCCGCAATCTGGCGACGTTTCTGCCCGCGCTTTTCGGCAAGCAGCGCGGCAAAAGCTATGAAGATTTCATGGGCAGCACCGATCCGCGCCTGTTGTCATGGTCGCGCTTGATCGAGGATATCCGCCGCCTGAACCCCGATGTGCCCCTCACGATCTGGAGCGATGAGGACACGCCCCTGATCTGGCCAGAGGTGTTGCAGGCTGTCACCGGCCACGCTGCGGGCACGGTGCTGGATGGCACGGATGAACTGTTGGAAAAGCTGATGTCGCCCGATGGCCTGGCCCGCTTGCGCGCCTATCTGGCGCAAAACCCGCCCGCCAATGTCACGCAGCGGCGGCGGATCGTGTCGGCGTTTCTGGACAAGTTCGCCTTGCTAGATCAGTTGAGCCTTGATGTCGATCTGCCCGGCTGGACCGACGATCTTGTGGATGAACTGACCGATTCCTATGAGGATG
>NKIT01000030.1:9070-31888 GCA_002256185.1 Rhodobacteraceae bacterium PARR1 | reverse complement strand
GATGGTCGTTGCGGTCTTTGACGGGTGCCACAGCGGTGGGCGTTCCTGCCGTGTTGGGCATAGCCTCAACCAGCCACATCCCGGCACCATACATGAAAAAGCAGAAGGAATAGATATTGGCCCAGATATGCACGGTGCAGAGCGTGAAGGACAGCCCAAGGAAGGTGAACACCCAGGCCCGGCGGAACTGCGTGAGCACGGGATCCGTGGTGAAATCCCGCGCCATGATGACGATCAGCGACCACGCATAGCCAAAGACCAGCAGCAGAAAGGCCGGGATGCCATAGCGCACCGCCATCACCAGCCAGAAATTGTCCATGCTGCCCGAATACATGAAATAGGGCCGCTCCCAGTCGTTCAGGCCAATGCCGAACAGCGGGTGCTTCCAGACGTTCACCATCCCCCATTCAAAGATGATCGACCGCCAATAGGCAGTATGGGCGGAAAAGGTGGCATAGCTCATGAACACGCGCAGGGGGGTACGGTTCGACAGCAGGTCGATGGCGACGTAGATCACCGCAAAGACGCCCAGCAACAGCCACCAGCGCCAGCGGATGCGGGCAAAGACGGTGGACCACGCAAAGAGCGCCAGTTGCAGCAGGATCGCCAGAAGCGCCCCCGACGACAGCGCCAGAAAGCCCGACATGCCGACCACGCCGCTCGCCCCCCAGCGGAAGGGCAGCGCAAGCCGCCCTTTCAGCCCGACAAAGGCCAAGGACATGACCACCGCGCAAAACAGGCCAAAGTGGATGGGGTGGGCAAAGACCGCCTGCACCCGCTCCAGTCCCATACGCGGTTCGGCTGCCACCGGCATGACCGAGGTCAGGCCCGGCAGTTTGTGGATCGTCTCGACGATCAGGGCATGGCCGGACAGGGTTTCAAGGATGGCAAAGGGGAACAGGATCAAAACGCAGATCACCAGCCAGCGGGCCAGTGCGGTGAAATCTTCTGGCCCCCGGATATAGGCGCGGCCGATGGCGTAGCCGCCGATGAACTCCATCCCGACAGAGCCGAATTGCTGCACCACCTGATCAGGGTTGTTGATCGCCAAGGCCAGACCGGCCCAGCCGATATGGGCAAAGAACAGCACATCCGTCAGCAGGATGCGCCCGTAATAGCCCATGATCAGCCGCAGCGTGATCGGCACGATCATCACCAGCAGCAACATCCGCAGCGAGGTCATCGCCAGTGACCCGGCGTTGAAGCCGATGGGCACGATCAGGCACAACAGATACAGCGCCACAGGCCACTTCAGCCCGGCGATGGTGCGGATCGGTTTGTCTGCCTTGGCGGGGGGTGAAAGGGTCCGGCGCGTGCCGGACAAACTGCCTGCCGTCATTTGCGCTGTTGCACCTAGTTGCCCAATCCCGTGTTTTCGATGTTGCTGCGCAGCGCCAGCGACGCCAACTCTCCGTCAAAGGATTTCTTCTTGCCAAAGGGGTTGCCCAAGGACAGCCCCCAGTACTCCATCGGTTTGACCCGGCCAAAGGTCGTGCCGCTGGCCACCTCAACCCCATCGACCAAGGCCGTCAATGTACCATCCGTCGCCGAATAGCGCAGCATCAGGTCATGCCAATCCGATCCCATGATCACCCGCGCGCGCGACCTGATGCGCAAGGCTGCCGCGCCGGATGTGGTAAATGTCACCTCCAACAGCCCGCGCTGGGTCAGGGTGACGACCAGCGTGTTGTGGATGCGGAACACCTCACCATAGCTTTTGTCGCCTTGGGTGCCGCGCAGCCGCAGCGTGATGTCAAAATCATTCGCGCCGAAAAAGCCCGCCATCGCTTCGGGCGGGACAGTGACGGAGGCGACGCCCTCGCCGATGGGCAGGGGGCTGTCGGGGTCCATGCCTTCGGGCAGGGGCAGGGCGACGCGCTGGCCATCCACCCAGCCGATCAACCCGTCTTCGGGCGTGAACGAAACCACCGTCGGTCCTGCGATCGTGACCGAGGCGCTGGCGGCAAAGCTGCGCCCGTCCGGCATTTGCATCGCCAAGCTGACCCGCCGTTTGCCGGGGCTGTCAAAGCGGCGGGTGACCGTCACCCCGTCCAGCGTGACACCATCGTCAAACGTCCACCGGAAGATCGCCGTGGCTGGATCAAGGCCGTCCGGAAAGCGGTTGCCAGCGGCGTCAAAGACAAAGGTATCCGACTGCGCCGCATCGCCCGTCACACGGATCAGCGGTTGGAAGCCCTCATCCGACAGCATCGGGTCATGCCCCGTCTCATCGGTCAGTCGCGCGGCCCCGATCCCGCTGCCATCCAGTGGCCCGCCGGGCGCATAGACGAAACTGGACAGATCGCGCGGATCGCCCAGACGCGCCGCCATGAATACATCGTCGTAATAGCCCGGCTCATTCGGTCGCTGGTCCTGAATCATCAGATTGTCCGACACGGTCCAATCGGGCTGATTGTCCTGTCCGGTGATCCGCGCCACCGCGTTACGCTGGATGTCGACATTGCGCGAGGCGGCGGCGACGCGGATTTGCGGGGTCCAGAGGCTGGGGTTGCGTTCTGGCCCGGACGAGATGGTATTGCGCACCACCGTATTGTTGCGGATCACCAGACCGTCGGTTTCGCCGACGCTGATGCCGTGCAGGTGGGCGTTGATGATCACGTTCTCTTCTATCCGCAGGTTGCGATAGAACATCTCCGGCCCGGCCGTGCCGCCATCGACCGCCTCGTTGCGCATGAAGATCGACTGCGTGTAAAGCCCGGCGCCAGAGTTCAGCAAATTGTCGCGGATGGTGATGTCGGTGCTGGCCGTTTCGGCCCCGGCGGTCCAGAACTGAATCATGTCGGAATGGTCGGTCAGATCGCCCGCGCGCAGGAAATCGCGGATCGTGTTGCCCTTGATCAGTACGCGCTGCACCGCGACGAAATTCAACCCGTCCGAGCGGATGGAATGCACGACATTGTCGCGCAGCGTCAGGTCGCTGCTTTGCGCAAAGACCGCCCCGCGCAGGAACAGGCGGATTTCGCTGCCCGACAGTTCAAACCCGGTGCTATCGCGCACGGAAAGGCCAAAGGCGGTGGGCAGCCGGTCTGCCCCATCCGTGATCACAGGGCCAAGGTCGCCGTCGAACAGGCTGTCCCGGATCGCAATGCCCGCGCTTTCGATCACCTGAAACGGGCGTCGGTCGGACTCATCATCATTTGCGAAACGATAATCAAAGACCAGATCTTGCAGCACCAGATGCTGCACGCCACGCAGGTTCATCGCGTCAAACACGGCAGGGTCATCCGGATCGGCAGAGCGCAAGAGGATCGGCGCCTCTGCCGTGCCACCCCCGCCGCGCAGCAACAGCGGGCCATATTCCCCCGGCGCGATCACGATTTCCGTTCCCGGCAGCGCATCGGCCAAGGCTTGGCCCAGTTCGGCAACCGTCGCGACAGGCACCGTTTCCGCCTGCGCCGCGCCAAAGGTCATCGCCACGCACAGGACCAGACCCGCCACACGGGCGGGCAGGTTCAAGATTGGCAGTCGGAAAACCAAGGACACCACATTCACCCGGGCCACAAGAAAGTCCGCTTCCGGCATGGCAGGACCGGTACAGCGCAACTGCCAAAAGCATATCGGTTCTTGCACTTTCGGGAAACAAGACTTGGCTTTTGGGCCACAGCAGCGGCCAACCTGTGTCCCTGCCGCCGCGATCTTGGCTATTCGGCCAGACCGTCGCCATCGGCGTTGCGGGTCGGCGGCACCGTTTCTGTGCGCGGTGGCATCGCGCGCAGCGTTTTCAACACGGCCGCCAGACGCACCAAACCCAGCGCAAGGCAGGCACCAGCGACCGCTGTCAGCGCCCAGCCCATTGGCACGCCTGCCGTTCCCCACAGCGGGGCCAAAGCGGGCAGCAGCGCCAAGGCCAGCAGGCAAAAGGCCGCAGCCTCATCCCGCCCCATGCCACGGCGCGTGCTTTGGCGCATCATCCACAGGGAAAGTGGTGCCCCCAACGCCTCACCGATCAGGGCGCAGAGGATGACGCTTTGCAGACCATAGCCCTGATCGAGCAGTCCCCAAGCCACAAGAAACGACAGCGCGCGCGGGACATTCCCCCAAAGTGACACATGGCTTCGCGCCCGCGACAGCGCGACGATGGCGGGGGCGACCTTGACCATCCGCACCGCCTGAATGGCCGCCAAGGGGGCGATCAGGGCGGCCAGCGGGGCGTAATTCGGCCCCAGCAGCAGATGCACCGCCAAGGGCCCGAACACCGCCGCCGCCCCCGCCAAAAGCACACCGAACAGCAGATGCAGGTTCATGCACAGTGAGGCCAGACGGTCGAACTCTGCCCCTTCTGCCGCCGAAAGGCGCGGTAGCATCAGGGTCTGCCCCGACTTGGTGATGACCAATCCGGGGGTCAGCGTCAGCGTCACGCCCATGGCAAAGATGGCCAGATCGGTCATGCCCAGATGGTGCCCGACGGTCAGGCGGTCGCCTTGGAACACGATGAACATCAGCACGGCATTCGCAAGCAACGGCCAGCCAAAGCGCAGCGATGCCGCCATGACACCCAAGTCAAGGCGGGGCCGGAAGGCGCGTTCCGCCAACAGATGCGACAGCACCACCGACAGCACCAACTGCCCGATGGTCGCCCACAGCATCGCCCGCCAATCGCCCAGCCACAGCGCCAAGGGCACGATGGCCACCAGCGACAGCGCCGAGGGCAGGGTGGTCGTCAGGATCAGCGGGCCAAAACGGTCCTGCCGGTTCATGCGGTGGATGTCGAAATGCACCAGCGCGTTCAGCACCGGCACCAGCGCCAGCATCTGATAGGCGTAAACCGCCTCAGCCGTGCCCAGAAACCGCGCCACGGGTTCGGCCATCAAGAACAGCGCCAGCCCCGCCACCACGCCGCGCAGCAGTTGAAACCCCTGCAACGCATTTTGATAACGCGGATCGTCGCCTTGGCGCGACTGCACGATCTGTTGCTGCAATCCCAGTGCCGTGACCATCTCGACCGCCGCCAGCGCCAGAACGAAGGTCGCGGCGACGCCGTAAGAGTCAACGGGGATCAGCCGCGCGAGGATCAGGTTGCGCGCCAAAAGCAGGATGGCAGAGGCGGCATTGCCGGACAGGATCACGGCAGAGGCATGGAACATCGGCAATCGCACTTGATCAGACCCAACAAGCGTCTTGTAAAGCGCGTTCGTCGCGGCCCGGTCAAGGGTGCGTGGGCAGGCACTTGATCTTTTGCGACACATAGGGCGAAGATGCGCGCGTGGTTTCGGGACGCGTGAATGTCAGTGGTAAACAGTGTCGCGCTTGCGCGGGTCGGGCGCGGCAATCTTTGCGCCGGGTGTGGGGCTTGCGCCGGGCGCTTTCCCAAGATGATTGAAATGCAGCCTGCGGGGGACGGTTGGCCGCGCCCTGTGGCGCATGCGCCCTTGACGGCCGCACAGGATGCCGAACTGTCCGCCTTTTGTCCCGGTCTGGGTCAGTCTGCACTGCCGTCTGACCGGCCCCCCCATCCGCTGTGGGGCGCGTTTCAGGACATGCGACGGGCATGGGCAACGGACGCGGACCTGCGCCACCGCGCGGCATCTGGCGGGGCACTGTCGGCGGTGCTTGGGCATTTGCTGACATCGGGTCGCGTCGATGCCGTGATCCAGACCGCCGCCGCCCTGCCTCCCGATCCGGCCCATGCGAGCCGCACCATCGTCAGCACCAGCGCGGGCGATGTCGCGGCAGCGGCGGGGTCGCGCTATGCGGCCTCCTCTCCCTTGACTGGCCTGGCGGACTGGGTGGCCGATGGCCGCCGCTTTGCCTTTGTCGGCAAGCCCTGTGATGCAGCGGCACTGCGGGCGCTGGCCTTGCGCGATCACGGTGTGGCGCGGGCCTTTCCGGTGATCTTGTCCTTTTTCTGTGCCGGTGTGCCGTCGCGGCGCGGCAATGATGCTTTGGTGCGGGCGATGGGCGCAGAGCCGGAACAGGTCACCGCCTTTCGCTATCGCGGTCATGGTTGGCCGGGGCATGCGGTGGCGCAACTGGCCGATGGGTCGGAACGCGCGCTGGGATACCATGAAAGCTGGGGCGGCGTGTTGTCCAAGCATCTGCAACACCGCTGCAAGATTTGCGCGGATGGCACGGGTACGGCGGCGGACCTGTCCTTTGGTGACCCGTGGGAGACGGACGCGCAGGGTTATCCCCTGTTCATTGACGCGCCGGGGCAAAGCCTTGTGGTGATCCGCAGCGCCCTTGGGGCAGAGATTTTGGCCGCAGCCGAACAGGCCGGGGCGCTTGAGAGTGCAAGCTATGATGTGGCAGGGCTGGTGATGATCCAGCCGGGTCAGCGCAACCGCCGCCGGACCCTGTTGGCGCGGCTGTTGGCGCTGCGCCTGATGGCGCGTCCTGTGCCCGACTACCGCGGCATGACCCTGCTGGCCGCCGCGCGGCAGGAACGGCCAACGGTGTTGCTGAAGGCCTTTCTTGGCATGGCACGCCGGGCTTGGCGGGACAGACGTTCAGAACAGACGGGATCAAAGGCATGACCAAACCACTGCATCTTTGCCTGATCATGCACTCCACCCGGTCGGACAATCTGGGCGTCGGGGCCCTGACGCGGTCCGAGGTGGAAATCCTGCGCAGTGTCGCCGCCGATCTGGGGCGCAAGCTGACCCTGACGGTGATCGACTGGAAGGACGCCCGCCCCCCCTACATCACGGGCGAGGATATTCGCATCGTGCCGTTGGATACCAAGTTCCTGCTGAACCCCTTTGGCTATTTCGCCACGGTGCGACGGGCCGATGCGGTGGTGGATATCGGCGCGGGGGACAGCTTTGCCGACATCTATGGCCCCGGCCGATTGCGGCGGTTGTTTGCGATGAAATTCCTGACGCACCTTGCGCGGCGGCCCTTGGTCGTGGCCCCGCAGACCATCGGGCCGTTCACGCGCCCCCTGTCATCCCGTCTCGCCCGCTGGTCCCTGAACCTGTCGGCGCTGGTGGCCACCCGCGATCCGATGTCCACGGCGGCGGTGCGTGACCTTGGTGTCACCCGCCCGGTGGTTGAGGCGTCGGATGTGGCGATGCTGCTGCCCTATGATCCGCCCGTATCGCGCAAACCGGGGCCGCTGCGCGTGGGGTTGAACCTGTCGGGGTTGCTCATGCACGGCGGGTATGGAGGCGGCAATGATTACGGCCTGTCCTTGGATTACCCCGCGCTGATGCGCGATCTGGTGGCGCTGTTTCAATCACGCGGGGCAGAGGTGGTCTTGGTCCCCCATGTCATCGTCAAATCCGGGCCGATGGTGAAAGAGGATGACACCCGCGCGTCGCAAAAGCTGGCGGCAGAGGTTCCCGCACTGACCCTCGCCCCCGACTTCGCCACCCCGTCCGAGGCGAAGTCGTTTATCGCGGGTCTTGATTTCTTCATGGGCGCGCGGATGCATGCCTGTATCGCCGCGCTGTCGTCAGGCGTGCCGGTGCTGCCGATGGCCTATAGCCGCAAGTTTGCCGGGCTGTTCGGGGCCTTGGGCTATGGACATACGCTGGACCTGCGGGCGATGACGGCGGCAGATATTCTCAGGGCGACCGAAATCGCGCTGGATGATCTGCCCACTTTGGCCGCAGAGGCGCGGCAGGCGGGCGATCTGGGGCGGGCGCGGCTGGCGGTCTATCGCGACGCGCTGCGCGCCTTGTTGGCCTGATGCCAACTGCCGCGATCATCATTCCTCACTATGAAGACGCGGCCCGACTGGCACGCTGTCTGACCGCGCTCGCCCCGCAATTGGCCGCCCATGTCGGAGAGATTGAGGTGGTGGTGGTCGACAACGGCAGCCGCCCCGGCTTTGCCGATGGCCTACCTGCGCTGCCCGGCCTGCGCCTGTTGCTTGAGCCCCGAAAAGGGGCCGCCGAGGCCCGCAATCGCGGCATCACGGAAACCACGGCGGAACGGCTGTTTTTCCTCGATTGCGATTGCGTCCCCGCGCCGGACTGGCTGGACACGGCTTTGGCCCTGTCGGACAGCGCCGATCTGGTCGGCGGGCAGGTGGTGGTGTTTGACGAAACGCCCGGCCCGCGCAGCGGTGCGCAGGCGTTTGAGGCGGTCTTTGCCTTTGACAACCGCGCCTATGTGCAGGCCAAGGGTTTTTCCGTCACCGCCAATCTGCTTGCGCGGCGCGAGGTTTATCGCCGGATCGGCGGTTTCCACGCCGGTCTGTCCGAGGACAAGGATTGGTGCCACCGCGCCACCGCCGCCGGGTTTCGCCTGACCTATGAGGATGGTATGCAGGTCAGCCACCCATCGCGGGGGGATTGGGACGCCTTGGCGCGCAAATGGCGACGGTTGACGGTGGAGACCTTTGGTTTGCGCCCGATCACGTCCCGGTCCCGCCTGATCTGGGCGTTGCGGGCGGGGGTAGTGGCGGCCAGCATCCTGCCGCATGGGGTGCGGGTGCTGACAGCCGCAACGCTGACCGGGACAGAAAAGGGCAGGGGGCTTGCGACCTTGGCCCGTCTGCGGCTGACCCGCGCAGGATGGATGCTGCGGCAGGCGCTGACCGGACGGGCGGGGCTTTAGGTTCGTTGCCGCAAGACGCGTGCGGGCACGCCGCCGACGATTGCCCCCGCAGGCACGTCGCGGGTGACCACGGCGCCTGCGCCCACCACCGCGCCATCGCCCAAGGTGACGCCTGCCGTGATCACAGCCTTGGCCCCGATCCAGCATCCCGCGCCGATGGTGATGTCCCGTTCGGCCATCGGCTGATCTGTCAGGTCTTGCCCCGCCGCCAGCCCGTAATCCGCCGCCGTGACAAAGGCACCCGGCCCAAAGGTCGTGCGCGCCCCAACGATGATCCGCCCGCTGGACCGCCCGGCCCAAAGGGCGACGGTTTCCCCCACCTGCACCCCATCGCCCAAGGTGATCCGCGACCCGTTGCGAAATGAGGCATTGGGCGCGATCCGGCAACCACGGCCAAGCGTCATTTCGGCCCGAGGGAACACATGGCTGTAGCCCCAGTAATGGATCATGCGGAACGGATGCAGCAGAACGCCCGGATGCAGGAAGGACCGCGCCGCCCGGATCACACGGCGGGCCAGACCGGGTTTGCGCGGGGCCTCAGCTTGGGGCATAGCCATAGCCGTAGTTTTGCCCGACGCTGCGCGCCTTGTTCAGCACCACGCCCAGCACATTGGTGTTGGCGGCCACATCGGCCTCGCACTGATCCAGTTCCTTGACCGATGTCACCTCTGCCGCGGCGACGATCACCACCGCATCCAGCTTTTGCAGCACCGACAACGCGTCATCGGTTTGCAGGATGGGGGCAAGGTCGAACAGCATCACGTCGGGATCATATTCGGCGTCGATCCGGTCCAGCTCATCCGCGACTTGGGACAGTTGCATCAGCTCTGACGGGCTGCGATGCGGGCGACCATTGGTGGCAAAGCACAGGTTCGGACCAAAAGCCAAGGCGCAGCCTTCAAACTGCACCCGCCCTGCCAGCACCGAAAAGAAGCTGGCACTGGGCGTGACCCCCAGCATGTTGGCAATTGACGGGCGGCGCAGGTCTGTATCCAAAAGCATGGTGCGGATTTCGGGGTTGCGCGCGAAAGAAAAGGCCAGATTCACCGCAACCGTGCTTTTGCCGCAGCCCATCAACGGGGAGGTGATGCCGATGCGCCGCCAGCCGTTGGTGCGCATCTGGTGCAAGACCTTGGTACGCAGCATGTCAAAGGGGGCGGAATGCGGTCCGCCATCCTTGGCCACGATCAGCGAGGATTCCAGTTTGCGGCGGCTGAGGCTGACCTGTTTCAGGGCTTGCCAGCGGGCCGTGATATCCTCGGGGTGCCAACGTCGGACGGGGGCTTTGGTTGTGACGGCGGGCAGGCTCTGGGCCTGTGCCGGGCTGTCGCCACGGGCGGCGCGGGCCTTGCTGATCGCTTCGCTCAAACGGTCCATGGCGGCACCTTATGCGACGGTCGGGAATGGGATCACGGCCGGGCTTGGCGGCCAGTCATAAGTCACTAGGTTCATCAGCGTGTCGAACACCCCACGGAACAGGATGTCCAGCGGCAGGTAATTGCGGTGGATGAACACCACGCCCGCCAGCAGAAGGCCCGCCACAAAAGACAGGGCGAGTGTCAGCAGCAGTGTCCGCTTCCGCCGCTGTTGCCGCGAATGCATGATCGGGATCACCGATAGCGGCGTGATGCCGAGACGCGCGGTCAGATCACTGGCGCTGCGGCTGCCCGGTTTCAGCAGGTCCAGCCCCAGCACGGCCCCAATGCCCAGCATCAGGCCGCCAAAGGTGCCGCCTGCCGCCAGCAGCATCCGGCTGGGGCGCTGGGGGTCTTGCGGCGGAACGGCGGGTTCGATCACGGTGATGCGCTGGCCTTTCGACAGGGCTTCGATCATGTCGCCGGTCTCAGCCTCGGCCTTTTTGGCGACGGTCATGTCGTATTGCGCGCGCACGCTGTCATAGTCATGTTGCAGCGTGTCCAGCGCGACCCCGTTCAGCGGCGTGGCAAGGATGGTGTCGCGCAGTTTCTGGATCATCGCGTCCATATCGGCGCGGCGGCTTTCCAGCGTGGCCAGCCGGTCGTTCAGATCGGTCAGCCGCAGGTCAAAGGCGTTGCGCGGTTTGACGCTGTCACCCGACTCTGCCGCCGACAGCTTGTCCTCGGTCACCGAGATTTCGGCACGCAACGCAGGCACCTTAAGGTCATCGGCGGGCAGTCCAGCCAATTCGCCACGCAGGGCATCCAGCCGCGCCCGCAAGTCCTGTTCGGTTTCGCTGAACGTCGCCGTCTGCGCGCCATGCACGCGGCGCAAGCGATCCCGTTCCGCGTTCAGGTCCGAGATTTCGCGGGTCAGCGTCAGGCGTTCGGTTTCCAGCGCCACGACCTGTTCCTGCCGGAAGGTCAGCGTATCGGGCAGGGCGTCGCGGTGGGTTTCCTTGAACTTCACAATCTCGGCCCGGCGCGCGACGAGGTCCTGTTCCAGACGCGTCACCTCGGTCTGGAAAAACTGCAACGTCTCCCGCGCGACCTTGGTGCGCATTTCGACGTCTTCTTTCAGGATCAGTGTCACCACCTCATTGGTGACAGAGGCGGCGAGTTCGGGTCGTGGCGCCTCAAAGCTGACGGTGACGATCGTCGCTTCCTGTGCGCCACGCTGGACCGTGCCGCCGGTGGTCTGAATTGTGATACGTTCGCGCATATCATCGACGATTTCATCCGCCGTCATCGCCTTGACCGGGCGGTCGCCCACCGGGGCATAGACTTGCAGGCGGTTGACCATTTCAAGGATCGTCTCGCGCGTCAGCACGCGTTGGCGGATGATCTGCATCTGTTCGGTCGGCTGGGTCCGCACGGTCGAGGATGCAAGATCGCCGGGGATCTGTTCGCTTTCCACCACCAGCAGCGCATCGGCCAGATAGACCGGCGGCAGGATGCGCATCAGCAAGATGCTGACCAGTGCACCCAAGGCCAGCATCCCGATCACGATGTGCAGGCGTCTGAGGAAAAGCGACAGATAATACTGCATCGCGGTCCTATTCGGTCCAGCCGTTCAGGGGCGTGCGGACGCGGCGAAACTCTGGCACGGTGCCGCGATCATCCGTTGCGGGCTGCGCCGGTGTTCCGACCGAGAAATAGACACCGTCATTCACCACCTGTTCCACCGTTTCGGCATCGACCCACACCACACCCTTTGTAAAGGCGTAGACCATCGACAGATCACACAGTTTGTTGACCAGTCGCGGCACGCCGCCGGTCTTGGCATGCACATAGGCGCAGGCTTCGGGGGTAAAGATTTGCGCCGTCGCCCCCACGACCTGCAAGCGATGTTCAATGTAGCGCTGCACCGTTTCGGCATCCATCGGCGACAGGTGATAGGCCGACGAGATGCGCTGCGCGAATTGGGTCATCTCGGGCCGCTGCACGACGGCGCGCAGTTCGGGCTGGCCCACGAGGATCAGTTGCAACAGCTCGTCCTTGTTGGCGTTGATGTTCGTCAACATCCGCAATTCTTCAAGGCTGTCGATGGCAAGGTTCTGCGCCTCGTCAAAGATCAGGACGACACGGCGGCCTTGGGCATATTCCGAAATGAGAAAGTCCTGAAACCGCGCGAAGTGATCGACATAGCTTTCATGCGGCCCTGCCGGCACGCCAAAGGCCAAGAGCACCCAACGCAAAAGCTCAGACCGGTCGCCATGTGCGTTGGCCACCAGACCGGCCCGCACCTCTGTCGACATGCTGTTCAGCAGGTGATGGACCAATGTGGTCTTTCCGGTGCCCACGTCGCCCGTGACAAGGGTGATCGGAGCCCGTGTCAGAAGGCCAAACTCAAGGATTGTGTAGGCCCGCGTGTGTGTGCCCGACCAGTAGACAAAGGCGGGATCGGGGACCAGCGAGAAGGGCCGCTCCGTCAGTCCGAAATGCTGAGTGTATATATTCAATGTGCTATTCATACTCGTAAGCTTAATCCGAGGCAGGTTGCCTTGCGCGCGACGCACCGCCTGACCCCGCGATACAACATATAGAGAATCGCACAACAAACCTCAAACATCCTAAGCCTTTTTTAATCACTTCGAAAGAATCGGCGCGCGGGCCTGCCGGGGCTGCGCCGAGGCGTCGTTGGCGGACGCTACCTTTAGTAGGTCGCAGGGGTCAGGGCCGCATGCGCCTTAGTTTTGCCACAAAATGACCACGCCCCTGCCATGAGCCATGTTCGAAAGTCTCAATTTGTCCAAAAGTTTACCTCAAATCGTATGGATAAAGATTGCTGAAGTATGGCCGTGACCGGTGCAAAAGGACGCCCCGCCCGCATGGCCACCCGCAGCAACAAGTAGCGTGTGTGAGCAGACATGACAGCGAACTTTGACGTCCGTGACATCCAAGCCCGCCCCGTCGTCCTGTCGGTTCCCTCTATGACCGCCAACACCGCGCCGCCCTTCGGCATCGCCCCCTCTTACGGTCGCATCGCGCGGGACCGCCGCTTTGCCCCCCGCCGTTCGTCGATCTACGCCGGGTTTGGCAAGCGTGTTCTGGATGTGGCGCTTGTGGTGATGGCGTTGCCGGTCGTGTTGCCGGTCATTGCGCTGCTGGCGTTCATCGTGGCGCTTTCGGGCGGCAATCCGATTTATGTGCAGGACCGCGTCGGTCTGGGCGGGCGGACCTTCCGCATGTTCAAGCTGCGGACGATGGTGCGCGATGCCGATGACCGGCTGGCAGAGTATCTGGCCTCTAACCCGACGGCACGCGCTGAATGGAACCTGCGCCAGAAACTGACGCATGATCCGCGCATCACCGCCTTTGGCAGCTTCTTGCGCCGCAGTTCGCTGGATGAGCTGCCGCAGCTTTTCAACGTGCTGCGCGGCGACATGAGCCTTGTCGGACCGCGTCCGATGATGGTCACGCAGCGCAATCAGTATCCCGGCACGGCCTATTACCGCCTGCGTCCGGGCCTGACCGGGCCGTGGCAGATCGGGGCACGCCACCTGACCACCTTTGCTGACCGGTCAATCTTTGATGATCAGTATGAAAGCCGTCACGGTTTGGTCTATGATCTGACCATCCTGCTGCGGACCGTGCGCGTTGTTGCGATCGGGACCGGCTGCTGAGACGTTCATACCGGGGTGAAATGCGTTCCTTGCCAGTTTTGCGGGGCTTTGTCCTTGCCACCGTTGCCAGTGTTTTCCTGACCGCCTGCGACAGCGCTGAAGAGCGGGCAGAGCAGTATTATCAATCCGGTCTCGCGTTGCTACAGGCGGGAAAGGATGCGCAAGCGTCGGTCGAATTCCTGAATGCGCTGCAATACATGCCCGCCCATGACGGCGCGCGGCGCGGCTATGCCGATGCCCTGTTGGTTGCGGGCAAGACGGGCGATGCCTATGTGCAATATGTGCGCTACGTCGAATACCACCCCGACGCCCCCGATGTGCGCCGCAAACTGGCGCAGATGGCGATCATCGCCGGCAACTGGGCCGAAGCGGACCGCCACGGACGCGAGGCGTTGCGTCTGGACCCCACGGCACCGGGGGCGGCGTCCATCCGCATCGCGCTTGATTACCGCGCGTCGGTTTCGGTGGCCGCAGGGCAGGTTGACGCCCAACGTCGCCAGTTGTTCACCGAGGCCGAGGCGCTGCTGCGTCAGACCCCGGACGATCCCATCGCCCGCCGCGTGACCATCGACTACCTGATCACCGGCCCCGATCCGGTCAAGGCATTGCCCGAGGTTGAGGCCGCCTTGGCCGCTGAACCCGCCGATTACGCGTTGAACGGGTTGAAGCTCCAACTTCTGTCCCAGATGGGGGATGTGGCCGCGATGGCCGCGCAACTGGACCGGATGGTCGCGCTGTTCCCCGAGGACCGCGAATTGGCCCCCACGCTTTTGGACCTGTTGGTGCGCGACGGTCAGATCGACCGGGCAGAGGCGTTCTTGCGTGGGCGCACTGCCGCGCCGGATGCGGATGTGGCGGGCAATCTGGCGTTGATCCAGTTCTTGCGCACCCATCGCGGGCCGGAGGCGGGCTTTGCCCAGATCGACGCTGCCACCGCCGCGGCGGGTGCAACGACAGCCGCCACGGTGTATCGCGGCCTGCGCGTGCTTTTTGAGTTTGAAGATGCCCAAGCGCTGGCAGATGGCGCGGCGCAGGCCAAGCGGGCCGATGTGCTGCGCGCGGCCATTACCGAATTGTCCGCCGATGATCCGTTCCTGCCCGTGCTGCAAACGGGACTGGCCCGCATGCAGCTTGCGCTTGGTCAAACCGCCGAGGCGCGGGTGACAGTGGATACCGTCATTGCCGGGGATCGCACCTTTGCCGATGCGCTGCGCCTGCGTGCCGCGATGGCGCTGGATGATGACCGCCCCAGCGATGCCATCAACGACCTGCGTGCCGCGCTGGACCAGAACCCGCGCGATGTCGAGGCGCTTTTGCTGCTGGCGCAGGCGCATCAGGCGGATGGGTCCACGGACCTTGCGGGCGACCGGCTGGCCGAAGCCAATGCCGCCAGCGGCAATGCGCCAGATGTGGCGCTGCGCTATGCTGGTTTTCTTGTGGAACAGGGACGCGCCCGCCCTGCCGAGGCGGTGTTGTCCGACGCGCTGCGTCTGAACCCGGATGACCTGCAACTCCTCACCGCGCGGGCCGATCTGATGCTGCGCGATGGTCGCCGGGATGAGGCAGCGGTTCTGGTGGACCGCATCGCCACCTTGCCGGACCCGGCGGCGCGGCCTGTGGTGCAACAGTTCCGCGTCCTGCTGCTTGAGGCTGAGAACCGCACCGAAGAAAGCATTGCCATGTTGCGCGACATGGCAGACGGCCCGGATGGCACCGTCGCCACCCAGATCGGGCTGGTGAACCGGCTGGTGGCCATCGGTGACTCTGCGGGGGCCTTGGCGCATCTGCAACAGGCGGTGGCGCGTTTCCCGGATGATCCCCGGCTTGGCACGCTGAACGCAGCGCTTTTGCTGCAACAGGGCCAGACTGCGGCGGCAGAGACCGCCTTGGCCGCGCTGGTCCAGACCGCCCCCGGTTTCGTTCCGGCTTTGTCGATGTATGACGAACATCTGTCTGCCACGGGACGCGCCGATCAGGCCGAAGCGATGCTGCGGGCGGCGGTGGCGTTTGATCCTGCCTCTGCCCAGTTGCGCGGGATACTGGCGCTGCGGCTTGAGGCGCAAGGCAAGACAGATGCTGCGATTGCTGAATATGAAACCATTCTCGCCGCCGGGGGCAACAACCCTCTGGCTGCCAACAATCTGGTCAGCCTTTTGGTCTGGACGCGCGAGGATGCCGAAAGTCTGACCAAGGCCGCGACGTTTGCCCGTCAGATTGCCGGTGTGGATGACCCGGCGGTGCAGGACACCTTGGGTTGGCTTGCCTACAGGCAAGCCCGCTTTGGCGATGCGGTCTTGGCCTTGTCCGAGGCCGCACGCGCCCTGCCGGATGACCCGCTGGTGCAATATCGGTATGCCCGCGCATTGGAGGCCGTGGATCGCAAGGACGCCGCCGCCGCGCAATATGCGGTCTTCCTGTCCCGTCGCGCCGCCGCACCTGCCGCACAGGTGGCCGATGCCGAAGCCCGGCTGGCCGCCCTGCGCCCCGCCGTCGCACCATAGGCCGGCAGATGGCGGGGGCAGGGACATCACGCGTGTTCGGTCCGGCCTTGCTGGCCTTGGCCACGCTGGCCGCGCTGCCGGTCTTCGCATCCGGCTTGGCCGAACTGGCCCGGGTCTGGATGACGCCCGAATACAGCCACGGGCCAGTGATCCCGGTGGTGTCGGCCTATCTCTTGCTGCGCGAGATGGCGCGCGACAACCTGCCCCCCGCCGCGCCGCGCCGCACCTTGCCGGGGGTGGCGCTGATCCTGCTTGCGCTGCTGGTTGGCCTGTTTGGCACGCTGGCGGGTATTCCCGATATTGTCGCCTATGGTCTGATCCTATGGGTCGGGGGCATGGTGCTGACCGGCTTTGGCTGGGACCGGGGCAAGCGGCATTGGGCGCCCGTGCTGCATCTGGTGTTCATGCTGCCTTTGCCGCAGATGCTGTATTGGAAGATGTCGATCTTTCTGCAACTGATCTCGTCCGAGATTGGGGTGGCGTTGATCCGGCTGGCCGACATCCCGGTGTATCTGGACGGCAATGTGATCGACCTTGGGGTCTACAAACTGCAAGTGGCCGAGGCCTGCTCGGGTCTGCGCTACCTGTTCCCGATCCTGAGTTTCTCCTACCTCTTTGCCATCCTGTATCGCGGGCCGATGTGGCAAAAGGCGGTGCTGCTGCTGCTGGCAGCACCGCTGACGGTGGTGATGAATTCGATCCGTATCGGGGTGATCGGCATCTTGGTGGACCGCTACGGCATCGCCCATGCCGAAGGGTTTTTGCATGTGTTCGAAGGCTGGGTGATCTTTGGCCTGTGCATCGCGATCCTGTTCGCCACAGCCGCGACACTTCAGCGTTTCACCGCAGACCGCCTGCCGCTGGCCGAGGCGATTGATCTGGACATGACCGGCCTTGGCCGCCAGCTTTTGCGTGTGCGGTCGCTGCGCGTGGGTGGCGGGATGGCCGCTGCCACCGTCTTTGCACTTGTGGCATCTGTGTTCATCCTGACCTTCGCCCCGCCCATCGCGCAACCGTCAGCCCGCACCAGCTTTGCCGCTTTCCCGGCGGACCTTGGCGGATGGTCGGGCCGTTTCAGCCCGCTTGATGCGGAAACCGAGGCCGTGTTGCAGGCCAGCGACTACATCATGGGCGACTTTGCCCACCCGTCCGAGGCTGCCCCCGTCAACCTTTTCTCGGCGTGGTATGCCGATCAAAGCGTCGGCTCTGGCATCCACTCGCCCGAGGTGTGCCTGCCCGTGGGCGGGTGGGAGGTCGTGTCTATCGGCGCGTTGCCGGTGACAGGGGCGGACGGCGTGCCCGTGCAGGTCAATCGCGCGGTGATCCAGAAAGGGCTAGATCGGATGATCGTGCATTACTGGTTCGCCCAGCGTGGCACGCGCATGACCAGTGCCTTTGCCGTCAAGCTGTCGGTGATCCGGGACGGTCTGATGACCGGGCGGCGCGACGGTGCCTTGGTGCGCCTGACTACCCCGGTGATGCCGGGCGAGTCTGATGCCGATGCCGAGGCGCGGCTGATGCGCTTTGCCGCGACGGTGGGGCCGATCTTGCCCGCCTATGTGGACCGCTGACGCAGCGCCTTGGCGACAGCGCGACAGTCACGTACCCGGCTGGTCTCGCGGTGGTGGCGCAAGCCTTGGTCGCTGCCCCGGTGCACAGCCTGACCCTAGCACCACAGCACCTTCGATCGCGGTATCGGCGGCTGCCTCGCAGTTGGCCACAGGGGCAAGGCGCGAACGCCAGAACCGATCCTCGGCTTCAATTTCCGACGCAGGAAGATGGGACAGCAGACGAATCCCGCCAACCTCGTGCTCAGACTGCGCCCCGCTTTCGCCACCTACCACCAAGAGGCTGGCTGACAGAACCACAGACAGAACGGTAAATCTTTGCATGCGCGCCCCTTCCAGAACCGCCGCAAGGAAAAAACCTTTCGGCGGCAGGCCTATGGCCGGACAAGGGCAATTCTCGGGTCAAACAGCATGCTGGTCGGTTTAGCCCTTGGCAGCCCGCTTTTGCGCGATGCGCTCATAGGCTGCCAGCAGATGCGGGACAGAACTGCCCCAACTCAGGTTCTCCAGCACCCGCGCACGCCCCAACGCGCCCATCCGCTGCCGCAGGTCGGGATCGTCCATCAGCCGCGCGATGCATTCGGCCATCTTGATTGGGTCGTTGTCGGTCGCGTAAAGCGAAGCCTCCCCTGCGGAGGCGCGGCCCTCGGTCAGGTCAAACTGCACGACGGGTTTGCCCAAGGTCATATACTCCATCACCTTGTTCATGGTGGAAATGTCGTTCATCGCGTTCTTCGGGTCAGGGGCCACGCCGATGTCGATGACGTTCAACACCTCAAGCAGGGCCGTGTCATAGAGGGCACCCGTAAAGGTGAAATGCGCCGATAACCCCCGGTCGCGCACATCCTGTTCCACCACCGGCAGATGCGGGCCGAAGCCCACGATCAACGCATGGACGCCTCGCCGCCCCATGACATTCACCAGATGGTCCACGGCTGCGACCAACAGGTCCATGCCTTCTTGCTGACCGATCACGCCGACATAACCCAGCACGCAATCCGCACCCTTGCGCCAGTCGGGATTTCCGAGGCCGGGGATGAAGCGGTCTGTCTGCGGGGCTGAACGGACCACAAAAACATCCCCTGCCGCCATCTTGCCGCGCCGGTGGGCGATGGCGCGGAAACTCTCGTTCGTGGCGATAGAGACATCGGCGGTGGCAAAGGTCAGCCGTTCCCAGATCATCATCACCCGCCAGAGAAGACCCCGCTTGCCAAACTTGGCCTCGAACAGTTCCGGGCAGACGTCATGATGGTCGAACATGTAGCGCACACCGCGCAGCCGCCACCACAGCGCCAGCAGGAACACGAGGTCGGGCGGATTGCAGCCTTGGATCACATCAAAGCCACGCTCGCGCCGCACGCGATAGGACAGGCGGAACCAATGCCAAAGTGCCGCGCCATATTCGCGCGCATAGGCCAGCGCGCCGGAATGTGCCTCGGCGGGCATGGGGTGACGATAGATATGGACGCCGTCGATGACTTCGTAGGGTGCATTCCAGCCCCGCGCCATGGGGCAGATCACACTGACCTGATAGCCCGCCGTTGTCAGGGTCATCGCCTCAAGCCAGACCCGACGGTCCAGCGGAACGGGCAGGTTTTCGACCACAATCAGGACACGAAGCGACATCACATACACCACCGTTACATCAACCGGTCGCGACACTGGCCGATTTGCGGCGGAAAACCAAGGGCCTGTTCCCCGGTCCCGCAGCAAGTGGCACCGCGCCAAAGTTTTCACAGAATTTCGCCGGCCAGGACAGATTGCGATTGCGTCATTGGCAGGTTCAGACTTTGGAAAGGAACCAATTCAATGGCCATCTCATCCCGCTGGTCGGCGCGCAGATGGTGCATCTCTTGCCGCGTGCCGCTTAGGGTGGCCAAACCCCGCATCGACGGTAGCCAAGTTTCAGGCAGTGTGGACTGACCAGCAATTGGCTACGGTGGGCTGATGCGCCCCCTTCGGTTGGCGACCCGAGGGTTTACCTCTTTCGCGGGAAGCGATGGGACGACAACGCCCTCTTCGCGCGGGCGGAGCAGCGCCCAACCCCGGCCGCGCCCGTTCCAAAGGCGGTGATGCGGGAGGCGACCTGTCGCAAAGCGAACCGCATGGTGACGGGGCTTTGGTCGAAAAGGAAGGCAGATGCCAAAGCAACCGTCTGATCGGCTGCACCAAGGCCGGCATGCACGCCACTTCACCCGATGCCACAAACCCCACTCTGGCACCGGTTCTGGCACCAGAAATGGCACCAAAGCCTTGAATGTAAGGGATTTCTTTAACATCAATGGGTTAAGATGGTGCTGTGAGAGAGGATTGAACTCTCGACCTCTCCCTTACCAAGGGAGTGCTCTACCACTGAGCTACCACAGCGCCGGATGTCGTCTGCGGTGTTTTCCGCGTCGACTGGCGGCTGACTAAAGCGATTTGCGGCAGGGTGCAAGGGGCATTTCGGCATTTTTTCTCGGGTGCCGGTGGTGCCAGACCTATGGGCTGTCACTCAGCATCTGATTGGGTGCGTGTGATCGGATCGGGATTGTCGGCAGAGGTGCTGGGCAGAGATGCTGGGCAGAGATGCCGGGGCATGCGCAAACATGCCCGCGATGGCAATGGGGACAGTCCCGGTCTGGACGGTGCGCGGCGGTGCGGCTAAACAGGCGTCCATGACAGACGACGGCACGAAAATCGGGACGACGGGTGGTGGTGCGGGCGGGCGGCGAAATGCCCTCGCTGCATCCAAGCCGTCGCACCCGACAAAAGAGGACCGGCGCAAGGCGGCGCTCAAGGCCAATATGGCCCGTCGCAAGGATCAGGCACGGCTGCGGGCGGCGCAGCGGCAGGACGGGGACACCCCGGACGACAATGACGAACGGGGCGAGTGATGGATTCCATTTTGGTCAAGGGCAACGGGCCGCTCAACGGGGTGATCCCGATTGCCGGGGCAAAGAATGCTTGTCTGACGCTGATGCCCGCCACCTTGTTGTCAGAAGAGCCGCTGACGCTGACCAATGCGCCGCGCCTGTCGGACATTCGCACGATGACGCAGCTTTTGCAGTCGCTTGGGGCAGAGGTGGCGACGCTGGCGGATGGGCAGGTGCTGGCGATGTCCAGCCACAAGATCGACAACCACACCGCCGACTATGACATCGTGCGCAAGATGCGCGCTTCGATCCTTGTGCTTGGGCCGATGCTGGCGCGGGATGGGCATGCGGTGGTGTCGCTGCCGGGGGGGTGTGCCATCGGCGCGCGGCCTGTGGACCTGCACCTTAAGGCGCTTGAGGCGATGGGGGCGGAACTTGACCTGCGCGACGGCTATGTTCATGCCAAAGCCATCGGTGGGCGTTTGCGCGGGGCGGTGGTGGATTTCCCCTTTGTTTCGGTCGGGGCGACGGAAAACGCGCTGCTGGCGGCAACGCTCGCCAAGGGCACCACGGTGCTGAACAACGCCGCGCGCGAGCCGGAGATCGTCGATCTGGCCCAATGCCTGCGCCGCATGGGGGCGCAGATTGACGGCGAGGGCACCTCGACCATCACGATCCAAGGCGTAGACCGTCTGGGTGGGGCGACGCACCCCGTGGTGACCGACCGGATCGAACTGGGAACCTATATGCTGGTTCCGGCGATCTGCGGGGGTGAGGTGGAATGTCTGGGCGGGCGTCTGTCGCTGGTGGGTGCGTTCGCCGAAAAGCTGGATGAGGCCGGGATTTCCGTGACCGAAACGGAGCGCGGGTTGAAAGTCAGCCGCGGGACTGGCCGGGTCAAGGCGGTGAATGTGACGACCGAACCCTTCCCCGGTTTCCCAACCGATTTGCAGGCGCAGATGATGGCGCTGCTGTGCACCGCTGAGGGCGTGTCGGTTCTGGAAGAGAAGATCTTCGAGAACCGTTTCATGCATGCACCTGAACTGATGCGGATGGGTGCCAAGATCGACGTGCATGGCGGCACCGCGCGGGTCACAGGTGTGGACAAGCTGCGCGGCGCGCCGGTGATGGCGACGGATTTGCGCGCGTCCGTGTCCTTGATCCTTGCCGGGTTGGCGGCAGAGGGCGAGACGCTGGTGAACCGGGTCTACCATCTGGATCGCGGCTATGAGCGGGTTGAGGAAAAGCTGTCCGCTTGCGGGGCAAAGATCGAACGGATCAAGGGCAACTGATGGCTGATGCTCGGTTTGAAGACGGCGATGAACGCCCGCTGAACCTGTTCGCACAGGACGGCGATGACCTTGGGGTGATTTCGGCTTTGGTGCAGGACTCGGTCCTGCCGGTGACCGAGATGACATGGGACCGCAAGGCTCGCCGCTTTGTCGCCCTGATCAACCGCTTTCGCTGGGAAGATCGCGCGGCGGCAGAGGCGGCCAAGCGCCCGGTGGAGCGTGTGCGCGCGCTGCTGACGGTGTCGGATGTGCTGGCGGTGCGGACCCAAGGGATTGACCGGCAGGACCGTGACACGGTGCTGTCGATCCTGTCCCTGACATGGGAGCCGGGGATGGACGGCACCGGGCGGCTGGTCTTGGTGCTGGCCGGCGATGGAGCCGTGGCGGTCGAGGTTGAGGCGCTGGACGTCAGCCTGCGGGATGTGACCCGGCCCTATCGCGCGCCATCGGGCAAGGTGCCTTCGCACGATCTTTAGGCGATGCGCTTTTCGCCAAAGGCCGGGGGGCCAGCCCCCCGGACCCCCGGGGTATTTGGGCCAAGATGAAGCGGGCAGGGGGCATTGAGATGTGCCTCATTGCCGCCTTGAGGCGGGGCAGGGCGCGGGGTAACAGGGGGCAACTTGTTGAGGTGCTGCCATGACGATGTTCCTGACCCATGATGATCCGGGATTTGAGGCTGATTTCACCGCCCTTTTGGGTATGAAGCGCGAAGAGGCCGAAGATGTGGATCAGGCCGTCGCGGCAATCATCGCCGATGTGCGCACGCGCGGGGATGCGGCGCTGATCGAGTTGACCGCGCGCTTTGACCGCATGGAATTGACGCCAGATCGGCTGGCCTTTTCGGAAGCCGAGATTGAGGCCGAGATTGCATCGGTCGGGGCTGAGGATCGCGCAGCGCTGGAACTCGCGGCAGCACGCATCCGGGATTACCACGCGCGGCAGATGCCGCAGGATGAAAGCTGGACGGATGCCGTGGGCGCGACGCTTGGTTGGCGCTGGACGCCGGTTTCGGCAGCGGGGCTTTATGTGCCGGGGGGG
>NKIT01000030.1:0-9060 GCA_002256185.1 Rhodobacteraceae bacterium PARR1 | reverse complement strand
CTTATCCGTCCTCGGTCCTGATGAATGCCATTCCGGCCAAAGTAGCGGGCGGTCAGCGCTTGGTGGTGACCTGTCCGACGCCGGGCGGGGTGGTCAATCCGCTGGTGCTGCTGGCGGCGCGGCTGGCCGGGGTAGATACGGTGTACCGTGTGGGCGGGGCGCAGGCCGTTGCGGCTTTGGCTTACGGGACCGAAACCATCACGGCGGTCGACAAGATCACCGGGCCGGGCAATGCCTATGTCGCGGCGGCCAAGCGGCGGGTCTTTGGTCGGGTTGGCATCGACATGATCGCCGGTCCGTCCGAAGTGCTGGTGATCGCGGACGCTGACAATGATCCCGACTGGATCGCGCTGGACCTGCTGTCGCAGGCCGAACATGACGCCAGCGCGCAGGCAATCCTGATCACCACCGACGCTGCCCTTGGCCATGCCGTGGTGCGGGCAGTGGAAAAGCGGCTGGAGACGCTGGAGCGTGCTGCAATCGCGGGCGCAAGCTGGCGCGACAATGGCGCGGTGATTGTGGTCGGTGATCTGGCGCAGGCGGCTACACTTGCCAATCGCATCGCGCCAGAGCATCTGGAACTGATGGTGGCCGATCCTGACGCCTTGGCCGCCCTGATCCCCCATGCCGGGGCCATCTTCCTTGGGGCTTGGACGCCCGAGGCGATTGGCGATTATGTCGGCGGGCCGAACCACGTGCTGCCCACGGCCCGCTCGGCGCGGTTTTCGTCCGGGCTGAATGTGCTCGATTTCATGAAAAAGACCACGATGGCGCGGATGACCCCGGCCGCGCTTGCTGCCATTGGTCCGGCGGCAGAGCGGTTGGCGATCAGCGAAAGCCTGCAAGCGCATGGGCTGAGTGTGCGGGCACGGTTGGACCGGTTGAACGGATAGCGGCCAACCCGCCAACCCGCTTGCACCGCCGCGCAGGGTCGGGCATCACCACGGGTGAGGAAGTGAAGGCCCGCCCATGACCAACCGCATCTGCCATATCGAGATCGACGAGCGCGGCCTTGCCCGCCCCACGCCGGAAATCGAGCAGGAACGCCGCGTGGCGATTTTTGACCTGTTGGAGGATAACTCCTTTACCTTGCCCGTGCGTGAGGATCGCGCCATCGTCCCCGGTCCCTATCGCCTTGGCCTTGCGATCCGCGAGGGACGTTTGGTCTTTGATCTGGCCACCGAAGCCGGCGACAAGGCGGCGGAGTTTCACCTGTCACTCGGTCCGTTCCGGCAGGTTGTCAAAGACTACTTCCAAATCTGTGAAAGCTACTTCGACGCGGTCAAACGCCTGCCGCCCAGCCAGATTGAGGCCATCGACATGGCCCGGCGCGGCATCCACAACGAAGGCGCGCGTGTCTTGCAAGAACGGCTTGAGGGCAAGGCGGATGTGGACCGCGACACCGCCCGGCGCCTGTTCACCCTGATCTGCGTCCTGCACTGGGGTTGAAGATTGGGCACGGGCTTTCCCCAGTCGGTGCTGTTCTGCTGTGACCATAACGCGGTCCGCTCGCCCATGGCCGAAGGTCTGATGAAACGGATGTATGGCCAGCGCGCCTATGTCCAATCGGCTGGCGTCAAGAATGACATGGAGATTGACGGCTTTTCCGTCGCCGTCTGTCTGGAGATGGGGATCGAACTCTCGCGCCACCGCTCGCGGTCCTTTGAGGAAATGCAGGAATGGGGGGATGATCTGTCGCAATTCGATCTGATCGTCGCCCTGTCGCCCGCCAGCCAGCGGATGGCGCTGGAACTGACGCGGTTTTACCACCTTGAGGTGGAGTATTGGCCGATCCTTGATCCCACCGGCCTTGGCGAAACGCGGGATGCCAAACTGGCCGCGTATCGCCAAGCGCGGGATCAGATCCGCGACCGTATGACGGCACGGTTTGGCCCCCCGACGGAAGGATGAGACATGACCCGCCAGGACGCCATCGCCCTGATCAGCCGCTATTACGCCGCCTTCAACGCAGGTGACCCCGCAGGCATGCTGGACTGCGTGGCCGAGGATATTGAGCATCGCGTGAATGAGGGCGGCATTCGCCAAGGCCGTGCCAAGTTCGCCGAGTTCTGCGCCCATATGGGCGTCAGCTATCGCGAGGAATTGCGCGATCTGGTGATCTTTGCCGATGACACCGGCACGCGCGGGGCGGCGGAGTTTGTGGTGCATGGCACTTATCTGCAAACCGATCCCGGCCTGCCAGAGGCAAAGGGGCAGACCTATATCTTGCCCGCTGGCGGCTTCTTTGACCTTCGGGACGGCAAGATCGCGCGGGTCACGACGTTCTATAACCTGAACGACTGGATCGCTCAGGTGAAGTCATGGGGGTAACCGTCCGCGCGCTGACGGGTGACGCTTTAGAGGCTGCGCTGGATGGCGTGGCTGCACTGCGTATCGCGGTGTTTCGGGATTGGCCCTACCTTTACGATGGCACGCTGGACTATGAGCGCGCCTATTTGCAGACCTACCGCACCTCTGCCAACGCCCTGCTGGTCGGGGCGTTTGATGGGGATCGGTTGGTGGGGGCCTCAACCTCGACTCCAATGGAAGATCACGCCGAAGCTTTTGCAGCGCCTTTCGCGGGGCAGGGGATTGCATTGACCGACATCTATTATGGCGCAGAGTCGGTGCTGCTGCCCGAATATCGTGGGCAGGGGATCGGTCACCGCTTCTTTGACCTGCGCGAGGATTTTGCGCGCTCCTTGGGGCGCAAGTGGCTGGCCTTCTGTTCGGTGACACGGCCTGACGACCACCCGCTGCGTCCTTCGACCTATCGCACCAATGATGCCTTTTGGCGGGGGCGTGGCTATGCCCCCCTGCCCGGCGTGCAGGCCGAGTTTGCGTGGAAAGACGTGGGCGAGGCAGCCGAGACGGTGAAGCGGTTGCAGTTCTGGATGCGGGGGGTGTGAGGGGTTTCGGCTCTCTCTTCTGGCAAGTTTTGCACAACGATAGGGATTGGCCCGATGCCCAAAGCATCAGGGGGCGCCCTCCCGGCCCGGCCACGGGCCGGGCGTTCCGGGCGGAAATCGTCCACTGGACGATTTCTGATCGCCCTACACCCCCACTGGGGCGGGCGCACGTCTACGTGCACCCACCCCGCGGTGCGCGCGCCCCTTTGGCCAACGGAACCAGCCCCCCATTTTCCACTTGAAAATCCCCGGATTCGGGCGCATAGACCCGCCCCGAAGCCTGCGGTCCACCGCGGGCCAAACCCTATTGGAGTGAACATGGCCAAGGAAGACATTCTCGAATTCCCCGGTGTCGTTAAGGAACTCCTGCCCAACGCGACATTCAAGGTCGAACTCGACAATGGCCATGAATTGATCGCGACGATGGCAGGCAAGATGCGCAAGAACCGCATCCGTGTTCTGGCAGGTGACAAGGTGCAGGTGGAAATGACCCCCTACGACCTGTCCAAAGGCCGCATCAACTACCGCTTCAAGTGAAGCTGATCCTCGGCTCTGCCAGCCCGCGCCGGAAGGACCTTCTGGCGCAGCTGGGCGTCACGCCTGACGCGATCCTGCCCCCCGACATTGACGAAGACCCGAAAGCCCGCGAATTGCCGCGCCCCTATTGCCTGCGGATCGCGCGGGAAAAGGCGGCGGCGGTTCTGGCGGACCCTGATGACATCGTGCTCTGCGCCGATACCACGGTCGCCATCGGTCGCCGCATCCTTGGCAAGCCGCGTGATGCCGCTGAGGCGGCGACATTCCTGACCGCCCTCGGTGGCCGTCGCCACCAAGTCATCACCGCTGTCGCCGTGCGCCGTGGGGATAAGCTCTGGACGCGCGAAAGCGTCAGCGATGTCAAGATGAAGCGCCTGTCGGATGTCGAACTCAACGCTTACCTTGCAAGCGGCGAATGGCAGGGCAAGGCCGGGGCCTATGCCATCCAAGGTGCCGCCGGGGCCTTGATCCCGTGGATTTCCGGCAGCTTTACCGGCATCGTCGGCCTTCCCCTTTCTGAAACCGCAGCGCTTTTGGCTGCTGCCGGTTACCCGCTGTGGAGACAATCATGAAAGGTCGCGTCGTCCTTCTTGACCAGATCGACAACCGCCCCGCCGCCGCCCTTGTGGTGGATGGCGTGCTTGAGGAGTTGTTGATCGACCCCGCCACCGATGCGCCCCTGCCGGGCGCGATCTACCGCGCCGTGGCGGATCGTCCGATGAAGGGGATGGGCGGCCTGTTCGTCAAACTGCCCGAAGGCAGTGGTTTTCTGCGCCAGACCGATGGCATTGCCCCCGGACAGCGCCTGATCGTGCAAGTGACCGGCCCTGCCGAACCCGGCAAGGCCATCCCGGTCACCACGCGGCTGTTGTTCAAATCGCGCCATGCCATCGTCACACCGGGTGCGCCGGGGCTGAACATCTCGCGCCGCATTAAGGACGAGTCGGTTCGCGCTGACCTTGACACCCTCGCGCGGGCGGCGATGGAGGGGGGGCCGCCGGAACTGGGCCTGATCCTTCGCTCGGCCGCACTCTATGCCGAAGCCGATGAGATTGCGGACGACATCACCGCTATGGCCGAACTGGCCCAGGCGGTCACGTCTGACCTGATGGGTGGGCCGGAACTCCTCGTCGAAGGGGCGGGCGCACAGGAAACCGCGTGGCGCGATTGGGCCGATCCCCCGCCGGATGACGTTGTGGAAGGTGCATTCGCCGATCATGGCGTGCTTGAGATGATCGAGGCCCTGCGCACGCCCCGCGTTGACCTGCCGGGTGGTGGTCACATGATGGTGGAGCCGACCCGCGCCCTTGTGGCGGTGGATGTGAATACCGGCCCCGACACGACGCCCGCCGCCAGCCTGAAGGTCAATATCGCCGCCGCCCGCGACCTGCCGCGCCAGTTGCGCCTGCGTGGTCTTGGCGGTCAGGTGGTGATCGACTTTGCGCCGATGCCCAAACGCGACCGCGCCATCCTCGATCAGGTGATGCGGGCGGCCTTCAAGACGGATGGCGCGGAAACCAACCTTGCCGGATGGACGGGCCTTGGCCTCTATGAGATGACCCGCAAGCGCGACCGCCTTCCATTGGCCGAGGTGTTGGGGGGGCAGGCATGACCTGTCCGATCTGTACCAAGGAAACGGACGCGAAATATCGCCCGTTTTGTTCCCGCCGCTGTGCCGATGTCGATCTGGGCCGCTGGCTGACCGGAAGCTATGCCATCCCGGCGGAACCGGTGGACCCTGACGATGTGCATCCGGATTCTGACGCCGAACACCCCCCGCGCCGCCAGCAATAACGGCCCCCGCCCAAGCCATGATGCGCGCACCAAAGAAACCGGCACCACACCGATTTTTCTTCACAAATCCCTCTGGACAGCCCCGCACACCTGACGTATCACCCGCCCACCGACAGGGCATTGCCCTTAGAAACGGTGCCCAGATAGCTCAGTTGGTAGAGCAGCGGATTGAAAATCCGCGTGTCGCTGGTTCGATTCCGGCTCTGGGCACCACTTAAATCCTCACAAAATCAGCTAGTTATATTTAGGTTGTTCGCTAAGCCCCTTGAATTTGGCCGGCTCGACCGATTTCCGTGGCACATCCGTGGCACAACTCTTTTTGTGGCACGTCCCGGGATTTCGACGAGTCATTCCTTCTTTTCGGCACCGCTGATCCCGAGGCTCCTCACATAGGCGCGCACATCGTCCACCATGAAGCGGGTGGCCGCATTGAGGATCGGGTCATACGTGATCTTCACCTTCTTCGGGAAAGCGGGGACGTCGCGGCTCCAGCGATCAATCGTAGAGCGGGACACCTCGAAGAGCTGCATCAGATCCTTGATGTGGCAGACGGTGCGGTTCCTTAGCCAAGGGGGCAGCGGGTCGTTATCGTGCATGCTTGGTTCCTTTCGTTGGTTGTATGTGTTCGTTTCGGTTGTTCTAGGCTGTCTAAGTCCATTTTTCATTGTTCGCGTTCAGCATCCGAGGGCGCGCCTGTCGATGCAGAGGGCGCGACCGTTCCGGCCGGTCCAAGTTGGCAGCTTGCGTGCGATATGCATCCCGTCGCCAACACGCAGGTCTCCTGCTTGCCGGAGGCAGGTCTCCTGCTTGCCGGAGGGCTGAAATCGCGGTTTTAGCAGTTTCCTCGTCGCCAAAGACCTCCAAGAAGGTGCTGGCACGAAGATGGAGGCGCGTTTCGTCAAGCCAGCCGAGGATATTGTCCTCTGGAGCCGAGAGTGCCCTGCCCTTGATATGAAGGTCCCGATGCCGGGCATCTACATACATCAAGATTTTGCGGCGGGCATCGCGCGCGGCTTCGTCAGGGCACGGCAAGGCGGAAAAAAGGTCGGGTTTTCGCAAGAACAATAGGGCGCGGCGTGCGGCCTCTCGTATGGACGGGACGAGATCGCCCTCATCCCAACACGCCATCCCGAAAGACTCGGCCAGTTCACCAGCTGCCTGAAGAACAGCAAAATTCCGCAGCACGCGTTTTGCTTTCGGATCTGTAGGCCAGTCAGAGGTTACAAGTTGAGAGATGAGTTCGTGATGGTTTCGCGCGATCATCGCCTTAAGGTCTTTGCTGATGTCGCCCTCCCAACGGCAAAGCTGGGTGATGAAGCGCCGCGCCATCGAACCTCCATGCCGCAGCCCAGCCTCCGAGATCGCCGCCGCGAGGTCTTCGAAAGACGCGAAACCGTTGAGCACGTCAAAAATGCCATGCGGAAAGCCAACGAGTGGCAAGGTGATGTGCCGGACCATCTGGCCATCGTGAACTTGATCACCAGACCCAGAGATGGCATCCGCCGCCGAAATCTCACCGGTGGTCAATACAATCCCGACCGTGTGCGTGGGTTCAATGAGATCGCCTTGACCGTTGGTTCGCCCACGGCCGTTACCGTTTCCCATACTGTAGGCCACTTCCGCCTGCCCCTTTTTCGGACGCAACTCGTCAATGACAACAAGGCCGTGATGTCCGCGCACGAGCGTAGCCAAGACGGCGGCAGAAGTTGCCTCACCTGTTGCGAGAGGCGCGGTCGACCAGACCGATTGTGCAAGTTTGCCCAGCGTGCTTTTGCCGATGCCTGACGGACCGGCGAGATGGAGACCGAACCCGTTCGCATTAAACAGTCCAAGAATTGGCCCAGCGAGGCCAGCACAAATCGCCGTGATCGCCATCGCATTGCCGCGCACAAGGGGTCGCATCGCCAAGCAGGCAGAAGCGGCTACCGGCGCAAAATCAGACCGCGCAACACGACCCACGAACTGATGGGCAGTGTCGTTGGGATCAGCGCCGATGATCATCCCATCCGGAAACATGAAGGCACGAACTTGGGGTGACGCCCAACCTTGGCGATGTAACCTGACGGCCCTGGGGCCAGGCATTTCCCACGCCTTGAGAAAGTCCAAAAAGTCTTTCGGGGAGCCATAGATCGCCAACCCCATGCTGGCGAAGCGCTTTGCGACGGCGGTTCCACCAAGCAAGTCATCATCGGGGATGATCAGCGCTTTGACGTCACCGCCGCGGTCGATGAAGGCGACTTCCCGGCTCCAGTTCGTCCCGTCTAAATCGTGAACAGAGCGGAGCACGGCAATCGGACCACAAATATCTTCGCGAGTTTCGTCGCTGCGGCATGCGAAGATCACTTGCCTGTCCTGGTCAAAGATATGACCAGCTGGCAGAAGGTCGACCATCATCTGGAAAAGCACCTCGGCAGACAAAGTGGTGTCCGCAGTGTCCTTTGGAGAGGCAATCAAGGAGTTGCCAAGATCACTTGTCTTGCCGTCGCCTTCCGGGAAACTCAGGCCGAAAATTCCCGCTGCATCGTCCAGGCTTTCCCCATTTTCAGGGGGACTTTCCCACACTTCCTGGTCTGATACCCCGGTTCTTTCCCAGCGAAGCCCCGGATTTTCCCAGTGCTGGGCATCTCCGTTATTGGCACGATGCGGGCGAGTGATTTCTTTTTCCATCTCAGGCCTCCGGCTCTTCGGTCTGCGGCGAGGACCATTTGAACAGGTCGAACTGTTCGTTCGCGCTGGGGTTCTTTTTTGGCCGCTTGCGCTTTTGACCGACAATGGTCAGTTGTCCGTCAATGACACCGATCTCCAAAGTGCAGTCGGTTTGCTTTCTCCCCCGTTTCATGAACCACCGCGCAATTTCAGAACCGATCCTGAGTGCCTGACTAAACAGATTCGGCAGTCCAGCAGCTTCAGCCGCCTTCTTGCGCTCTCGCCGCGCTTTTTCGTCTGTAGATTTCCTGATGCGCATATTCTGCAGGACGACGGCGTCGTGATCGCTGAATTTCTTGCTCGTTCGTCCCATCCGCCTGCTCCACCCTTTGCGCGACACGCCTCTCGCATTGTCGCCGATCGCCAAAATCCAGTTTTTTTGCTGGACAAATTAGAAATACCATTTTCGACGGCACGAGTCGAGTCGAGTTTTCAAAATATCATTTGTTATCAATGGTTTGCGAAAAACTATTTCCGATACTTTCCGCGAACCGAGGAATTAACCGGGTCAATGCTGCCGCCCGCCCTCTCACTCCCCGACCCTTGCCCTGACCCATTCCGCGGTCCGTTCGATCCATTTCCTTGCGACGGGGACGGGTATGGCCTGGTGGCCGTAGGCATCGATAATGTGCACGTTTGGTGAGGCGCAGGCCTCGGACAGGGCGGCGTCGAGGGGACGGTTCAGGCGGTAGAAGCGGCTGAAGGTTCGGGCCCAGGTCAGGTCTTGGGCGAGGGCGAGGAGCAGCGAGGTCGTGATGATGCCATCAGGCAGGTGGGGGTGGCCGGTGGCCTCTCCGGCAAGGCAGAGGTCGGCACCGATGAGGACGGGGGACCAGAGGTGCAGCAGCGGTGCTGCGGCGAGGGTATCGGGGCTGGGCCCGGCTGCGGCCTCTTCCAGCGCGTGAAGGGCCTGGAGGAGGTTCGGGCGCGGCCCAGGGGTCAGCGGGGGCTGGGTGTCGGTCATGGTGGCAGTTCTCTGGCGATGAGGATGCGGCGCGCCGGGGGCGGCGCGTCCGGTATTTCCGAAGGAAGGGCAGAAGGTGGTCGGGGCCATTCGGCCCCACGCTCAGGCCCCCCCCCTCCCGCCTTGTTGTCGATCAGGCACAGGTCGATC
>NKIT01000246.1 GCA_002256185.1 Rhodobacteraceae bacterium PARR1 | reverse complement strand
TGGCTTTCTGACCAAGGCCAAGAAATATACCTATTTCCGGCCGAAGTTCATCTACTACGCCACCTACCTGTCGGAAAAGATCGGCTACGCGCGGTACATCACGATCTATCGCCACCTTGAGGCGCATCCCGAACATCGCATCCATCCGATCTTCAAATGGTTCCGCGAATGGTGCAACGACGAGTTCAGCCACGGCGAGGCCTTTGCCCTGCTGATGCGGACGGACCCAAAGCTGACCACCAGCTTCGTCAACAAGCTGTGGATTCGCTTTTTCCTGACGGCGGTCTATTCGACCATGTGGGTGCGGGACCATGCGCGCGTGGAATTCCACAATGCGCTGGGGATCGACATCGACTGGTATGACCAAGAGGTATACCGCAAAACCTCCGCCATCGCGCGGCAGGTGTTCCCGGTGGAACTCGACATCGACCACCCGCGCTGGATTCCGCTGTTGCGCAAGATGAACGCGGCCATGCTGGACATGGAGCACGCCAAGAAATCCGGCGGCGCTGGCGGCTGGCTGCGGCACAAGGCGGCCTCCGCCCGCGCGATGCTGGCTTTTGCCGGACTGTATCTGATCCCGGTCAAGAAGACCGTTCCCCCCGCCAATGTGCGGATGGAGCCGTCGTATTGACTGATCACCCACATACCGACGCTACGGCGGCGGTCGGCACCGGGGCGATGGGCGCGTCCCCCGGACCGGCGCGGCACCCCTGTCACACGGGGTGCCGCGCATGACTAATCCTTGGCTCGCCGTGGGATCAGCCCTGTTCATCTGGTGGTTCGCCACCGGGGCCATCCTGTGGCGGGTGACGCGCGCCGATCTGCAGGGGCGCGACGCGCATCTGTGGTCGGTGCTTCTGGGCCTGCCGCTGCTGCTGGGCGGTTTTGCCGGACTTTACGCCACACGCGACGATTCCACGGTCTTGGCGGTCTATCTGGCCTTTCTATCGGCGCTCGCCGTCTGGGGCTGGATCGAGCTTGCCTTCCTGTCCGGCATCATCACCGGCCCGAACCGCCAGCCCTGCCCCGCCGTGACCCCGATGCCGCGCCGGATGTGGCGCGCAGTGGGCACGATCCTGTGGCACGAGATGGCGCTGCTGGGGGCCTTGCTGGCCATCATGCAATACACGATGGGCGGCGAGAACCAGTTTGGCTTCTGGACCTTTGCGCTGATGCTGGGCGCGCGGGTGTCGGCCAAGCTGAACCTCTTTTTCGGCGTGCCGCGCATCCATACCGAATTCCTGCCGCGCCCCTTGGCGCATCTGGCCAGCCATTTCCGCCACGCGCGCATGAACTGGGTTTTCCCGGTCTCGGTGCTGGGTCTGGCGGGGGTGGCGGCGTGCTGGTTCAATCAGGCGATGCTGACCGATGCCGATGGCGCATTCGTCGGGCATGTGCTGCTGACCACGCTGACGATCCTTGCCCTGCTGGAACATGGCTTCATGGTCCTGCCCTTCCCCGATCAGAAACTCTGGCGCTGGATGCTGCCCACGGGCCGCGACACCGCTGATGCAACCCGATCCGAACTCCACGCCGACATGGGCCCCAAAACCGGCCTTGCGACAAGAAAGTGACGCCATGGACTTTGACAGCTTCTTTCACGACCGTCTTGACCGGCTGCGTGCCGATGGCAATTACCGCGTGTTCGCCGATCTGGAAAAGCGCTGCACCGGCGAGGCCAAGGCCGCCCATCATCGCGACGGCGCGGTGCAGGATGTGACGGTCTGGTGCAGCAATGACTACCTTGGCATGGGGCAGAACCCCGATGTGGTCCGCGCCATGGTCGATACGGTCACGGCCTGCGGCACTGGCGCAGGCGGCACGCGCAACATCGGCGGCAACACCGTGCATCACCGCATGCTTGAGGCGGAACTCGCTGATCTGCATGGCAAAGAGGCGGCACTGTTGTTCACCTCGGGCTACGTGTCCAACTGGGCGTCCTTGTCCACACTGGGGTCGCAAATCCCCAATGCGGTGATCCTGTCGGATGAAAAGAACCACGCCTCCATGATCGAAGGCATCCGCCATTCCCGCGCCGACAAGGTGCTGTGGAAGCACAACGACTGGCGCGATCTGGACCGCAAGCT
>NKIT01000029.1:20422-33234 GCA_002256185.1 Rhodobacteraceae bacterium PARR1 | reverse complement strand
CACCTGTCCCAGTCCTATGCCACGGATTACACATTTGACGCCGGACGGGCCGAGATGCAGCGCCTTTTGGCGGCGCACCCGGCAGAGGCGTATTTCTGCGGCGATGATCTCTTGGCGGTCGGCGCACTGAGCGCCATTCAGGATACCGGGCTGACGGTGCCGGGGGATATCGGTCTGATCGGGCTGAACGATATGGAGATGTCGCGCTGGCAGAACATCGGGCTGACGACGATCCGCCAGCCCGTGGCCGCGATGATCGAGGCCGCCATTGATCTGGTGGTGGCCACGATTGAAACGCCGGATCGCCCGCCCGAAACCCGGCTGTTTCCCTGCCAGGTGATCGAGCGGGAGACCTTGCGCCGTCTTTAGCGGAACATCGGCGGGCGGGCGTCCAGCCATTGGCCGCCAGCCTTGGCCGAGGCCACCGCCGTATGCACCGCCGCCATGGACCGCACGCCAGCCGAGGCCAACGGCAATCCATCCCGCGCCGTGCCACGAATGCTGTCGGCCAGATCGCAATAGATATTCGCCACCGCCAAGGGAAAGCCCTCCGGGTGCGCAATCGCCACACGGGACAGGCGCTTGGCGTCGTCGTAAAGCCCGCCTTCGCCCTTTTCCATGATCTGCGTGCGCCCACCGACAGGGGTATAGATCAACTGGTTGGGTTGTTCCGACGCCCAGCGGAAGCCGCCAGTTTCGCCAAACACCTGAATGTCAAAGCCATGCTGCCGCCCGATCGCAACCGATGAGGTCCACAGCCGCCCCACCGCACCCTTGGTCATGCGGAAGTTGACCATCGCGTCATCCTCCAGCATCCGGCTGGGGATGGTCGAGGCGAAGTCGGCGGAGAGTTTCTCCACCTCATCATCACAGATGAAGCTGGCCATGTGCATCGCATGGATGCCGCAATCGGCGAATTGGCCGGATACTCCCGCCATCGCCGGATCATAGCGCCAGCGGACGCGGGGGTTTTCGGCATCGGTTGCGTCGCCGTGGTGGCCGTGGCTGAAGTTGGTCACCACCAAGCGCACCTTGCCGATATCGCCATTGCGGACCATCGCGCGGGCTTGGCGCACCATAGGATAGGCGGAATAGCAGTAGTTCACCGCGCAGATTTTGCCGGTCTTGGCGGCGATGCGGACGATCTCTTCGCCCTCTTCCACCGTCACGGTCATCGGCTTTTCACAGAGCACGTTGAACCCGGCCTCAAGAAAGGCCTTGGTGATCTGGAAATGGGTGGAGTTCGGGGTGGCCACCGTCACCAGATCAACGCGGTCGGGACGGTTGCGTTCGCCCGCCAGCATCTCTTGCCAGTCGCCATAGGCGCGGTCGGGGGCCACGCCCAAGCGTTGTGCATACTCGCGCCCGACATCGGGGCGATGGTCCAAGGCACCCGCGACCATCTTGAAATGCCCATCGGCCAAAGCACCCAGACGGTGCGCGGGTCCGATTTGACTGCCCTCACCGCCGCCGATCATGCCCCAGTTCAGTTGTGCCATGAGGAGTGCCCCTTAGAAGCCGATAGAAGAAAGATAATCGCGGTTCTTGCGCGCGTCGTCGATGGGGCTGACATCCAGCGTCGGGTCGCAGTCTTGTTCCACCGTGCACCAGCCTTTGAAGCCCGACTCCAGCAGGATTTGCCGCACCGTGGGGAAATCGACGTCGCCCTTGCCAAGGTTGCAGAAGATGCCCTGCCCGCAGGCATCGTAAAATCCGGTGGATTTGGCGATGGCATCGGCTTTGACCACGGGGTCGATGTCCTTGAAGTGCATATAGGAAATCCGCCCGATGTGGCGGCGCATAAAGGCCACAGGGTCAAAGCCTGCATAGGAATGGTGGCCGGTGTCGAAGCAGATTTTCAGGATGCGTTCGTCCACTTCGGACAGCAGACGCTCCAGTTCCGGCTCAAAGTCGATGAAGCCTGCGGCATGGGCGTGGATGCCGACGGTCAGGCCATACTCCTCGGCCCCCATTTTGGCGACGGTGGCGATGCGGTCGCGAAAGGCGGACCATTCGGCGCTGTCCATCTGCTCGGCGGCATCCGCGCGACCAGCGGTCGGCGCGCGGCGGGGCGAGATAGAGTCGATCAGCACCAGATGCTGGGCACCATGCGCCACCAGCGCCTTGCAGGTGCGGGTTGCGGCATCCATCACCTCATCCCAGGCAGCAGGATCGTGGAAGGGGCGGAACACCACGCCGCCGATCAGTTCCAACCCATGCTCCGCCAAAGCGGGGCCAAGGATCGCCGGGTCTTCGGGCATAAAGCCGATGGGGCCAAGCTCGATCCCCTTATACCCCGCGCCAGCACAATCCGACAGCACCTGCTGCCATGTCGGGTTGCGCGGATCGCTTGCGAATTCCACACCCCAAGAGCAGGGCGCATTGCCGATACGGATCGTCATTTGGTCCTCATACCTCTGGGACGGCGTGCCAGCGGCCGTCGTCGGATGCCTGATAGGCGGTGTCGATGATCTGGGAAACCGCGAGGCCATCGCGGAAGGTCGGCCAAACCGGCTGGCCCGAATAGATGGCCTTAAGGAAATCCCGCGCCTCGATGATGATCTGGTCCTGATAGCCGGTGCCATGTCCCGGCCCCTGACAAAAGGGCAGATAATCGGGATGCGCGGGACCGGTCAGGATGCGGGTAAAGCCGCGCGTCGCCTCTGGCCCTTCGGCGCGGTAAAGGTGGACCGAGTTCTGATCCTCTTGGTCAAAGCGGATGCTGCCCTTGGTGCCATGAATTTCGTAGGCATAGCCCATTTTGCGGCCCGTGGCAGTGCGGCTGATGTAAAGATGCCCCATCGCGCCAGAGGTAAATCGCAGCATCAACTGGCCGTGGTCGTCATTGTCCACCGTGCCGCCGGGGCGGGTGGGATGCACCGTTTCAATCCGTGCCGACAGTTCCGCCACCGGCCCCATCAGCGCCAGCATGCAGTTGATCGGATGCGGGGCCAGATCGCCCATACAGCCATTCGCCCGCCCCATCGTGCGCCATGTCGCAGGGGCGTCTGGGTCGGACAGGAAATCCTCGGTATGCTCACCGCGAAACCATGTGACGCGGCCAATCACCCCATCCGCCAACAGCTGCCGCACGAATTGCGTGGCGGGGGTGCGAACATAGTTAAAGCCGATCATATTGGGCTGACCCGAGGCTTCGGCCGCCGCAACCATCGCCTTGGCATCCTCAAGCGATGCGCCGAGCGGTTTTTCGCAAAACACCGGCTTTCCGGCGGCAAAAGCGGCTTCGGCAATCGCGCGGTGGGTGGATTGCGGCGAGGCGATGACGACCGCCTGCACCTTGGGATCGGCCACCAGATCGCGCCAATCCGAGGTGCCGCGCGCAAATCCGTAAACACGGGCATAGCGCGATGCAGAGGCGCGCGTGGTGGCGGCAACCACCTCTAACCGCGGGCGCAAGGCCGTGTCAAAGATCGCCGCAACGGCAGAGAGGGCCACCGCATGGGCCTTGCCCATATAGCCGCCGCCAACAAGGCCAATTCCGATCTCTGACATGGTCGCTCCCCCCGAAGGCCGACATTGCAACCGGTTGCAAAATTGCTATCCTCAGCGCGCAAAACGCGCAAGCCCCGTTCGGAAGGCCCACCCAGAATGCAGCATCGGATCATGCTTTTCACCTCTGTTCGCGGTGTGCCGCATGGCTGACCTGTCGCGCCTTGGCCAAGCGCCCTGTCTGGTGATCGGGCGCGCAGGCATGGACCTTTACGCCGACCCGCCGGGCACGCCGATTGAAACGGCGACGCGCTTTACCTCGGCGCTTGGCGGGTCATCAGCCAATATCGCGGTGGCTTTGACGCGGGCGGGGGGGAAGGCGGCGCTGCTCACCTGCGTGTCGGATGACGCGGTGGGGCGGTTCTGTCTGGCGCAACTCGATGCTTACGGGGTGGATCGCGCCCATGTGCGCGCCACGGGCGGCGAGGCCCGCAATTCGCTGGCCGTGGTGGAAACGCGGTTGGAAAACTGCCAATCGGTGATCTACCGCAACGGCGCTGCCGATTTCGCGATGACCGCCGCAGATGTGGAAGCCGTCGATTACAGCCGCTTTGGTGCCCTGATCACCACCGGCACGGTGCTGGCGGCAGAGCCGTCCCGAACCGCCACCTTCCGCGCCTTTGACCTTGCCCGCGCCGCTGGCCTGCCGCTGATCTTTGACATCGACTACCGGCCCTATTCATGGCGCTCAGCGGCAGAGGCGTCCGAGGTCTATTCCCGCGCCGCCGCCCTGTGCGATATGATCGTCGGCAATGACGTTGAATTCGGCTTCATGGCGGGGTCGCTGGACCGGGGCTTGGACAAGGCCCGCAGCCTGATCGCCAAGGGCGCGCAGATCGTCATCTACAAGATGGGCGAGGCGGGCGCGATCACCCTGACCGCCGGGGCTGAGGTCCGCACCGGCATCTACCGGACCGAGGCGCTGAAACCCACCGGGGCGGGGGATGCCTTTCTTGGCACTCTGATCGCCAGCCTGTCGCAAGGGCGCGCCTTGACGGATGCCGTTTTGCGCGGATCAGCCGCCGCCGCGATGGTCGTCGCGCGGGTGGGCTGTGCGCCCGCGATGCCGACGCCTGAGGAACTCGACCACTTCTTGACCCTTCACCCCGGCCCGACCGCAGGCTGACAGGACACACCATGCACATCGCCCCTCATGACAACCAAAACCGCCCTATTGTGGACAGGGATCACCCGCTGGTGCCCTTGGTCTATTTCAACATCGTCAGGTTACAGGCGGGTCAGCATTTCGACTATCGCACGCCGGGGTATGAGACTTGCGTCGTGCCCGCGACCGGCACGGTGACGGTGGAAACCATGGGCCAGACCTTTGCCGACATCGGCCATCGCGGCGTTGATGTCTGGGACGGTGAGCCTGAAGGCGTCTATGTCCCCACCGACACGGCCACCCGCATCACCGCCCGCACTGAGACGGAGGTGTTCATCGCAGGCGCGCAATACACCGAAACCCTGCGCCCCTTTGCCGTGCGCGCGGCAGAGATTGACCGCGTGCAATACGGCTCGGACGACACCAAAACCCATCGCAAGATCAAGCACATCCTTGGGGCGGCCTATCATGACCGTGTCGGGCGGCTGCTGGTGAGCGAGCTGTTCACCGTGGGTGCAGGCGGCTGGTCGGGCTTTCCCAGCCACAAGCACGACACGGATCGCTTGCCGGACGAAACCCGCCATGACGAATGCTATAACTTCCGCTTCCGCCCCGACTACGGATCGGGCCTGCAAATGCTGCAACGGGTGGATAATGAACCGGGCGAGGCTTATCACATCATGAACCGCTCAACCGTCTTGATCGACAAGGGCTATCACCCCTGCTGCGTCTTGCCGGGATATGAGATGTATTATTTCACCATCCTTGGCGGGCAAAGCCAGCGCAGCCTGAAGCAGCATTTCCAACCCACCCATGCGGCGCAAATGCACACAATCCCCGGCATCATGGACATGGTGGCCAAGTTCAAATGACGCTGGCGACGCTGGCAGATGTCCTGCAACCGGCGCTGCGGGATGGCTATGCCGTGCCGGGATTGGTGTGTCTGGGGTGGGAGGATATGCGCGCCTATGTTGCAGCGGCCGAGGCTGAACGTGCGCCCGTGATCCTGCAAGCCGGTCCGGGCTGTCGCGCCCATACGCCGCTGCGGGTGCTGGCGCAGATGTTCCGCACGTTGGCCGAAGGGGCCGCTGTCCCGGTGGTGGCGCATCTGGACCACGGCTATACCCTAGAGGAATGCCGCGAAGCTCTGGGCGAAGGGTTCACCTCGGTCATGGTGGACGGATCAAAGCTGCCCTTGGCGCAGAACATCGACCTGACGGCAGCGGTGGCGGAACTGGCCCATGCGGCGGGGGCGAGTTGTGAGGGTGAGATCGGCTTTGTCGGCTATGCCGGGGGAGCAGAGTCCGCCGGGACGGACCCCAATGAGGCCGCACGCTTTGCCCGTGAGACGGGGATTGACGCGATGGCCATCTCGGTCGGAAATGTGCATCTGCAACTGACGAAGGGACAGGGGCTGGACCTGACCCGCCTGCGCGCGATTGAGGCGGTGACGACCGTGCCCTTGGTGATCCACGGCGGCTCTGGCGTGCCCATGGCCGAACGCGCCACCCTTGCCGCCACCAGCCGCATTGCCAAATTCAACATCGGCACCGAACTGCGCATGGCCTTTGGCGCCGCCCTGCGCGACACCCTGACGCGCGATGCGCAGGTGTTTGACCGGATTGCCATCCTCAAAGCGACTGAAGCCCCTGTCGACGAAGCGGCGCGGGAAATCTTGCGCAATCTGGGGGCAAGCGGGCGGGCTTGACCCCTGCGCCGCTGATGGCGCAGGGGGTAGTCTGGGCCGGTCAGTATTTTGGCGGAACATACAGTTCCGGCGGCAGGACGGCGCGTTCGTAATCAGGGTTGAACACGCGGTCGGGCAGATGGATTTCCTCATGCGGGACGGGCGCATAGGGGATCAGCGTCAACAGGTGATCGATGCAATTCAGCCGCGCGCGCTTTTTGTCGTTGCCTTCGACGATATACCAAGGGGCCTCGGCGATGTTGGTGCGGGCGAACATCTCTTCCTTGGCCTTGGTGTAAAGCTCCCACCGCACCCGGCTTTGCAGGTCCATGGGCGACAGTTTCCACTGTTTCATCGGATCATGAATGCGCATCAGAAAGCGCATCTGCTGTTCCTCATCCGTGATCGAGAACCAATACTTGATGACCGTGATGCCAGAGCGAACCAGCATCCGTTCAAATTCCGGCACGTCATTGAAGAACTGTTCGACCTGATCTTCGCTGGCGAACCCCATCACCCGCTCTACCCCGGCGCGGTTGTACCAACTGCGGTCAAAAAGCACGATCTCCCCGCCTGCGGGCAGGTGGGGGACGTAGCGCTGGAAATACCACTGGGTCTTTTCCCGGTCAGACGGCGCAGGAAGCGCAACCGTCCGCACGACACGCGGATTGAGACGTTGGGTGATGCGCTTGATCACACCGCCCTTGCCCGCCGAGTCACGGCCTTCGAACAGCACGACGACCTTCTTCTTGTGATACTGCACCCAATCTTGCAGCTTGATCAGCTCGGATTGCAGGCGGATCAGCGTTTCGAAATAGACCCGCCGGTCGATCATGTCGGGGTGGCGATCCTTGTAGATGCGCGCGATTTCCCGCGACAGGACCGCATCTTCAAGTTCCAGTTCGATTTCCTCGTCGAAGCTGTCCTCAAGTTCCGCCTGAAGCCAATCCTTTGCGCCGTTCATTCTGCTGTCCATTCCGTTGGGTGTCGGTTGGGACAAAGCCACAGCTGCGTCACAGGATCATGACATCAGCCGACGCGCCGCCCCGCGACCCATGTGCCGCGCAGCATCCCCGCCGTGCCAAAGCGGGCCACGCGGATCAGGTCGGCGCGCAGGCCCGGCGCGATCACGCCCCGGTCAGCCAGCCCCGCCGCCTGCGCAGGCGCGCGGGTCACGGTGGCAATCCCGCGCGGCAGGTCGCCCCAGATGTCGCCCAGCATCAAGGCGGCCGAAAGCAGGGACGACGGCACATAGTCCGATGACACGATGTCCAGCAAATCCGCCTCGGCCAACGCCTTGGCCGCCACATTGCCGGAATGCGACCCGCCCCGGATCAGGTTGGGCGCGCCCATCATCACGGCGATGCCATGGTCGCTGCAGGCTTGCGCCGCCTCAACCGTCGTTGGAAATTCGGCGAATTGCGCGCCGTGGCGGGCCGACTGCGCGACATGGTCGCGCGTGGTGTCATCATGGCTGGCCAGAACCGCGCCAAAGCGGCGGGATTCCGCGACCGCCGCCGCCTCATGTGCGGTGCCCATCAGATCGGACAGGGCCTTTTGCCCGGCGATATGCGCTTCGAATTCCGCGTCGGAAAACCCGTGCTTGCCGCAGACGTAATTCTTCAACTGCGTCATGTCGCGGAACTGGCGCTGGCCGGGGGTATGGTCCATCAGGCTGACGATGCCGATACCATCCTCTGGCCCGAACTTGTCCAACTCGGCGATCAGGGTTTCAGAACACACTTCCGCCCGCAGGTGGATCAGATGGTTGACGCGCAGCGCCCCGGCATCGCGCAGGGCCACGATCTCATCCGCCAAGGCGCGGGCATATTCGCCGTAATTCGACTTGGCCTTGGACACAACCGACCCCACGCGCAGCGCGTCAAACACCGTGGTGATCCCCACGCTGGCCAATTCCGCATCATGGGCGATGATGGCGGCGGCATGGGGCCAATCCACCTTGGGGCGCGGTTCGATGTGGCGTTCCAGATTGTCGGTGTGCAACTCGATCAGACCGGGCATTAGCAGGTCACCGCCCATATCCTCGGCCCCTGCAACGGCGGTGGGGCCGGGGTCAATGGCGGCAATGACACCGTCCCGCAGCAGGACAGAGCCGTGGATCACCTCATGCGGAAGCACGATGCGGGCGTTTGACAAAAGGGTATCGGTCATCGGAAAGGTCCGGTGCAAGGGAAGGTCATGGATATGAAGCAAGCGCGTCACATCCATGTGACGCGGGGCCGCTAAAGGGAGCAAAAGACGGGAAACGGCCATGACAGAATTTCGACGCTACGCGATCTACTATGCCCCGCGCCCCGGCGACTTTGCCGATGCCTGCGCAAGCTGGCTGGGCTGGGATGTGGACCGCGCCGCACCTGTGCCGCATCCCGTGCTGGCCGCGCTGGCGTGGCCTGTCGCCGATCTCACCCGCGCGCCGCGCAAATACGGCTTTCACGGCACCATCCGCGCCCCGTTCCGGCTGGCGGATGGTGTGACGGCGGGAGACGTGACGCGGGCGGTTGAGGACATCGCGCGCGCCCTGCCGCCAGTGTCTTTGGACGGGCTGGCCCTCCACCGCATCAAGGGTTTCCTCGCCCTGACACCGACCGGGGATGAAAGCGAACTTTTGCGACTTGGGGCCGAGGTTGTCAGCCGCAGCGACCATCTGCGCGCGCCCTTGACCGAAGCCGAAATCGCCAAGCGCCAGCCCGCGCGTCTGTCGCCGCGGCAAAAGCAACTCCTCGATATCTGGGGTTACCCCTATGTGATGGAGGAGTTTCAATTCCACCTCACCCTGTCCGACGACCTGCCCGAGGCTGTGGCCGATTCTGTGGCGCCAGTGCTGACCGATTGGCTGGCCCCGGTGTTGCCGCGCCCGTTTGAGGTTCAGGAACTGTGCCTGATGGGAGAGGATGATGTGGGCCGGTTCCATTTGCTGTCGCGTCATGCGCTGACCGGGGGATGAAGCGCGGCCAGAAACTGCGCCACGCCATCGGCAAGCGAGCCGTCGTTGCGGACATCTACCACCGGCAAGCCTGCCGGAATGTCATAGCTGGCCCGCTGGATGCGCTCTGCGATCTCTTCGCGGCTTTCCCGCCCACGCGCCAAGAGCCGTTCCATCAACACGGCTGAAGGCGCACAGACCCGGATCACCCGCAGGCCGGGCATCACCTCAACCGCGCGTTCCAAAGCGGCGCGCGATCCGTTGAACACCACTGGGTGACCTTCGTCGCGCAGGTCCACTTGCGCCTGCGGGATGCCATAGCGCAGGCCGTGCGCGCGCCAGTGCAAGGCGAATTCGCCGCGCGCGCGGCGGGCCTCAAACTCGGCCTCTGACACGCCATAAAAATCCTCGCCGCCCGCGCTTTCAGGACGGGTGATGACGCGGCGCACGATCACCAGATCGGGACGGGTCTGCCGCGCCGCCGCGATCAACGTGTCCTTGCCCGCGCCTGACGGGCCGACAACGGCAAAGACCGCACCCGTCATGCCGCGACCTTGGGCGTAAAGCCCGTCACATCGACCAGTCTGTCGCAAACCCGCGCCCGTGCGCCCTCATCATGGAAAATCCCAAGGATTGCCGCCCCGCGTGTCTTGGCTTCAAGGATCAGGGACAGCACTACCTCGCGGTTGGCGGCATCCAGACTGGCGGTGGGTTCGTCCAGCAAAAGCGCGGGGTATGTGTGGGCAAAGCCACGCGCGATATTGACGCGCTGCTGCTCACCACCCGAGAACGTGGTGGGCGACAGGGACCACAGCCGCTGCGGGATGTTCAACCGTGCCAGCAAACCCGCCGCCCGGTCCCGCGCTTGATCCTGCGGCACGCCCAGTTGCAGCAGCGGTTCGGCCACCACATCCAGCGTCGGCACGCGCGGCACCACGCGCAGGAATTGGCTGACATAGCCCAAGGTCACCCGCCGCAGCGCGATGATCTGGCGTGGTTCGGCTTTGGCCACATCAAGGCCCCCCACCATGATGCTGCCCGAAGCCGCAAGGTAATTGCCCCAGACCATCCGCATCAGCGTGGATTTGCCGGCACCCGATGCGCCGATCAGCCCGACACATTCGCCGGGGGCCACCTCCAGCGCGGCCCCGGCCATCACCGGGATCACCGTGCCGCCCTGATTGTGCAGGGTGAAGTTCTTGGAAACGCCGGAAATGCGGATCATGTCACACCTGCAAGACGGAAGAGACGAGGAGTTGCGTATAGGCGTGCTGCGGATCGTCCAGCACCTGATCGGTCAGCCCGCTTTCGACGACATGGCCGCCCTTCATCACCATCAACCGATCCGCCAGCAAGCGCACCACGGCCAGATCATGCGTCACGATGATCGCCGACAGCCCCATTTCGCGCACCAACCCGCGCAGCAGGTCCAACAACCGCGCCTGAACCGACACGTCCAAGCCGCCCGTGGGTTCATCCATGAACACCAGCCGTGGCCCGGTCACCAGATTGCGCGCGATTTGCAGGCGTTGTTGCATCCCGCCGGAAAAGGCGCTGGGGCGGTCGTCGATGCGTTCGGCGGCAATCTCAACCCGGCCCAACCAATCAGTCGCCTTGGCGCGGATGTCGCCGTAATGCCGCGCGCCGACGGCCATCAGCCGCTCGCCGACATTGCCGCCCGCCGTCACCCCCATCCGCAAGCCATCGCGCGGGTTCTGGTGCACAAAGGCCCAATCGCTGCGCGACAGCCGCCGACGCTCAGGCTCGCCCATCGCCAGCACGTCACGGGGGCCATCGCGGGTGTCAAAGATCACCCGGCCCTGATCCGGGGTCAGATGCCCGGCGAGGCAGGACAAAAGCGTAGATTTGCCCGACCCGCTTTCGCCGACAATCCCCAAGACCTCACCCGGCCAAAGATCAAAGGACACATCCGCACAGCCGATCCGCGTGCCGTAGCGCTTGGTCAGATGCTCCACCTGCAACAGGGGGGTGGTCAAGGTTTCCATCCGGCTCATTTCCCAGCCTCCGCTGCGCCCAGCCGTCCGACATGGCCCTCTGCCCGGCGTGAGGCGCAGAAATCGGTGTCGGAACAAACGAACATCCGCCCGCCAGCGTCATCCATGATCACCTCATCGAGATAGCTTTCCGAGGCACCACACAGGTCGCAGTCATGCGGGGCCTTGCTGGCGGTAAAGGGATGGTCATCGAAATCGAGGCTGACGACCTGCGTATAGGGCGGCAGGGCATAAATCCGCTGCTCCCGCCCGGCACCAAAAAGTTGCAGCGCGGCACAGTCCGACAGTTTGGGATTGTCAAACTTCGGGATGGGCGAGGGGTCCATGACATAGCGCCCCTCAACCTTCACCGGATAGGCATAGGCGGTGGCGATGCTGCCGTGGCGGGCGATGTCCTCATACAGCTTCACATGCATCAGCCCGTATTCCTCAAGACTGTGCATCTTGCGGGTTTCGGTCTCGCGTGGTTCCAGAAAGCGCAAGGGTTCCGGGATCGGCACTTGATAGACGAGGATCTGATCCTCTGTCAGCGCCTGTTCGGGGATGCGGTGGCGGGTCTGGATCATCGTGGCCTCAGCCGTCGCCTCGGTCACGGCCACATCGGCGGTCCGCTGAAAGAACTTGCGGATGGACACGGCATTGGTGGTGTCATCAGCGCCTTGGTCGATCACTTTCAGCACATCATCCGGCGTCAGGCAGGCGGCGGTCACCTGCACCCCACCCGTGCCCCAGCCATAGGGCATCGGCATTTCGCGGCTGGCGAAGGGCACCTGATAGCCGGGCACCGCCACCCCTTTCAGGATCGCGCGGCGGATCATCCGCTTGGTCTGTTCGTCGAGGTAAGCGAAGTTATAGGCTTGATCGGTCATTCCGCCGCCTCCTCTTGCAGCGCCGCCATCGCTTCGGCGCGCAGTTTGCGGATCAGTTCCAGCTCTGACTGGAAATCGACGTAATGCGGCAGTTTGATGTGTTCCAAGAACCCTGTCGCCTGCACGTTATCAGCATGCATCAGCACGAATTCCTCATCCTGCGCTGGGGCGCCGGTGTTGTCTTCGCCCAATTCCTTCCAGCGCAGGGCACGGTCCACCAAGGACATGGCGATGGCTTTGCGTTCGGTCTGGCCAAAGGTCAGGCCATAGCCGCGCGTGAATTGCGGCGGTTCAGTCTTTGACCCTTTGAACTGGTTGACGGTTTCGCATTCCGTCACCTCAACCTCACCGATGCAGACGGCGAACCCCAGTTCGGGGATGTCCATCTCAACCTCAACCGTGCCGATCCGCAATTCGCCGACAAAGGCATGGGTGCGCCCGTAACCACGCTGGGTGGAATAGGCCATCGACAGGATGAACCCCTCATCCCCGCGCGCCAAGGCTTGCAGGCGCAGGGGGCGGGTGGCGGGCAGTTCCATCGGTTCGCGCGTCAGGTCGGGGGGCGTGTCGTCGCTGGGGGTATCCGTCTCGATCAGCCCGTCGCGGTTCAGAAAGCCGGTGATATGCGGCACGGCATCGCCGGTGGCGGGGCCATGCACGTCGTTGACCTGCTTGAAATGGT
>NKIT01000029.1:0-20412 GCA_002256185.1 Rhodobacteraceae bacterium PARR1 | reverse complement strand
CATCGCCGGTGGCGGGGGCTGTCGGCGCAGGGGGGGCCACGCCATCCGCCGCCAGACGGAACTCCAGCAGGCGGTGGGTGTAATCAAAGGTCGGTCCAAGGATTTGCCCGCCCGGCGCATCCTTGAAGGTGGCGCTGACCCGCCGCGTCACCGCCATTGCCGCCGTATCCAAGGGGCGCGAGGCACCAAAGCGCGGCAGGGTCGTGCGATAGGCGCGGATCAGGAAAATCGCCTCAATCAGATCGCCGCGCGCCTGTTTGATCGCCAGCGCGGCAAGGTCGGGGTCATAGAGACTGCCTTCGGCCATCACGCGGTTGACCGCCAGCCGCAACTGTTCGCGGATTTGCGCCACGGTCAGTTCGGCAACGGATGTATCCCCCCGGCGCTCCTCGGCCAGAAAGGCATGGGCATTGTCGATGGCACGTTCACCACCTTTGACGGCGACATACATCAGACATCCCTCACGATGGTGGATCGAGGCAGACCGGCAATCCGGTCACCGCAGGTCAGAAAAGCATCGAAGCCCAGCGGGAAGATCGCGCGATTGGCCTGAAAGGGGGCCGTGGCGGGCAGGGAGAGGAAGGCATGATCCTTGATCCCCGGTCCGGTCAGATGCGCGCCTGTCGGCTCCAACGTGGGCACATCGATCACCAAAGTCGCGGCGCGGTCAGGGTATTCCGGCGTGCCGATGGCGAAACGGTCCAGCGGCAGCAGGTCGGCAAAGGTGCCAAAGGCAAACACCGCCTCGGTCGCCCCCACCAGCGGTGCGCCGGTGTGAAAGGTCAGCCAATCGCGCACCGCCGCGCAATCCAAAGCCCCCGCCAGATGCACGGGCGTTGTTCCGTCCAGCAACGTCAGGGCCAGACTGCCCGCAGCGACAGACATGGGCGCGGGCGGCGTGGCGAAGGACAGCACCTCGATATGGCCAGGGCGGGACAGCGCGGTCAGGCAGGCGCGGAACGCCATGGCCGATTGGCGCGCGGGGTCGGTAAAGCCGCCGGTCAGGGTGTCTGTGGTCATTTGTCCTCTCCGCGCACCAATGTGAAGAATTCCACCTTGGTCGCCGCCGCCTTGGCAGCGCGGGTGTTGCGGGCCGCCGTCTCGGCCGTCGCCAAGGGCGTCAGTACCTGTTCCCGGATCGCTTCGGCGCGGTCGGTCTGCATCAGCGCGTCGATCAGCGCGGCGTGCCTTGCGTGGTCGCGGTCGCGGCCCTGCACATGGCCATGACCCACGGTGCCGCAGGGCAGACGCAAGGCGCAGCGGGTCACCGTCACCTCGCCCAGATTGAAGGGCGCGCCGGTTGCGCCGACCCGGCCACGCACCATGACCGACCCGATTTCGGGCGCACGCAAAAGGCTGGCCACAGGCAGATCGGCGGGCATCAGGGCAGTCAGCGCATCAGGCTTGGCGCGGGCCAGAACCCCCATCCACGCCTTGCGATCCATTTGAATGTGGCTGTCTGTCGTCATTGTCGCAGACCTGTGATCTTTCTATACAACTATACAAGTTAGATACCGTGGAAAGGGTGTCGGCGGTGCGAAGCTTTGGTGAAACTTCCATGACATCCCCGCAGCCAAGGGGTTGGACATGACCCGCGCCCTGCTGTGGCGCGAGATTGCCGAGACCCTGTCGGCAGAGATCGGGCGCGGCCATTTCGCGCGTGGCACCAAATTGCCGACCGAGGCAGAGCTTGCCGCCCGGTTCGCCGTCAATCGCCACACTGTGCGCCATGCTCTGGCCGATCTGGCAGCGCGTGGGTTGGTGAATGCCCGGCGTGGGGCCGGGGTGTTCGTGACCGGGCAGCCGACGCTGTATCCGCTTGGGCGGCGAGTGCGGTTCCATCAGGCGGTGCAGGCGGCAGGTCAGGTGCCGTCGCGCGAATTCACCCGCATCGAAACCCGCCCCGCCGAACCGCATGAGACGGCGGCGCTGGCGCTGCCCGAGGCGGCGCTGGTGCATGTGGTCGAAGGCGTCTCTTTGGCCGATGCCACGCCGCTGGCAGCGTTTCGGTCAGTGTTTCCCGCGGCGCGCTTTCCCGACTTGCCCGCGCAGCTTGCCGCCACCGGATCGGTGACGGCGGCCTTGGCGCAAGCCGGGGTGGCCGATTACACCCGCGCCGCGACCCGGCTGACGGCAAAGGCGGCCAAACCCATGCTCGCCCTCAGGCTGCGCATCGCCGAGGGTGCGCCCGTCTTGCGATCCGAGGCGGTGAATGTTGATCCGGCGGGCCAGCCTGTGGAATACGGCGTGACATGGTTCGCGGGGGATCGCGTGACGCTGACGGTGGATGGGACAGGGTTACCCGAAAGTCACTGACTTTGTCACAGCGGCGTCACTTCAGTGGGTTATCCACAGCGAACACGCAAAACGCGAGTTCCCCATGCCAGACCTGTTGCCCCCGCTGCGCCTGCTTGGCGCTGATGTCCTGACCCAAGACGGCTTTGCCTGCGGCGCGGTTGACGTGCTGAACGGGCAGATCGTCACCTGTTCGGGCGGGGCGGTGGTGGACCTGTCGGGCTACTGGCTTTTGCCCGGGATCATCGACCTGCATGGCGACGGGTTTGAACGGCAGTTGTTCCCGCGCCCCTCGGCCCCGTTTCCAATCCGTGACGCCCTTGCCGCCACCGACCGCGAGGCGGCAGCGCATGGCGTGACCACCGCCTATCTGGCCCAAAGCTGGAGTTGGGAGGGCGGCATGCGCGGCCCCGATCAGGCCGAGCGGGTGATGCAGGCAGTGCTGGACTGGCGCGACCACGCCCTGACAGACCTGCGCGTGCAAATCCGCGCGGAAACGCATCTGATCGACGCCGTCCCCCGCCTGATCGAAGCGGTGGAACGGTTCCGCATCGGCTATGTCGTGTTCAACGATCACATCGAAGAAGGCCTGTCGATGCAGCGCATGAACCCCGATGGCTTTGCCAATTGGGCGCGCAAGGCCGGGCTGACGCCGCGCGAATTGTCCAACCGCATCGAAACCGCTTGGGCGCGGACCAAAGAGATGCCACGCGCCCTGCTGGCCATGGCCGAGGCATTTGACCGGATCGGTGTCGTTTACGGCAGTCATGATGACCGCGACGCCGAAACGCGCGAGCTTTACCGCATCATCGGCGCGCGGGTTGCTGAGTTTCCGACCACACGCCGCGCGGCGGCAGCGGCCAAGGCCGGGGGTGACCCGGTGCTGATGGGCGCGCCAAATGTCGTGCGCGGCGGATCGCAGGCGGGCAATATCGCCGCCATCGACATCGTGCGTGACGGGCTGTGCGACGGGCTGGTGTCGGATTACCACATCCCCGCCTTGGCGCTGGCGGTGTGGAAACTGGTGGACGAAGGTGTGCTGCCCTTGGATCAGGCATGGGCGCTGGTCTCGTCCGGTCCAGCCCGCGTGTTGGGCCTGATTGACCGGGGCGAGATTGCACCGGGTCTGCGCGCCGATCTGGTGGCGGTGAACAAGGCGACGCGGGCGGTAGAGATGACCGTCGCGGGCGGGCGTCTGGCGCATCTGTCGGGTCAGGCCGCAACGCGGTTTTGCGGTCAGGTGCAGGCGCGCATGGCGGCAGAGTAATCCTCAGCCGCCGTGACGGTCCAGAAACGCCTCGGCCCGCAGGCTGCGGAAATCCTGCAAGGCCCCGCGCAGGCGCGCGTGATCCCAGTCCCACCATGCCAGCGCCATCAGGCGGTCGATCACCGCAGCCGAAAACCGGGCGCGCAGCGGCACGGCAGGGCATCCGGCCACGATCATGAAGGGCGCGACATCCTTGGTCACCACGGCACCTGAGGCCACGATTGCCCCCGCCCCAAGCGTCACCTCTGGCTTGATGATTGCGCCATGGCCGATCCAGCAATCGGCCCCAAGCACGGTGCGACGGGCCGCACGGGCGGCAAAGAAATCGGGGTCATCGGTCGCATCGTCCCAATAATAGCTGGACCGATACAGGAAATGGTGCTGCGCCGCATGGGCATAGGGGTGATCCGTCGGCCCGATCCGCGTCATCGCCGCGATGTTGGAAAAGCGGCCCACCGTGGTGTTGGCAATATCTGCCAAGCGGTCGCAATAGGCGTAGTCCTGAAAGGTCGAATTCAGGATGCGGCTGCCCTGCCCAATCTCGACATAGGCCCCGAAGTCAGCGCCGTGGATGAGGCAATCGGGATGGATGAAGGGTTCGGTGGCAGAGAGGCGCGGCATCGCTCACTCCGCCCGGATCAGCTTGCGGCGCAGCCAGCCCGACAGGCTGTCCATCGCCATGACCATCAGGACGATCAGCACCATGTAATAGGCGACCTCTTCCCAGTCCTTCTGGGTCTGGATCGCCTGCGTCAGCATCAGCCCGATCCCGCCGCCCACGATGGCACCCACCACAGTCGCGCCGCGCGTGTTGGATTCAAGGAAATACAACACCTGGCTTGCCAGCACCGGCACCACCTGCGGCAGGATGCCAAAGCGCGCGCGCTGCACTGCATTCGCCCCGGTGGAACGGATGCCTTCGACCTGCTTTTCGTCGATGTTTTCCAAGGCTTCCGAGAATGTCTTGCCGAAACTGCCCACATCCGTGACCAGCATCGCCAGCGCCCCGGTCATCGGGCCGGGACCAAAGGCGCGGGACAGGATAATCGTCCAGATCAACGCATCCACCCCCCGCACGAAATCGAACACCCGCCGCAGGGCAAAGCGCACCGGCCCCACCGGATTGGTGTTGCGCGCCGCAAGAAACGCCAAGGGCAGCGACACCACCGCCGCGCCAAAGGTGCCCAGCACGGCCATCAGGATCGTCTCGAAGATGGCCCAAGCCACATCGGCATGACGCCACATCTTGTTGGTCCAGACATCCTGCACCATCGCCACGATATTCGCGCGGGCAGGGTCGACGCGGTCGCCCCACAGCGCCAGCCCTGCCAGTTCCCCGACCGACTTGCCGCTGAACGGGCTGTCGAGGGTGAAGAAAAACAGCTCCCACCCCGCGAAGTAGCGGAAGGTTTCCACCTTGGACCGGGAATAGGCGAAACGGCCATGATCGGTGGTCACAGACACCCGGTTGGGCGCGACGTTGATCCAGTCGGGCAAAGGCTCTGGCGCGGTCACCTTTACCCCCCCGCCGTCGCGGGTGATGTCGATGGTGCCGTAGCCCGGCACCACATAGCGCGCGCCTGCCGGGTCATAGGTGACGACATGGCCGCCCCCCAGATCAATCACGGTCACATCGCCCTGCACCGACACCCAATCGGGATGGGTGCCTTTGGGATAGGTGCCCTTCGCCTCGCCCTCGATGGCGGAAACGACTGCGCCTGTCCGATTGTCGCGGGTGACATGCACCTTGTGCGACCAGAAATCCGACACAAGGATTGCTGCATTGTCCATCCGTGCCTTTTGCACCAACCCCGGCACGTCAAAGGCCAGCGCGATATAGGCCAGATAGGCCAGGAGGATCACCGGCACCGACAACGCCATCCAGCGGCGGCGCTGCATCCGGGTCAGGATGGGCGCGGCATTGGTCAGGGCGAGAGCGGTCATTGGGCGTCTCCATGCGTCAGCTTCTGGCGGACCCGGTCTGACAGGCGGTCAATCAGCACGATGGTCAAGAACAGGATGATGAAGATGGCGACGACCTGATCGTATTTGCCCGCACCCCACTGCATGGCGATCTTCAGGTCATAGCCGATGCCGCCCGACCCGACAAAGCCAAGGATGGCACTGGCGCGCACGTTGATTTCAAACCGCAGCAGGGCATAGGAAAACCAGTTGGGCGCGACTTGCGGGAGAATGCCGAACCACATCCGCTTGCCCCATGTCGCCCCGACCGAGGCCAGACCGTCGACCGGTTTCAGGTCTGCATTCTCGGCCACTTCGGAAAAGAGTTTGCCCAACACCCCGATGGTATGAATGGTGATGGCGATCACGGCAGGGATCGGACCACTGCCGAAGATGAAGATCAGGACCAGCGCAATCACGATTTCCGGGATGGCCCGCAGCGCATCGGTGATGCGGCGCAGCACGCCGATCAGGCGCGGCGCAGGTGCAAGACCGCGCGTCAGGAACAGCGCAAGAAACGCCGCCGCCAAGGCCCCGAACAACGTGGACACGGCGGCAATATTGATCGTCTCGATCAACGAGGGCAGATGTTCCCACATCAGTCCCGGCAGATTGGCGCGGTTGGCCCATGCCTCGGACAGCACCTCGCGCGGGAAGTCGTCCAGACGGGACAGGCCTTCGATGAAAGCGCCCGCATTGCGGTCCTGCGCCACCTGAAAGCCCGACGCCATGACCGCGACGAAGATCACAAGCAGCAGCCCGCCATATAGCCGCTTGCGCCGGATCGCCTGCATCACCGCATGGCCCGGACGTGACGGATCGGGGCGCTTGCCCGGTTCAGGACCGAAGGCGATATCCACCATGCCTAACCCACCTTTGCAAAGAAAAGCGCCGGGCTCCATGCGGAACCCGGCGCCGGGATCGTCAGATCAGTTGGAGGCGTCTTGCAGTTTGCGCGCCTCGATGATGCCGGTATAGGCGTCCAGCGTCACCGGGATGAAGTCCTTGGCTTCGCCAGCGGCCACGCCATAAGCGCAATCCTTGTCGGTTTCGTGCAGGTCAGCGGTCAGCGCGGTGACCTTGTCCTTCACGTCCTGCGGCAGGGCGGCGCGCACGACCATCGGACCTTCGGGGATCAGCTTCGATTTCCACAGTTCGACCAGATCGTTCATGTCGACCAGACCGGCATCCGCCGCCTTGCGGAACGCGCCCGAGTTGTAGCCATCTTCCCAGTTGCCCAGACCGTCAGCCCACGACACACCCGCCGCGAAATCGCCATTGGCAACGCCGACGATGGTCTGCTCATGCCCGCCCGAGAATTTCACTTCGCTGAAATACTGCTCCAGCGGCCCATAGGTCGCGGTCATTTCGGCGGCGGGGACAAGGTAGCCCGAGGTGGAGTTCGGCTCGGCAAAAGCAAAGGCCTTGCCCTTGGCGTCTTCCAGTTTGGTGATGCCGCTGTCCTTGCGGGCGAAGGCGATCGAGTAGTAGCCCGTCGATCCGTCGAGGTTCTGCTTGGTCAGCGCCAGTTCCACGGCGTTCGGGTCGGTCAGGTGAATCTTGGCAAAAGCCGAGGCCCCCAACCACGCCATGTCCAGCGTGCCGCCCAGCAGACCCTGAATCACGCCGTCATAGTCAGCGGGGGTGAACACTTTGACCGGAACGCCAAGCGAAGCCTCAATGGCGGCGCGGTAGCACTCGTTCGAGGTCAGACGGTCCTGTGCGTTTTCACCGCCGAGGATGCCGATGTTGAATTCCTTGATCTCTTGCGCCTGCACGGCACCCGACAGGGCGGTGGTGGCGGCAAGGATGGCGATCAGATGCTTCATGGTCGTCTCCGGAAAATGGCCCACGGCGGGGCCGGGGTTGAACTGGGGAAAAGCGGTCAGACCAGCATCGACTTGGCAAAGGCGTCGTCGCCGTCGCTGCCAAGCTGGTCGATAGAGGTAGAGGTTGCCGCCTCGTTGAAGCTGGCATCCGCGCCATAGATGTCGCGGGCGACACCGGCGGTCAGTTGGTCGGGCGTGCCGTCAAACACCACGCGTCCGTCGCGCATGCCGATCACCCGGTCGCAGTAGCGGCGCGCGGTATCCAGCGTGTGCAGGTTGGCGATGACCAGACGGCCATCCTCGTCATGGATGCGGCGCAGGCTGTCCATGACGACCTGTGCGTTCATCGGGTCAAGGCTGGCGATGGGTTCATCGGCCAGAATGACCTTGGGGTCTTGCATCAAGGCCCGCGCAATCGCGACGCGCTGTTGCTGGCCACCCGACAGCGCCTCGGCCCGTTTCATGGCCTGTTCGGCGATGCCCAGCCGGTCGAGGATCGCCAGCGCACGCAGCACATCATCATCCGGCCAAAAGCCGAACATCGTTCCGATGGTCGACCGCTTGGCCAAAGTGCCGTGCAAAACGTTCGCCACCACATCGGCGCGGGGAACCAGATTGAACTGCTGGAAGATCATCGCACAGGCCCCCTGCCATGCGCGCTTGTCCGCGCCTTGCAGGGACAGGACGTTCTGACCTTCGAACACCACCTCGCCACTGCTGGCATCGGTCAGGCGGTTGATGATCCGCAGCAGGGTTGATTTGCCTGCGCCGGACCGGCCAATCACACCGATGAAGGCGGATTTTTCGACCCCGAAGGTGACAGTATCGACGGCGGCCTTGGTGCCGAACATGCGGGACAGGTTTTGGACGTGCAGCAGCATGGCGCTCTCCGGGTCGGTGCTGCGGCAGGGGTAGCAACGATGGATGAAACCTCTGCGGCGGTTTGGTGAAAGTTTTCCAACAAAGGCCCCGAGTTCCAACACCGTCCCCGGGCGACCGCCGCCAAAGTGACACCTGCCCGTTACGAAACCGCCATAGACCTCATCGCCAAGAACAAGGCAGGGCGCAGCGTGGACGACACGACCGACAGGGTAACGACACCGATTTCGACACCGATTTCGACACCGGCAGGCGTTGCCGCCGGAATGACCAGCGAGGCTGCGCTTGCCCTGCTGCTGCGCGCCTGCGTCACGGCCATTGACCAGAACCTTGCGCTGTTTCTGGAAAGCGACGCAGCCGAGGGGCCACACAAAAGCCGGGTCGCCCTGCGCCGCCTGACAACCGTGCTGGATGGCTTTCAGCCGCTGTTTCGCCGCAAGGCATGGCAGCGCACACGGGCCGAGGCAAAGGCGATCTTCCGCCACTTGGGCAAGGTGCGCGACGCGCAGGTGTTTCTGGCCAATCTGGAGGCGGGCGCGCGCAATGAAAAGCTGGCCAAGGCCACCGATCAGTTGCGCGACAAGGTCCGCCGTGACCTGCGCCGCCGTCGCGCCGTGGGCTTTGCGCCGTCGCTTTTGCGCGGACTGACCGATGACAGTTTGTTGCGCCGCAAGGCACCGGGGCTGGCCCTGCGGCAGATGCCGGTTGAACTTTTGGCCGCGCAGTCGATGGAAACGGTGCATGCGGCCTGTCTGGCACTGGGCCGCGATCTGGCGGCGCTGGCAGTCGATGACCTGCACGAGTTCCGCAAACGGATGAAGTCCTTGCGCTATCTGGCCGAATTCTTTGCCCCGCTGTGGCAGCACGCCGACTGGCCCGCACAGCGCCGGGCACTGAAGGACATTCAGGACGCATTGGGAGAGTTGAACGATCAAGCCAACGCCCGCGCGCGCGGCGCGACGGTCGATCCGCAAAAGGCCCTGCGCGCGATGCAGGCGGCACAAAAGCACTGGACCATCCTGATGGATGCCCCCACATGGTGGCGCAACGTTCAGGTTTCGTAAAACCGATACAGGACGGTCACTTGGGCGTCATCGCACTCTGCCATGTCCAAGCCGACAGGGACAAGCAGAGGCCGCCATGGGCGAAAGATCAGCCACCGGGTCCGTGACAGCGCATTGGCATCGTGCGCTTTTCCTTTCGGACACACACCTTGGCGCGCAGGGCTGCGCCGCAGACCGCATCCTGAGTTTCCTCGAACGCAATGATGCGGACATCTACTATCTGGTGGGCGACATCTTCGACATCTGGGATCCGCTGTTCTTGCGCTGGTCCCCCACGCATGACGCAATCCTTGATCTTTTGCGCGAGCGCGCCGCGCGCGGGTCACGGCTGATCTATCTGACCGGCAACCACGACCGCGCTCTGCGCCGTGACGGGCTGGCGGCGCTGCAAGGGCGCTATCACCTGCCGGTCGAGGTGATGGAGGACACGCTCCACCACGGCGCAGACGGTCGCCGCTATCTGGTGCTGCACGGCGATGTCTGTGACGCCCGACTGCTGCGCCTGCATGTCTGCACCCGCATCGGCAGCCGGTTGGACGGGGCGTTGCGCCTGATCGACGCCGGTTTGCGCCACCTGCGCTTTCGCATCGGCCCCGACCAGCGCGGCCCGATCGAGGCGGCCATCGCCGCGGTCAACGCGCTTGCCTATCGCAACCACCAGCATGAGACGCGCCTGACCGACCTTGCCCGCGCGCGCGGCGCAGAAGGCGTGATCTGCGGGCATTTCCATCTGGCCGCGCTGCATGACCGGCATGGCATCCGCTATGTCAATTGCGGGGATTGGGTGGACAACATGACCGCCGTCGCCGAAGGTCAGGACGGCACCTTGCGCATCATCGGCCTGCAAGAGGCCGCAACGACCCAAGGCACCGATGCGATCCTTGCGGATTGGACAGGGGCCGACGCATGATCCTGATTGTGACCCTGACCGCGCTCGCCTTGGCCCTGCTTCTGGCGCATCTGGCCTCTGTCTTTGTCGTGGCGCGCAGGCTGCACCGCCCTGCCCCACCGCGCCCGCCTGTGGCACCCCGTGTCACCCTGTTGCGCCCGGTTTGCGGGCTGGACCGCTTTGATGCCGAAACACTCGGGTCGTCCTTTCTGCTGGATTACCCCGATTACGAGGTGATCTTTTGCGCCGCCCGCGCGGATGACCCGGTGGTGCCGGTGATTGCCGATCTGATCGCGCGCCACCCCGACACACAGGCACGGCTTCTGATCGGCGAGGACCGCATCACCGCCAACCCCAAACTGAACAACGTGCAAAAGGGCTGGCTGGCCGCGACGGGGGATTGGGTGGCGATGGCCGATGCCAACCTGCTGCTGCCACCCGATTACCTGTGGCAATTGGTGGCCGAGGCGCAGGAGGGCGTGGCGCTGGTCACCTCTCCTCCGCTCGGGCTTCGGGCCGAGGGCGCCTGGGCCACCCTGGAAAGCGCCTTTCTGAACGGCAATCAGGCGCGGCTGCAACTCTTGGCCGATGAGGTCGGCAAAGGCTTTGCCCAAGGCAAGACCCTGTTCTGGGATCGCGACTTCCTCGAGGCACAGGGCGGATTGCACCCCTTGGGCCGCTTTCTGGCCGAGGATGTCGCCGCAACCCATCTGGTCCGCGCGGCCGGGCGCAAGATCAAACTGACAACACGCCCCTTTGCCCAACCCATCGGCCCGCGTGACCTGCGCGCGGTCTGGGACCGTCAATTGCGCTGGTCCAAGGTGCGCCGCGACGGCTTTCCCGTGCTGTTCGTGCTGGAACCCCTGAACGGCGGGCTGCTGGCGATGCTCCTTGCCGGGCTGGCCTGGGGTCCGCCGGGCGTGCTGGCGCTGGCGTGGAAATGGTACGGGGCAGAGCTGTACCTGTGCTGGCGTGCAGGCTGGCCCGTCGGGCGCTGGACCCTGCCGATGATGATCCTGCGCGATCTCATGATGCCCGCGCTGTGGGTCGTGACCTTTGGCAAGCGTGGCTTTGAATGGCGCGGCAACAGCATGGCCCCTACTGGCCTTGGCGCCGCCGAGTAGCCGATGCCGGACCTTGCCACACTTGAACCGCTGCTGCATCAGCATGGCCCGCTGCTTTTTCTGATGCTGGCGGTGATCGAAGGCCCCATCGCCACAATCACCGCGGCTGCACTGGCGCAAAAGGGTGTGCTGGACATCCGGCTGGTGCTGGTCCTTGCCGTGCTGGGCGATCTGTTGGGCGATGTGGCGCTGCATCTGATCGGGCGCTTCGGCGCAAGGGTCTTGCCGCGCCGTCTGTGCCGTCGGATCGGTCTTGACGATCTCCTGCTGATCCCGATGACCCGGACCTTTTCCCGGTCGGGTTGGCGTTTGCTGGCGCTGGCAAAATGGACCCATGTTGCGGGACTGCCGACACTTGTCGCATCGGGTATGGCGCGGATGGCCTTTGCGTCCTTCCTGCTGTGCAGCCTGCTGGTGACCCTGCCCAAAGTCGCGGTGCTGTGCCTGCTGGGCTGGACCTTTGGTCTGGCCGTGACCGACATCGAGGTTCCCGTCTGGCTGATGCTTGTCCTTGCCATGGCCGGGCTGGCGCTCTTGCTGTTCCATCTTCGCCGAAAGGATCGCCAATGCGCGTGACCTGTCTGATCCCCGCCTGGAACGAGGCATCCCGCATTGCTGGCGTGCTCGCCTGCGTGGTCGGGCACCCCCTGATTGATCAGGTCGTGGTGGTGGATGACGGATCGACCGATGGCACCGGGGCCATCGCCGCCGCCGCCGGGGCCGAGCTGTGCATACAGACCCCCAACGCAGGGAAATCTGCCGCCATGGCACGGGGCCTTGCCGCCGCGCAGGGTGATCTGGTGTTGATGCTGGATGCGGATTTGATCGGCCTGACGGCTGACGCTGTCACCGCCCTTTTGACTCCGGTCCTGTCGGGCCGGGCCGATGTGACGATCAGTCTGCGCGCCAATGCTCCCGCGGTCTGGCGGGCGATCGGCTTGGACTTCATCTCGGGCGAGCGGGTGATGCCACGGTCGATGCTGACGCCGCATGTGCAGCGCATCGCCGGATTGCCGCGCTTTGGGCTGGAGGTTTTCATCAACGCGCAGTGGCTGCAAGGCCGCTGCCGCTTAGCCGTCGTGCCTTTGGCGGGTGTCAGCAGCCCGGCAAAGGCCACGAAGCGCGGGGTCTTGCGGGGCATCTGGTCCGATGTGGCGATGATGGCGAATATCTTAGCGACTGTGGGTCCGGGGCAGGTCATCACCCAGATACTGCGCCTTCGTGGTCTCCGCGTCGCCGTTACTGAACTGTCATGTATTGTTCGCACAGGTGTCATGCGGCTGCGGTAATTGGGGTTTTGAGGCGCGTTTGGCGCTGGTTGCGATGCGGGAGAGCGCTATGACAGCCCTGAAATTCACCCTTTCCGCCCTTGCGGCGCTGGCCTGTTCGACGGGTGGCGCCTTTGCGCGGGACAATCTGCAGATTGCGGGATCGTCGACCGTGTTGCCCTATGCGACGATTGTGGCAGAGCTTTTCGCCGAAAACGCGGGCTTTGCGGCACCGGTGGTCGAAGGCGGCGGGTCGGGCGCTGGCCGCAAGAAGCTGTGCGAAGGCTTGGGCGAAGGCACCATCGACATCGCCAACTCCTCCAGCCGCATCAAGCAATCCGACATCGACGACTGCACCGCCAATGGCGTGACCGAGATCATGGAGGTCCGCATCGGCTATGACGGGATCGTCTTTGCCTCCAAGAAAGACGGCGCGGATTTTGCGCTGACGCCGGTGGACCTGTTCCTCGCGCTGGGGGCACGGGTCGCCAAGGATGGCGCACTGGCCGACAACGCCGCCAAGCAGTGGTCCGACGTGAACGCCGCCCTGCCCGCGCAAGACATCCTCGCCTTCATCCCGGGCACCAAGCACGGCACGCGCGAAGTGTTTGACACCAAGGTCTTGCTGGAAGGCTGCAAGGAAACCGGGGCCTATGACCTGTTCCTCGCCGCCTCGGCCGGTGCCGATGACGAGGCCAAGAAGAAAGAGGCCGAAACCGCCTGCTTCACCACCCGCACCGATGGCGCGTCCGTGGACATCGACGGCGACTATACCGAAACCCTGGCGCGGCTTGAGGCCAACCCGTTGGCGGTTGGCGTGTTCGGCCTGTCCTTTTATGAAAACAACATGGACAAGCTGAAGGTCGCCACCATGTCGGGCATCGCGCCCAGCGTCGAGACGATCTCGACCGGCGAATACCCGGTGTCGCGCCCGCTGTATTTCTACGTGAAGAAACAGCATATTGGCGTGATCCCCGGCCTGAAGGAATATGTGGAATTCTTCGTGTCGGATGACGTCGCAGGCCCCGATGGCCCGCTGTCCGACTACGGGCTGGTGCCCGACCCCGAACTCGCCGCCACCCAAGCCGCCGTCGCCGCCGAAACGGTGATGGGCCCGCTGGAATAACAAAGACCAAGGCCGGGGGTGATGCGCCCCCGGCCTTTCGCATTCCATCCCCCCCGCACCGCAGAAGGACCAACCCGATGGCCGATCCGCACATCGTCACCGCCTTTGACCGCGATCTTGAGGCGGTTCAGGCCCATGTCATGCGCATGGCCGGGCTGGTCGAACAGGCCCTGCTGCAGGCCGCCGAGGCGCTGGAAACCGGCGATGAGGCCATGGCCGCCCGCGTCCGCGATGGCGACCGCGCCATTGATGACCTTGAGGCCACGATCCAGACCGAATGCGCCCGGCTTCTGGCCCTGCGCGCGCCCACCGCATCCGACCTGCGCGTCGTGCTGTCGGTCATGCGCATCGCCGCCGCGCTGGAACGGTCGGGCGATTACGCCAAGAACCTCGCCAAGCGCACGCTGATCCTGACCAACATGGCCCCCTTGGGCGGCACCATCGGATCGGTCGGGCGCATGGCCCGCACCGTGGTGCAGCGCCTGCATGAGACCGTGGACGCTTATATCGCGCGCGATACAATCGTGGCCAATGATATTCGCGACCGCGACCGCGACGTCGACCAGATGTACAACTCGCTCTTCCGCGAACTTCTGACCCATATGCTGGAAGACCCGCGCAACATCACCGCCGCGATGCACCTGCACTTCATCGCCAAGAACATCGAACGCGTCGGCGACCATGCCACCGCGATTGCCGAACAGGTGATCTACCTTGCCACCGGCGATTTGCCCGGCGAGGACCGGCCCAAGGCCGACCTCACCGCCGGCGCGGGGGTCTGACATGGCCGAGCGCGTCATGACCCAAGCGCCCCGTGTCCTCTTGGTCGAGGATGAATACGCCCAACGCGAGGTGCTGGCCTATAACCTCGAGGCCGAAGGGTTTGACGTCATCCAGGCCGACAATGGCGAGGATGCGCTCTTGCTGGTCGAAGAAGACCACCCCGACATGATCATCCTCGACTGGATGATGCCCAAGGTGTCCGGGATCGAGGTCTGCCGCCGCCTGAAGATGCGCCCCGAAACCCGCGCCATCCCGGTCATCATGCTCTCGGCCCGTGCCGAAGAGGTCGACCGCGTGCGCGGTCTGGAAACCGGGGCCGATGACTATGTCATCAAGCCATACTCGATGGTCGAACTGATGGCCCGCGCCCGCGCCCAGATCCGCCGCGTCCGCCCCTCCACCGTCGGCGTCACGCTGGAGTTCGGCGACATCCGCCTCGACCCCGAAGCCCACCGCGTCTATCGCGGCGACAAGGTCCTCAAACTCGGCCCCACCGAATTCCGCCTGCTCTCGGCATTCATGGAAAAACCAGGACGCGTCTGGTCGCGCGAACACCTCCTCGACCGCGTCTGGGGACGCGACATCTACGTCGACACAAGAACCGTCGACGTCCACGTCGGAAGACTCAGAAAAACACTCTGCGCATTCGGACACCAAGACCCAATCAGAACCGTCAGAGGATCAGGATATAGCCTCGGATAAAAACGGGAATGACGGTCCGCCCGGTTTTTGCGGCTGTTACCAATGTGTCAGAGTCGCGTCGCAGTGACGTTAACTTTGTCGCGTAGAGGATGGGGGCAACCTCTCACCTCGGAGTCGACATGAAATCCGTTCTGACCGCTGCCGCCATCGCTTTCGCTGCCTTCGTTGCGCCTGTCGCACAGGCACAAGAAACCATCCGCTTTGCCGTGACCGACATTGACGGTCTGGAAGCCCTGCAAAAAGAGATGGGCCCGTTCAAGGACGCCTTCGAGGCGGCATCGGGTCTGAAGGTTGAATTCTTCCCCGTCTCTGGCCGCACCATCGCGGTTGAGGCGATGGCTGCGGATCAGGTCGATTTCGTTCTGACCGGCCCGGCGGAATATGTGGTGTTCAACGCCCGTCTGGATGCCCAGCCGGTGGTGACGTGGAACCGCCCTGATTATTATTCCAACGTGGTCGTGCTGGATTCGTCGCCCATAACCGCTGTTGACCAGTTGAAGGGTCAGAAGATTTCCTTTGGCGAGATCGGTTCCACCTCGCAGCACCTGTCGCCAGCGACCCTGCTGGCCGAGGCGGGTCTGGTCTATGGCACCGATTATGAACCCGTGTTCCTGAAGCGCAACGTCGCGATGGAAGCGCTGATCACGGGCGAAATCGCGGCCATTGGCCTGAATGCCACGCACATCGCGCAGATCACCGAAAAGTTCCCGGACCACAAGCTGCGCGTGTTGGTCAAGGGCGATGCGCTTCCCAATGACGTGCTGCTCGCCTCGGCCAAGGTGCCGGCGGATGTGGTGGCGGCGGTGCGCGCCACCTTTACCGACCACGGCGATGCACTTCTGGCCGCGATCACCACGTCGGAAGAGAACGAGAAATACATCGGCGGCAGCTTCACCGCGACCGTGTCCGATGCGGATTATGACGGTGTTCGCAAGCAGTTCGAAAATGTCGGCGTTACCGAATTCACCAAGTTCGTTGGTGAATAATCCAGATGAACGCGCCAGTGCGCCCTGCCGAAATGACGACCGTCCCCGTGCAAGCGGGGGCGGCCTTGCGCGTGTCGGGGCTGGTCAAAGCCTTTGGTGACAATGCCGTGCTGCGCGGTCTGGATTTCACCGCGCAGGCCGGAGCCGCGACGGCGCTGATCGGCGCCAATGGATCGGGCAAATCGACCACGTTGAAATGCCTGATCCGCCTGATCGAACCTGACGCTGGCCGGATTGAGGTGTTCGGGCGCGATGTCGCTGCGCTTGGCACCCGCGACTTGCGGCGGTTTCGGTCACAGGTCGGCATGGTCTGGCAGAAGCATAACCTTGTGCCGCGCGTGTCGGCCCTGTCCAACGTGCTGCACGGTGCGCTGGGGCGGGTGCATGGCCCCGCCGCATGGTTTCAGGCCACCGCCCCCGCCACCCTGCGGGATGAGGCGATGACCTGTCTGGCCCGCGTCGGTCTGGCCGACAAGGCGCTGCAACGGGTGGACAGCCTGTCGGGCGGGCAACAGCAACGGGTGGCCATCGCGCGGACCCTGATGCAACGCGCAGGGCTGATCCTTGCCGATGAGCCCGACGCCAGTCTTGATCCGCAATCGGGCGAAGAGGTGATGCGCCTTTTGGCAGACCTCGCCCGTGTCGACGGGCTGACAGTCGTGTTCATCTCGCATCGGATGGAACACACCTTGGCTTTTTCGGATCGCATTCTTGGCCTGCAAAAGGGGCGACTGGTGATGGACAAAGCCACCACCACCACGGATGCCGCCGAATTGCGCCGCTTTTTTGAGGAATAGGGCCATGACCGTTGCGCCGTTGAATGCGCCCCAAATGCCCCCCTCTGGTCAGGTGCCGACACCACAGCGGTTCCGGCATAGAAGCATTGTTGAATATCTGGGGCTGCTGGTCGTGGCTGCGCTGGTGCTGTCCAGCATCGCCGCGACTGCGCCGCAGATGGATGCCTTGGGCCGGGGGCTGACGCGCCTTGTCGCGCCCGATGGGATGTTGGCGCAGATGTTCCCCCCGGATTTCAGCCGCGTCGACCGCATCGCGATGAAACTGCTGGAAACGCTGCAAATGGCGGTGGCAGGCGCGGCGCTGGGGCTGGTGCTGTCGGTGCCGCTGGCGGTGCTGGCGACGGATCGGCTGTCGCCGCATCCGGCGCTGCGGATTGCCGCGCGTGGGTTGATTGCCCTCTTTCGCACCATTCCTGATCTGGTCTGGGCGATTTTCTTTATCATCATGGTCGGTCTTGGCCCCGCCGCCGGGGTGTTGGCGATCATGGTGGACAAGATCGGTTTTGCTGGCCGTTTCTTTGCCGAAGCGATGGAAGAGGCCGACCCCGGCCCACAAGACGCCCTGCGTGCCATCGGGGCCAATCGTTTTGGCATCCTGTTTTCCGCCACCTCGCTGTTCGCGCTGGAAAAGGCGGTGCGCGGGTCTGCGGCGCTGGGGCTGGTCGGGGCTGGGGGCATCGGCGTCGATCTGAAGGTCGCCTTCGATCTGTTCAACTATGACGAGGCGCTGACCATCGTTCTGATGCTGTTTGCCTTGGTGATGATCGTCGAACAAGGGTCCGGCTGGATCCGGTCCAAACTGATCTGATGGGGGCAATGATGGGAAAACCTGACAGGCATGCCCCCTTTGCGCCCACCCTGCCCTTTGTCATCGAAGGCGCGCGGGTGGTGCTGGAGGATCGGGTTGCGGTGGTTTCGGTCCGCTGCGAAGATGGCCGGATCACCGGGCTGGATGTGGCCCCGGATGGTGCGCTGCGGATTGACGGGCGCGGGCGCGTGCTGGCCCCGGCCTTTGTCGATGTGCATGGCGATGCCTTTGAGCGCCAGATCATGCCCCGCCCCGGCGTGACGGTGCCGGTGGATGCTGCCTTGCTTGAGACGGACCGCCAGCTTGCCGCCAATGGCATTGCAACGGCCTATCACGCCCTGACCCTGGGGTGGGAGCCGGGGTTACGCTCGGTCGATACAGGCTGGCAGGTGGTGCAGGGGTTGGACCGTCTGGCGCATCGGTTGACCGTGGAAAACCGGCTGCAACTGCGGTGGGAAACCTTTTGCCCCGAGGCGCTGCCGCTGATTGCCAGCGCATTGGAGTCGACGCTGACACCATCGCTTGCCTTCAACGATCACACCTCGGCGGCGTTGCTGCATCCGTCGATTGCGGTGCAGGACCGCCCCTTTGATCTGGTGCCGGATTATCCGGTGACGGATACCACATCGGACCGCTTCCGAACAAAAATGGACAGCCGCGCCAAACGGTCGGGCCTGTCGCTGACGGATTACACCGCGTTGATGCTGTCGGTCTGGAACCGGCGCGGACGGGTGGCGGATGATATTGCCGCCGTGGCGTTCCTTGCACGGGACCGCGCAGCCCCGATGCTGAGCCACGATGACAGCCAGACCGAAACCCGCGACTTCTATCGCCGCCATGGCGCCAGCGTTGCCGAATTTCCGATGCATGAACGTGTGTTCCTTTCAGCGCGAAATGCCGGGGACTGGATCGTTCTGGGCGCACCGAATGCCATGCGCGGCGGCAGTCATCTGGGATCACCCGGCGCGGCAGAGATGATCGGGCGGGGGCTGTGCGACATCCTCGCCTCGGACTACTTTTACCCGGCCATGCTGGGGGCGATGGTGCGCCTGTTGGCCGATGGTGTGGCCCCGCTTCCTGCGCTGTGGAAACTGGTTTCGACCAACCCCGCCGATGCGATGCGGCTGACCGACCGTGGGCGCATTGCGCCGGGCCAACGCGCCGACCTTTTGCTGCTGGACTGGCCCGAGCAGGGCATCCCGGCCCCGCTTCGGACGTGGGTGGCAGGACGCGGCGGCTATTCTGCACTGACCGACATCCCCCTTGACCCCCTTCCTGCCAGAGTGGACCCATGACCGACACCTTCGCCCCAGATGATGTTGCCCCGGATTTCACCTATTCCCACCCCGGCATGAGCCGCTTTCGTCGCGGCCTGATCCGCGCGGTGGAGCTTGCCTCGGGCCAGCCGATGCTGCGCGGGCTTTATGCCGATTGGTCCAGCGCGCCCCGCGACGAAGCAGAGGTGTTCCACGCCGCCCTGCGCGTGCTGGGCATTCGGCCACATTTGGAATGGCAAATCCCCGCAACAGAGGTTCCCCGGACCGGTGGTCTGCTGCTGGTGGCAAACCACCCCTTCGGCATCGTCGACGGTCTGGCCTTGGGTCAGTTGGGGATGCAGTTGCGCGGCAATGTGCAAATCCTGACGCATAGCGTTCTGTGCCAGCCCGCAGCGGTGGCACAGCATCTTTTGCCGGTTGATTTCAGCGGCACGTCACAGGCCCGCCGCACCTCGGCCCAAAGCCGCCGTCACGCGATCGACCTTCTGGAAGACGGCAAGGTTGTCGCGATCTTTCCGGCGGGGGGCATTTCAACCGCGAACAAGCCGTTCAAGGGCCGGGCCTTTGATGCCGAATGGCATGGCTTTCTGGCCCGTCTGGCAACGATCCCCGGTGTCGCGACCTTGCCTGTGTTCTTTTCCGGCCAGAACTCCCGCCTGTTCCAGATTGCCAGCCATCTGTCCTATCCGCTGCGCGTTGCCTTGATCTTCAACGAAACCCGACGCCTGATGGGGCGGCGGCTGGACATGCGGATCGGCGCGCCGCTGGCAGCCGCTGACCTGCAAGCCCTGCCAAAGGAAGAGATTGTCCCCTATCTGCGACAGGCCACGATGGCACTGCGCGGGACGGAGGATGACGTTTTTCACTGGCCCAAGCATGTGACGTGGTAAAACCCGCCGCCAATCTTGGCCCAAGGGCCGGCACATGATGGGTCTGGCGGGTTCAGATTGCGCCCGCCAGACCCTTTGGTGTTATGGTGCCTTCAGTTCCGCATAGTCGCCGCCGGTCTGCAGCGTCACGGTGACCGGGGCGTCGGTGCGGTTGCGCCAGAACCAGCCGTGGTTGCCCGTGAAGGCGGCGGTCAGTTCGCCCACCTTTTCCGGCACGGCGCGGCCCTGTTCGTAGCTGATCTCCTGACCGCTGCCGTCGCCGTGCAGGTCAAAGTTCACGACGCCGCCGTTCGCGGTCCACGCAAAACGCGCGGTCTGACCCGCTTCCATCGCCAGCTTCACCTCGATCCCTTCGCCGGGGTTCAGGGTATAGCTGACCTCGTCGCGCCATTCCGGGGCGGTGGGCAGGGCAGGCGCGGCCACAGCGGTTTCGGTGGGGTCAGTGACGGGGTCTGCGGCGGGGTCT
>NKIT01000028.1:28311-33810 GCA_002256185.1 Rhodobacteraceae bacterium PARR1 | reverse complement strand
CCCACCCGAAACGCACCCGCCCGAAACGCCCCTGCCTGACCCCGGAGCCGCGATGAAACCCGACCACCCTGCCCATGCCGCCCCCGCCGACGCCGCCGCGCGCAAGGCCATCGCCCCCGTGATCTGCTACCCGGTTGAAGGCCTGCCGCGCCCGGACCTTGCCCCCTACCTTGCTGCGCGGGACGGCTGGGCCTTGGTGTCGGAAACGCTGGTCCCGGCGCGTGCGGCGCGCTGTTTCTCGGTCCCGGCGGGGCACTTCTTCCGCATCCTTTCGGTTGAGGGGCCACAGGTCGGGGATTTGAACCTCTGGGCGGCGGGGAATTTGGCCGAGCGGTTCTATTCCGGCAAGACCCGCGCCCTGCATGGCACGCATCTGTCATCCGGGGACAGGATGTGGTCGTCTTTCCCGACGCTGCGCCCGATGGCCACGATCACCGATGATACACTGGATTGGTATGGCTTTGATGCCTTTGGCGGGTCTGTCCATGACGTGATCGGCACGCGCTGCGATCCCTATACCCACAATCTGCTCAGCGATGGCGGCCAGTATCACCACTGCTGCCATTCCAACCTGACCCGCGCCTTGGCTGACCATACGGGCCTGTCTTTGGCCGAGGCCGAGCCGCATGTGCATGACGTGCTGAACGTGTTCATGTGCACCGGATTCACCCGCGATACCGGCCAGTATTTCATGAAGGCCAGCCCCGTCCGCCCCGGTGATCATCTGGAGTTTTTCGCCGAGATTGACCTGATCGGCGGATTGTCCGCCTGTCCGGGGGGCGATTGTTCGTCCGAACACTCCTCCGACACCGCCGCCTGCCATCCGCTGCTGGTGCAGGTGTTCCGGCCGGTCGCGGCGCCAGTGGGGTGGGTGATGCCTGCGGTGAATGGCTATGACCGCAGACATGGGCGGTGAGGGCGGCTTCACTACTGCTTGTAGCAACGGTCAGGGTTGCCCCGATGCCCAAAGCATCGGGGCGCGGCCGTCCCGCCCCCCCGGGGCGGCCGCACGTATACGTGCAACCACCCCGGCGGGACGGCCGCGCCCCTTTTGAAAACGTGGTGCCGCATGGTCAGCTTATTGGCTGCACGCACAGCCTTCGTGGCTCTTAACCCCTTGTTAAGTAAGTTGACAGCTGTCAACTCCTCACGCAAACGCCGCCGCAAAGGCGATCTCCACCATCGCGCCAAAGCTCCGTTCCCGCTGATCCGCAGGCAGCGCCTCATGGGTCAGGATATGGTCCGAAATCGTCAACACCGCCAAAGCCCGCCGCCCATAGCGGGCCGCAAGGGTGTAAAGCTCCGCCGCCTCCATCTCCACCGCGAGGCACCCGTGGCGCTGAAGCTGATCCGAAAGGTCCTGGCGCTCGTCGTAAAAGGTATCCGACGAATAAATGCCCCCCACATGGGTCGGGATGCCCTTTTCCACCGCCGCTTTATGCGCGGCCGATAGCAGCCTATAATCCGCCACCGGGGCAAAAGACATCTCCCGGAAAATCGACCGCGAGGGCGACCCAAGGGTCGAACAGGCCTGCGCCAGCACCACATCCCGCACATTGACATGCGGCTGCAACGCCCCCGCCGATCCGATGCGGATCAGGGTCTGCGCGCCGTAGTCGCGGATCAATTCGTTGGCATAGATCGACAAGGACGGCATCCCCATGCCTGAGCCGTGGATGGTCACGCGATGGCCTTTGTAGGTGCCGGTATAGCCCAGCATCCCCCGCACCTCATTCACCAGAACGGGGTTTTCCAGAAAGGTCTGCGCGGCCCAGCGGGCACGGTAGGGGTCGCCGGGCAAAAGCACGGTTTCAGCAATCTCGCCGGGTTTTGCGCCGATGTGGAATGTCATGGTGGGGTCTCCGATCCTGTTGGAGCAGAGGCTAGGGGAAGGCGGGGGAAAGGGGAAGGGTGCCGCTGTTGGGGTTGCCAACGCCCTTTTACACCCCTACTCCGCCGCAATCGGGGCGCGGTCGACCAGACCGACGATGTCCATCATGATGCGGTTCAGCTCAAAATCCTTGGGCGTGTAGACGGCGGCCACGCCCATCGCGCGCAGGCGGGTGGCGTCGTCTTCGGGGATTATCCCGCCGACGACCAAGGGCACATCGGAAAGACCCGCCTGACGCATCCGCTCCAAGGTTTCGGTGATCAGCGGGATATGGCTGCCCGACAGGATCGACAGGCCCACCACATGCGCGCCTTCGTCTGCGGCGGCGGCGACAATCTCGGCCGGGGTCAGGCGGATGCCTTCGTAATGGATGTCCATCCCGCAATCGCGGGCGCGGGCGGCGATTTGTTCTGCGCCGTTGGAATGGCCATCCAAGCCCGGTTTGCCCACAAGGAATTTCAACCGCTTGCCCAGTTTCGACGACACGGCATCCACTGCCTCGCGGATCGGTTCCAGCCCTTCGGTGCGGTTAGAGGGGTTGCGCGACACGCCGGTGGGGGCGCGGTATTCGCCAAAAGCGGAACGCACAACGGCCCCCCATTCGCCGGTGGTGACGCCAGCCTTGGCGGCGGCGATGGACGCGGGCATGACGTTTGCGCCGGTTTGGGCGGCGTGTTGCAACGCATCGAGCGCTGTCTTAACCGCCACCGGATCGCGGGCATCGCGCCATGCGGCCAGACGCTCAAGCTGGTCGCGTTCGGCATCGGCATCGGCCATCATGATGGACCCATCCCCGGCGGTCAGGGGGGAGGGCGCGGCCTCGGTCCAGCGGTTGACGCCGACCACCACGGTTTCGCGGCTTTCGATCCGGCCCAGACGGTCGGAGTTCGACTCAACGAGCCGCCCCTTCATGTAGTCGATGGCCGCGACTGCGCCGCCCATCGCGTCGATGTTGGACAGTTCGGCGCGTGCACCGGATTTCAACTCTTCGACCTTGCGATCAATCGCGGGGTTGCCGTCAAAGAGGTCGTCATATTCCAGAAGGTCCGTCTCATAGGCCAGAATCTGCTGCATCCTGAGCGACCATTGCTGATCCCATGGGCGGGGCAGGCCCAAAGCCTCATTCCACGCCGGAAGCTGAACCGCACGGGCGCGAGCCCTTTTCGACAGGGTCACGGCCAACATCTCGATCAGGATGCGGTAGACGTTGTTTTCGGGCTGCTGTTCGGTCAGGCCAAGGCTGTTGACCTGCACGCCGTAGCGGAAGCGGCGGAATTTTTCGTCCGTGATGCCATAGCGGGTTTCGCACAGCTCATCCCACAGATCGACAAAGGCGCGCATCTTGCAAAGCTCGGTCACAAAGCGGATGCCTGCGTTCACGAAAAACGAAATCCGCCCCACCATCGCCGGGAATTCCTGCGGCGTGACTTTGCCCTTGAGGTCATCTAGCACGGCGGTTGCAGTGGCCAAAGCAAAGGCCAGTTCCTGTTCCGGCGTCGCCCCGGCCTCTTGCAGGTGATACGAACAGACGTTCATCGGGTTCCACTTCGGCAGGTGCCGCTGGGTATAGGCCGCGATGTCGGTGATCATGCGAAGCGACGGCTTCGGCGGGCAGATATAGGTGCCGCGCGACAGGTATTCCTTGATGATGTCGTTCTGCACAGTGCCTTGCAGTTTCGACACATCCGCGCCCTGTTCTTCGGCGACGGCGATATAAAGGGCCAAGAGCCACGGGGCCGTGGCGTTGATTGTCATCGAGGTGTTCATCTGTTCCAGCGGGATGTCCCGGAACAGCGCGCGCATGTCGCCCAGATGGCCGATGGGAACGCCGACCTTTCCCACCTCGCCGCGCGCGAGGATGTGGTCGCTGTCATAGCCGGTCTGGGTGGGCAGATCGAAGGCGACCGACAGGCCGGTCTGCCCTTTGGCAAGGTTGGTGCGGTAAAGCGTGTTCGAGGCGGCGGCGGTCGAATGTCCGGCATAGGTGCGGAACAGCCACGGTGCGTCCTTGTGGGGGGCATCCTTTTGCGGGGCGTCCTTTTGGGCGGCAGCTTTTGCGGGGTTGGACATCGGGGCCTCCTGAATCGGGTCGGCAATTTTATTTCGCTGAGACTTCGATACAGGACATTTTATGACGCTGTCAATTCGCCGCAGCGCGGCATGGGGTGGGGCTTTACTTTTCAGGGCGGCGCTTCCAGCTTTGGGCGATGGCAACGATGGTTGAAGTCCCGCTCTGGCTGCTTGTGTTGATCCTGCTGCTGTCGGCGGTGGCGGCTTTGGACCGCATCCTTGCCCCGTCGGTGCGCTGGTTCTTTCGCCGCCGGATGGAGCGGGCGGTAGCGGCGCTGAACGCAAGGCTGGAACGCCCGATCGAGCCGTTTCGTCTGGCGCAGCGCCAAGACATGATCCTGCGGCTGGCCTATGATCCCAAGGTGACGGCTGCGGTGGCAGAATATGCCGAAGAGGCGGGGATTCCCCCGCAGGTGGCCTTTGAGCAGGCGCGGGGTTTTGCGCGCGAGATTGTGCCCGCCTTTTCCGCCACGATGTATTTCGGCTTTGCTGTCCACGCGGCGCGCTGGCTGTCGCGGCGGCTGTATCGGGTGCGGATCGGCAAGGTGGATGCGGAACTGGCGCATATCGACCGCGCGGCGACGGTGGTGTTCGTGATGAACCATCGCAGCAACATGGATTATGTGCTGGTGACATGGCTGATCGCGGATCGGTCGGCGATTTCCTATGCGGTGGGGGAATGGGCGCGGGTCTGGCCGCTCAGCCGACTGATCCGGGGGATGGGGGCCTATTTCATAAGGCGCAAATCGCGCAACACGCTCTATCGGCGGGTGCTGGCGCGCTATGTGCAGATGGCAGCGGCAGAGGGCGTGGCGCAGGCGATTTTCCCTGAGGGGGGGCTGTCCTTGGATGGGCGCGTGGGGGCGGCGAAGCTGGGGCTTCTTTCCTATATCGTCGGTGGGTTTGATCCGGCGGGGCGGGACATTGTCTTTGTGCCGGTGGGGCTGGCCTATGACCGCGTGCTGGAAGATCGGCTTCTGACCGAGGCGGCGGACAAGGGGGAGCGTCGGTTCCGCGCGCCACTTGGGCCCATCCTGTGGTTTGCGATCTGGCGGCTGGGCAGCATTCTGCGCGGGCGGTTTCCGGGGTTCGGCACGGCGGCAGCGGGTTTTGGCGCGCCGGTGTCGTTGCGCGGGTTCATCGCCAGCCACGGCGGCGCGGATATGACCGAGGCGCTGGGCGCGCGGCTGATGGCCGACATCACCCGTGTCGTCCCGGTGCTGCCGGTGCCCTTGGTCGCGGCGGCGCTGGCGGCTTTGCCCGTCGACCGGGCGGCGCTGCTGGCGGAAATGACCCGTCTGGTTGATCTGCTGCGCGCAGCGGGGGCAGTGTTGAGACTGCCGCCGCAGGGGGTGGAGCGGGCCTTGGACGAAGGGCTGACCCCGCTGTTGCACCGCGGCATCGTCCGCGCCGATCTGGCTGTGCCTGCCGAAAGCGCGGGGGTTTTGGCGTTCTATGCAGCCTCGGTCTGGCAGGCTTTGCCTGAGGCGGGCGGGAATGCTGCAATGCCGCAGACATAAAATTACAACACTACCCAC
>NKIT01000028.1:0-28283 GCA_002256185.1 Rhodobacteraceae bacterium PARR1 | reverse complement strand
CTCAGCTATTGCAAAGTTGCGCAGCCGTTCGCTACTCTGGCCCCCGACAGCGTCGATTCTGCGGCGCGGCATCTTCGGAGGGGTCTGAAATGGCACTGGATACGCAGTTGGCGATCACCACCTATGACGCGCCCAAGAAAGACCTGTATGATGTGGGCGAGATGCCGCCCTTGGGCCATGTGCCCAAGCAGATGTATGCTTGGGCCGTGCGGCGCGAACGCCATGGACCGCCGGACACCGCCATGCAGGTGGAGGTGGTCGATACCTGGAAGATCGACAGCCATGAGGTGCTTGTGCTCGTGATGGCGGCGGGGGTGAATTACAATGGCGTCTGGGCCAGCCTCGGTGAGCCGATCAGCGTGTTTGATGGCCACAAGCAGCCCTATGCCGTCTTTGGGTCGGATGCCGCCGGGATCGTCTGGGCGGTGGGCGACAAGGTCAAGCGTTGGAAGGTCGGCGATGAGGTGGTGATCCACTGCAATCAGGACGACGGCGACGACGAAGAATGCAACGGCGGCGATCCGATGTTTTCGCCCAGCCAGCGCATCTGGGGCTATGAAACGCATGACGGGTCTTTCTCCCAGTTCACCCGGGTTCAGGCGCAGCAGTTGATGCCGCGCCCCAAGCACCTGACGTGGGAAGAGTCGGCCTGCTACACGCTGACGCTGGCGACGGCTTACCGGATGCTGTTCGGACATGAACCGCATGACCTGAAGCCCGGTCAGAACGTGCTGGTCTGGGGCGCGTCCGGGGGGCTGGGGTCTTATGCGATCCAGTTGATCAACACGGCGGGGGCCAATGCGATTGGCGTCATCTCGGACGAATCGAAGCGCGACTTCGTGCTGGGGCTGGGGGCCAAGGGGGTCATCAACCGCAACGACTTCAAATGCTGGGGGCAGATGCCCACTGTCAACACGCCCGAATACAACGACTGGCTGAAAGAAGCCCGCCGTTTTGGCAAGGCGATCTGGGACATCACCGGCAAGGGTGTGAACGTCGACATGGTCTTTGAGCATCCCGGCGAGGCGACGTTCCCGGTCAGCGCGCTGGTCTGCAAGAAGGGCGGGATGGTCGTGATCTGCGCGGGCACGTCCGGGTTCAACTGCACCTTTGACGTGCGCTATATGTGGATGCACCAGAAACGCTTGCAGGGCAGCCACTTTGCCCATCTGAAGCAGGCGGCGGCGGCGAACAAGCTGATGTGCGAACGCCGTCTGGACCCCTGCATGTCCGAGGTGTTCCCTTGGGCGGAAATCCCGCGTGCCCATATGCTGATGATGAAGAACCAGCACAAGCCGGGCAATATGGCGGTGCTGGTGCAGGCCCCGACAACCGGGCTGCGGACCTTTGAGGATACTTTGGAAGCCTGCCGCAGGCTGTGATCCCGCGCGGCATCGGCTGTCATCGCTGCGCCGCCCTGTCAGGGGGCGGCGTATTTGTTTCGGGCTTGGAAACTTTTCGTAAACACTTTTGTCGTTACGCTTTGCCGCAATGATGGGGTAGACGGTCTGCCCTGCATCGGATTTGGCGGGTTTGCCCATGCCGCATGATTGGATTTTCGACGTTCTGGCCGATTTGAAGGTTTATGCCGAACGCAACGGTCTGTCCGACACCGCCGCCAAGGCCGCAGAGGTGTTGATGGTTGCGCGCGCCGAAATCCGCCGCGCTGATCCCGATGCGCAAGCCCCGCCGCTGCCCGGCCTGCGCGGGCGGCGCATGAACTGAGGGGTGACGGAACGGGTTGGCCCCCCCCTCGCATCCGGCGGGCGGGTGGGCTAGGGTCCGGATCATGACCCAAGCCCCTGCCGTGCCCGCGCTGACCTTTTCCGACGACCAGGCCGACGCCTGGGATCGTGTGGCCGCTGATCTGATGGCGCATGGCATTGATTTGGTGGATGGCGGGACCGAGGCCGCTGAAGAGGGGCGCACGCCTTCGGTCCTTGCCGTGGTGGGCAAGGCGGGGTCGGGCAAGACCATGCTGCTGGCCAGCCTGACCAAATCCCTGCTCGCCGCCGGGGTGGAGCTGGTGTCGGGCGATTACGAAGGCCGCCGCAAGAAGGACCGCCGCACCCTTGCCGTGCTGGCCCCGACGAACAAGGCGGCATCCGTGCTGCGCATGCGCGGCGTGCCGGCGACGACGATCCACCGCATTCTTTATACCCCTGTCTACGACCCGCAATATGAACGCATCGCCGAATGGCTGACCGGGCAGGGCGACCGGCCCGAGGTGGAAGGGCTGACCGAACTGGCGTTGGACAGGGCGCATGCGTTTTACCAGACCGTGGCGTCAATCCCCGGTGCGCTGGCCGCGGCGGGGTTGAAGGGGTCGGATTTCATCAAAGGCTGGAAGCGGCGCGAAGAACCGCTGGACGTGGGCTTTGTCGATGAAAGCTCTATGCTGGATGAGCGGCAGTTCGAGGATTTGAAAGAGATTTTCCCGACGCTGGTGCTGTTTGGCGATCCGGCGCAGTTGGCCCCGGTGGGGCTGTCGGGCGAGATGGCCTTTGACCGCCTGCCCGAAGGCCGCAAACTGATCCTGTCCCGCATCCACCGCCAGACGCAGGACAACCCGATCCTTGATCTGGCGCATGCGCTGGCGGATGATCGGCTGGATTTCCAAAGCTTTGAGCGCATGGTCGAAGAGGCGGCGCGGCGGGATGAGCGGGTGATCTGGGCCGAACGGGTGGATGCCGACATGATGGCGCGATCCCCGGTTCTGGTCTGGCGCAATGCCACCCGCATCCGGCTGATCACCGCCTTTCGGTCGGCCCATGGTGCGCCCGATGACCAGTTGATCCCCGGAGAGCCGCTGATCTGCGACGGTATCGAATTGCCGCTGAAGCACCGCAAGAAGCGGATTGATCTTGAGGCGCGGGGCCTGATCAAGGGCGCGCAGGTGATCTACCTTGGCCCCGGCAGCAAGGACGGCTTTGCCAAGCTGCATGTGGTGGGGGCGGAAGAACCGCAGGTGTCTGCGGCGTCGATCATCAAGATCGAAAAACCCGATGAGGATGAGCCGTTTATCCCCGCCGCCGCCAAGATGGGCGCGGCCTTTCTGCATGGCTCGGCGGTGACGATCCACAAGGCGCAAGGGTCGCAATGGGAGAACGTGCAGGTCTTTGCCCCCGACCTTTACGCCGCAGCGCAGGCAGGCCGGACCGAGGCCGGGGTGCCGCTGTGGAAACGTCTGGCCTATGTGGCGATCACACGGGCGGAAAAGCGGCTGTTCTGGGTGGTGCGCAACCGCCTTGCCCGCCCGCAGCATGTTCTTGGCGTGGCCGATCTGCGCGGCATCGCCCCGGCGGCGTTGTCGCTGTCGGTCGAGGAGTAGGGAAATTTTCTTGAAGAAAGAAAATTGGCAAATTCCTTGCCAAGGAATTTGGCGCGCACTGGCCTGTGGCGGTTCCGCGCTGTAACCTGTGGGCCAGATAAGGGAGACCCCGATGGCCTGCGTTTTCGTCCAGTTCCGCTGCACCCCCGGCAAGACCTATGAGGTGGCCACCGCGATTTATGACCGCGAGGTGGTGAGCGAGCTTTATTCGACCAGCGGCGAATATGACCTGATCGCCAAGGTCTATATCCCCGATGAGGCGGATGTGGGTCATTACCTGTCGGAAAAGCTGTTCGATATTCCGGGGATCATGCGGACGCTGACGACGATGACGTTCCGGGCGTTTTGATCGGGGCGTTTTGATCGGGCGTTCTGATTGGGGCGTTCTGATTGGGGCGGATGGCGGAGCGGGGGCCAGCCCCCGCAGCCCCCGGGATATTTGAGCAACGGGGAAGGGGTCAGAGCCAGTCTTGGCGGGCCGATCCCACGGCTTCGGCGACGGTGGCAAAGCCATCGCGGGCGAGCAGGGCGTCGAGACCCTTTGCCAAGTGCGGGATCAGGCTGAGGCCTGCGTAGACCATCGCGGAATAGACCTGCACCGCCGACGCGCCCGCGCGGATCTTGGCATAGGCTTGTTCCGGTGTGCTGATGCCGCCGACGCCGATCAGGGGGAGAGTGCCCCCGGTCAGTTGGGACAGGCGGGCGAGGATGCGGGTGGATTTGTCAAACAGGGGCGCACCGGACAGGCCGCCGGTTTCGCCCTTGTGGGGGCTGGAAAGGCCGTCGCGCGACAGCGTGGTGTTGGTGGCGATGATGCCCGACAGGTTGGCGGCAAGCGCGACTTCGGCGATTTCTTCCAGTTCGGCGGGGCTGAGGTCAGGCGCGATTTTCAGGAAGATCGGGATCGGGCGGGCGAGGGAGGCGCGGGTCTCCATCACTCCGGCCAAGAGGGCGGTCAGGGCGGCGCGGCCTTGGAGGTCACGCAGTTTCTCGGTGTTCGGGGACGAGACATTGACCGTGGCGAAATCGACATGCGGGCCGCAGATCGCCAGCACACGGGCGAAATCGGCGGCGCGGTCGGTGCTGTCCTTGTTCGCGCCAAGGTTCAGGCCGACGGGGACAGGGCCGCCTGTTTGGGCGGTGAGGCGGGTGGCGATGGCCTCTGCCCCTTGGTTGTTGAAGCCGAAGCGATTGATGACGGCGCGATCCGCAGTCAGGCGGAAAAGGCGCGGTTTGGGGTTGCCGGGTTGCGCGCGGGGGGTGGCAGCGCCGACTTCGATGAACCCGAAACCGGCGCGGGTCAGGGGCCCCACAGCTTCGGCGTTCTTGTCATAGCCTGCGGCGAGGCCGATGGGATTGGGCAGGGTCAGTCCGGCCAGCGTCGTTTGCAGGCGCGGCGAGGAGATAACGCCCGGCAGCGGCAGCAGGCCCGATTGCAGCGCGCGGATCGACAGGCCATGCGCGGTTTCCGGATCAAAGCGGTGCAGAAGGGCGAGGCCCGCGCGTTCCAGCACGCTCACCAAATCCCCTCCGGGAAGATGTGGCCGGAACTGCCCAAGGGCAGGGATTTGTCCCAGACCACATCGGCCAGCGTCAGGCGGCGGTAGAGGTGGGGGAAGAGGGCACCGCCGCGCGATTCCTCCCATTTCAGCGCGGCACCCAAGGCGTCGGTGTTGCAGGCGACCAGCACGAGGTCGCTTTCGGTGGTGAACCACTTGGCGGCGGTTTCGGCAACCTGGGCAGCGGTGGAGAAATGGATGTAGCCATCGGCCACGTCGATGGGCGCACCGGTGGTTTCACCAGCGGCGCGCAGGGCATCCCATTCGGGGCGGCGGAATATCTTGTAGATCAGCATGGCCGGGCTATCGCATGGCGGGGGGCTGTGGGTCAATCGGTCGCTGTCAATCGTTCGCGGTCAATCGCTGTGGGGCTTTTCGGACGGCGGCAAAGTCCCTAACTTGGGCTTATGTGCGGGCGTTTCACCATAACCCATCCCGATGAGGCCCTGGCGCGGCTGTTTGCTGCGGTGCCGGGGAATGATCTGCCGCCGGTGCCGCGGTATAACGTCTGTCCGACAACGCCGGTGGTGGTGGTCACCTCGGACGGTGGGGCGCGGCGTCTGCGGGCGATGCGCTGGGGGTTCATTCCGGCGTGGTACAAGGCCCCGAATGATGGGCCGCTGATCATCAACGCCCGCGCGGATACGGTGGCGGTCAAACCTGCCTTCCGTGAGGCGATCCGGGCGCGGCGCTGCATCGTGCCCGGCAGCGGGTTTTATGAATGGCAAGAGGTGGGGGGCAAGAAACTGCCGTGGTATTTCACCCGGACCGATGGGCAGCCGATGGCCTTTGCCGGGCTGTGGCAGCATTGGGGCGAACTGGATACGGTGGCGATTGTCTCTACCGATGCGGGGCCGGGGATGGCGGGGCTGCACCATCGCGAGGCGGTGATGCTGGAGGCCGCCGATTGGCCGCTGTGGCTGGGCGAGGCCGGGCATGGCGCGGCGGTTCTGATGCGCGCCAGTGCCGCAGGGGTGATGCAATGCCACCGTGTCGATCCGGCGGTGAATTCCAACCGGGCCGAGGGGGCGGGCCTGATCCTGCCGGTGGCGGCCTGAAAGTGATTAGCCCGGCTTGCATCCGCCGGTCGCTTTGGCTATCAGGGGACACCATTGCGGGCGTTGTGTAATGGTAAGACCCTTGCCTTCCAAGCAAGAGACGCGGGTTCGATTCCCGCCGCCCGCTCCAGTTTCCTTGAACATCCGTGTCCTTGACCGTTTTCGCAGCTCCTCCCATTTGTGGGGTTCACCCTGCGACGGAAACCGCCTTTGCCTTCGTATGAGGCGGAGTGGCAAAAGGATGCACCCATGACCAAGACACCCGCTCAGACCCCCGCACAGACTCCCGATGACGATCACGGACCCGAAGGGTTGACCGCCGATCTGCCGCATTTGCTGCGGCGGCGGGTGGTGCTGGCGGGGCTTGGCCTTGGGGTGGCGGGGGCGGCGTTCTGGACCTTGGGCGGTGGGGCGCGGTCGGCCAGTGCCACGGCGGCGGATGGGTCGGTCTGTGTGGCGCTGCCTGCGCAGACGGCGGGGCCGTTTCCGGCGGATGGCACCAACACCCGCGCCGGTCAGACGGTGAACATCCTGACCGAGGCCGGGGTGATCCGGCAGGACATTCGCCCGTCCATCGGCGGGCTGACCCCGGTGGCGGATGGCGTGCCGATGGAGGTTGAGGTTACATTAGCCGATGTCGGCCGCGCCTGTGCGCCGCTGGCGGGGATGGCGGTCTACATCTGGCAATGCGATGCCGAGGCGGTTTATTCGATCTATGGCGCGGCGGATCGTAACTACCTGCGCGGTGTGGGGATCAGCGATGCGGCGGGGCGGGTGCGCTTTACCACCGTGTTTCCGGGCTGCTATCCCGGTCGCTGGCCGCACTTTCACTTTGAGGTGTTCGCCAATGCCGATCAGGCAGTGAATGGCGATGCCGCGTTGTTGACGGGGCAGTTTGCGCTGCCTGAAGCCGAGTGCCGCGCCGTCTATGTTGATCCGCGCTATGGCCAAAGTCTGGCCACGCTGGACAGCCTGAGCCTTGCCAGAGACGGGATTTTCCGCCGGTCGTCGGCGGAGGAGTTGGCAGCGCAGATGCTGACCTTGCAGGGCGATCCGGCGACAGGGTATCGGGCGGTGGGGCAGGTCGGGTTGGTGGTCTGACCTGCCCGAGGCAAGGGTCACTTTTCGGCAGCGCCGCCCAGATTGTCCTGTTGCGGCATGCCCAGCACGTGAAAGCCGCCATCGACGCGGATGATTTCGCCGGTCGTGAAGGCACCATAGTCGGACGCCAGATAAACCGCCGTGCCGCCGACCGATTCCAGCGTGGCGTTGGACCGCAGCGGGGCGTTTTGTTCGGTATGGCGATAGGTGGCACGCGCGCCGCCGATGGCCGCCCCGGCAAGGGTTTTCATCGGACCGGGCGAGATGGCGTTGACGCGCACCTTTTGTGGGCCAAGGTCATTGGCGAGATAGCGGACCGAAGATTCCAGCGCTGCCTTGGCCACGCCCATCACGTTGTAATTGGGCGTCACGCGGTTTGATCCGCCATAGGTCAGCGTCAGCAGGGTGCCGCCATCGGGCATCATCTCGGCGGCGCGGCGGGCCACGTCGATGAAGGAAAAGCACGAAATCGCCAGCGAATTGCTGAAATTCCCGCGCGTGGTGTTGATGAAGCGGCCCGTGAGTTCGTTCTTGTCAGAAAAGGCGATGGCATGGACAAGGAAATCCATGGTGCCCCAACGGTCTTTCAGCGACCCAAAGCAGGCATCAAGGCTGTCGTCGTTCATCACATCGACATCGACGATGAAATCCGATCCCAGCGATTGCGCCAGCGGCAGAACGCGCTTGCCGAACGCCTCACCCTGATAGGAAAACGCCAGTTCCGCACCTTCGGCAGCCAGTGCCTTGGCGATGCCCCACGCGATGGAGCGGTCATTCGCCACGCCCATGACAAGCCCGCGCTTGCCCTTCATCAGTTCCGCCATGCCTGCCCCCTGCGCGCCTTTATTGGTTAACCCAGATAGAAACTCGTTACCCCAGATGCTTGGTCATCACCCCAAGTATTTGCTCATGACCAAGGTCGCGTTGGTGCCGCCGAAGCCAAAGCTGTTGGACAGGACCGAGTCGAGTTCAACGTTCTCGCGCAGCGTCGTCACGATTTCCGACGGGTCAAGCGCCGGATCGAGCGTGGTGACGTTGGCAGAGGCCGCGATGAAATTGCCCTGCATCATCAGCAGGGAATAGATCGCCTCATGCACGCCGGTGGCACCAAGGCTGTGGCCGGTCAAGGACTTGGTGGAGGCGACGGGGGGCGTGGTGCCCCGGCCAAAGACGCGGCGGATGCCCTCCATCTCGGTCACGTCACCTACTGGCGTGCTGGTGCCGTGGCTGTTGATGTAGTCGATCTTGCGGCCTTGCGGCAGGGTGGACAAGGCCACGCGCATGGAGCGTTCGCCGCCTTCGCCTGACGGGGCCACCATGTCGTAGCCGTCCGAGGTCGCGCCGTAGCCGGTGACTTCGGCGTAGATTTTCGCGCCGCGTGCGAGGGCGTGGTTCAACTCTTCCAGCACGACCACACCGCCGCCGCCTGCGATGACAAAGCCATCGCGCGTGGCGTCATAGGTGCGCGATGCGGTGGCGGGCGCGTCGTTGTATTTCGACGACATCGCGCCCATCGCATCGAACAGGCAGGACAGCGTCCAGTCCAACTCCTCGCCGCCGCCGGCAAAGACGATGTCCTGCTTGCCGAACTGGATCAGCTCCGCCCCGTTGCCGATGCAATGCGCGGAGGTAGAGCAGGCCGAGGTGATCGAATAGTTCACGCCCTTGATCTTGAACGGCGTGGCAAGGCAGGCGCTTGTGGTCGAGGACATGCCCTTGGTCACGCCGAAGGGGCCGATCCGCTTGGGCGAACCGCTTTCGCGTACGATGTTATGCGCCTTGAAGAAGGATTTGGTCGAGGGCCCGCCAGACCCGACGATGATCCCGGTGCGTTCGTTGGAAACGTCCGACGGGTCCAGCCCGGAATCCTTGACCGCCTGCGCCATGGCGATGAAGTTGTAGGCCGCGCCATCGCCCATGAAGCGCAGGTCGCGCTTGTCGATGTGATCTTCCAGCACGATGTTGGGCTGGCCGTGGACTTGGCTGCGAAAGCCGCGTTCGGCATATTCGGGGGCAAAGACGATGCCCGACTTGCCCGCGCGAAGGGATGCTTCCACTTCGGCGGCACTGTTCCCGATGGGCGAGACGATCCCAATCCCGGTGATGACGACGCGACGCATGCGGCTATCCTCCATGATCCTTGGTTTGTCTCTAAGGGAGAGGGGGGAAAGGGGCAAGGGGGATGCCGATTTGCCCCTGTGGCAGTGGCAAACCCTGCGCGATTGGATGTCCGGGCGGGGGGAAAAGCCAAAGGCCGAACGGGCTGTCGGAAAGAAGGGCTGCCGCCAATCAGACGTTGGCGCGCATCAGGTCTTGCAATTCTTCCGTCAGTTCGGCCACGCGGGCGGCGCGGGCGGCGGTTTCGTCGGCGATGCGCCCAACCTCACCCGCGACCACGGCAAAGCCTGCCCCGGCGCGGCCTGCGCGGGCGGCCTCGATCCGGGCATTGATGGCAAGGATGCGCAATTCGCGCAGCACTCGCAGAACGGGTTTGGTCTCTTGGACCAGCGTGCGGCAGCGTCCTTCGATCTGGCGGTTGCGGATGCTGCGGTCATCATCCGCGCGTTTGCGGGCCTCGTGGTCAAGGACAACGCCCTCAAGGAATTCCAACTGGCCTGAGGCGTCGAACACACCGCCGCCAACCTCATGCACCCAGCGGCACGAGCCGTCGGGCCGTTGCAGGCGGTAGTCGATGGTCCAGTTCTCTTGCCGTTCCAATGCCGCATCGACGGCGGCAAAGACGGCGTCGCAATCGTCCGGATGGCACAAGCCGGAGTAGGAGCGTTGCGGCATCTCAAGAAAATCTTGGGCTGGATGGCCGGTCAATTCGGTCACCGCGCCTTCCATCAGCAGCATCGAGTAATTGCGGTCATTCCGACAGCGATAGAGAAAGCCGTTCGTGCGGTGGATGATACTGCCGATGACAGACTGCCCGTCGATGAATGCGCCGTCCATTTAGCCCTCTTTCTCTGCCAGCCCGGTTGCACTGGCAGGATTTACCCCACGCACAATCTGCCAAGGACGAAACGGACAGAACGCGCGGATTTTGAGGGGGCGGGCAAAACTTCGGTCGTTTGAGCGGGGCCGCAAGGGTCCGGTGACGGCTCGGACAATCCTCAACCACCCTTAGCGCAACGACTGGGATTGCCCCGATGCCCAAAGCATCGGGGCGCGCCCGCACCGCCCCCACGGGGCGGGCGCACGTATACGTGCACCCCCCCCGCGGTGCGGGCACGCCCCTTTGGCTGGCGTTGACGTTAGGGAAAGATCAATTCAGCCGAAATGCCAAGAGGAGTTGAACAAGCGTCGCTACTGCCATCACGCAAGTCAGCCAGAAAATGTACTTTGTAATTCGTTCGACGGATCGGGATAGGCGCGCGTTCTCTCTCGATCGCAGTTCATCGAGGTAATGTGCCGTCCCGACGACCGTCGAAGTGGCCCTTTCGTCATGGCGGCGCACCAGTTCTTCGTCGGACAACTTCTTAAGCTCGGCGACGGTTTCTGCCATTACTACTCACCAACACTACCTTTGGACTTCATCCTCACGCCTCTGACAACGCCACCTTCATGTCCTTGACGATGTAGATCACCTCGCCGTCGGCCTCGACGATGCCATCGGCGACGCCCATGGTCAGGCGGCGGGTGGAAAGGGCCTTGGTGAAATCGACCTTGTAGGTCAGCATCTTGCGGTCGGGGCGGACCATGCCGGTCAGTTTGACCTCGCCCACCCCCAGCGCATAGCCGCGTCCCAGCCAGCCGCGCCAGCCGAGGTTGAAGCCGGTCAACTGCCACAGCCCGTCAAGGCCAAGGCAGCCGGGCATGATCGGGTTGCCGGGGAAGTGGCAGTCAAAGAACCACAGGTCCGGGGTGATGTCGAATTCGGCCACCACATGGCCCTTGCCATGCAGGCCGCCATCTTCGGAAATCTCGGTGATGCGGTCCATCATCAGCATCGGCGGCGCGGGAAGCTGCGCATTGCCGGGGCCGAACAACTCCCCGCGCGCGCATTTCAGAAGGGCTTCCTTGTCAAAACTGGACGGATAAAGGGCCATCGGCGCCGGTTTCCTTGTCAATCTGCATCTCAAACCCGTCTAACATCCGCATGGAAGAGGTGGCAAGGGTCGCAGCGGGGGTGAAACTGCGCGGTTTCGATTGAAAAGCCCTGCGCGCGGGCTTTATATGACAGCAGAACAAGTGGACGGACGCATGATCGACACGGCACAGCAACGGGGCACGGACTGGTTGGCGCGCGGCGGCTTGCGCCCGACGCGGCAGCGGCTTGCTTTGGCGGCGCTGTTGGTCGGCGACGGGCAGGATCGACATGTAACGGCGGAAAGCCTTTACGCGGCCTCGGGCCAGACGGGCGAGAAAGTCAGCTTGGCCACAGTCTACAACACTTTGCGGGCCTTTTGCTCTGCCGGTTTGATGCAGGAAGTCGTGGTTGATGGCGCGCGCAGCTATTTTGACACGCGCATGGACGACCATCCGCATTTCTATTGGGAAGACCGCGCCGAACTGACCGACGCGCCAGCCGATCAGTTGCGCATCAGCGGCCTGCCCGATGCGCCTGACGGGATGCAGATTTCCCGCGTGGATGTTGTGATCCGGTTGAAGCGGGCCTGAGCCTGAACTGATCCGCCTTAGTCCAGCATCCGCAGTGGCGGAAACGCGCACATATCGGCAAAGCGGCAAAAGCCGGATGGCATAAGGTCCACCATCGGCACTGCGTCTTGCAGACGTTCGGTCCAGTCTTGCAGCGCCGTGCGCCAGATTGGCAGCGCCATCGACGGCAGGGCGCGCTTCACATAAGCCAACGTGATATGGAACCGATAGGCGTCATGGCCGGGCCGGTGCAGGCGGAACGCGGATGCCAGCGTATCGCGCCACAGCCGCGCGTGGGCCTCATCCTCGACTGTGGCACCGGTCAGGGTCAGGCCGAAGGGAGTGGCCGCCGTGATCCGCATGCGGAATGGCGCAGGTGGGATGAAACCCTCCAGCCGCGCGGCCATTGCCTGTGTCGTGCTGTCGATCGTGGCGGCGGGGTCGAGGGCAGCGGGCCAGTGGTGCGGATCGCGGCGGGTCTCGACCACACCTTCGAACACCGTCATGTGCCAACTTTCCGGCGGAGTGAAGGCAAAGAGATCGGCCTCGGGCAGTGCCGACAGCGCGGCGCGGAAGTCTGTGAGCGCCCGTTCCGTCGCGGAACCGGGCTTGACCTGACAGACCACGGTGTTTCCCGCTTCGGGAAGGAAGCGCCCACGGTCGTCAAAGCGGGTGCCAAGGCGCGGGTTGATCCAGCCGCTTTCGGGTGAAACGTCGCGTTCCCAGTCCAAGGCCACCTCCGGTGTTGGGTGGATCATCCTGTGACAGAGCCGCGTAACAGAACGGTCACAGAATATGGAGTGCCGGGTTGCCCCGACACCCCCAGTTTGGCCGGCGCGAGGCTTAGCGCGGGACCAGCACCGCGTTCACCACATGGATCACGCCATTGGACTGGTTCACGTCGGCAATCGTGACCTTCGACGCATGGCCCATTTCGTCGATCAGATAGAGGTTCTTGCCCTTGACCTGTGCGGACAGCGCGTCGCCCGACACGGTTTGCATGTGATAGAACCCGTCGGGTGCTGCTTTGGCGCGGCGCATGATGTCGGCCCCCGACAGCTTGCCCGCGACGACATGGGCGGTCAGCACCTTGACCAGCATATCCTTGTTTTCCGGCTTCAGCAGCGTGTCCACCGTTCCAGCGGGCAGGGCGGCGAAGGCATCGTTCACGGGGGCAAAGACGGTAAAGGGGCCGGGGGATTGCAGCGTTTCTACCAATCCTGCGGCCTGCACGGCGGCGACCAGTGTGGTGTGATCGGCGGAATTCACGGCGTTTTCGACGATGTTCTTTTCGGCAAACATCGGCGCACCGCCGACCATCGGGTTCTCTTGCGCCAGCGCAGGCAGCGCCAGAACGGTGGTCAGGATCGCGGCGGCAAAGGACAGTTTCATGGGGTCGCTCCGTGTTTGGGTTTGCGGCTTTCCGGGTTGCGGCTTTCTGGGCCGTCGCAGCATCTACGGGGCGGTCTGGCGGGAAGTTTCCGGCTCACGAAAGCGTCATCAGGTGCGGGGGCTTTCCTTTGGCGTGGTGGGTCGGTAAGTCTACTGAAACGTTATAGGTAGCGGAGGAGCGCCCGATGACCGAAGATGACCTGACCAAGTTGGTGGACAGCCTGACCCTGCAAGAGCAGGTCACCCTGCTGTCGGGGCAGGATTTCTGGTCGGTCGCGCCTTTGCCCGCGCATGGGATCGGCAGCCTGCGGGTGACGGATGGTCCCAATGGCGCGCGGGGGGGCGGGTCGTTGATCGGCGGGGTGCAATCGGCGGCGTTTCCGGTGGGGATCGCGCTTGGCAGCACTTGGGATCCGGCGCTTTTGTCTGAAATCGGTGAGGCCTTGGCGGATGAGGTAAAGTCCAAGGGCGCGCATGTCCTGCTGGCCCCCACGGTGAACATCCACCGCAGTGTGACGAATGGGCGGAATTTTGAGTGCTATTCCGAAGACCCCGAACTGACCGCCGCTTTGGCGGTGGGCTATGTCCGGGGGCTGCAATCCAAGGGCGTCTCGGCCACGATCAAGCATTACGCAGGCAATGAGTCAGAGATTGAGCGCACGACGATCAGTTCTGACGTCGATGAGCGCTCTTTGCGGGAAATCTATCTGCGCCCGTTTGAGGATGCGGTGAAGAAGGCGGGGACATGGGGGATCATGTCTTCGTACAACAAGCTGAACGGCACTTATGCGGCGGAAAACCATTGGCTTTTGACCAAGGTGCTGCGTGAGGACTGGGGCTATGACGGCATCGTCATGTCCGACTGGTTTGGATCGCGCACCACTGCGCCCACGGTGAATGCCGGGCTTGATCTGGAAATGCCGGGACCGACGCGCGACCGGGGGGACAAGCTGGTTGCAGCGGTTGAGGCGGGGGACGTGTCGGCAGGGACGGTGCGGGAACGGGCGCTGAACATGCTGCGGCTGATGGATCGCTGCGGCGCGCTGCGGGATATGTCGGACCGGGTGGAGCATGCCGACAACCGCCCCGAACACCGCGCGTTGATCCGGCGGGCGGCGGCGGATGGCATGGTGCTTTTGAAGAACAAGGGGATGCTGCCCTTGGCCGCGCCCAAGGGGACGGTTGCCGTGATCGGCCCCAATGCGCGGGTGGCGCAGATCATGGGCGGCGGGTCGGCGCAACTGAACCCGCATTACGCGATCAGCCCGTGGGATGGTCTGGCGGCGCGGTTGGGGGCGGATGCGTTGTCCTATGCCCCCGGCTGCACCAATCACCGGTGGGAGCCTGCTTTTGCCGGGGCGCTGGCGGTGGAGTATTTCGCCAGCCGTGATTTGTCTGGGCCTGTGATGCACAGCGAGACTGTCGTGGGCGGCACGGCGTTCTGGATTCCGCCGGTTGGTGGCGGGAAGGTGGACCCAAGCGCGTTTTCGGCGCGGATGACGGGGACGTTCACGCCCGAAACCTCGGGCCTGCATCGGATCGGGATTGTGGCCACGGGTCCGGTGCGGGTGCTGGTGGATGGCAAGGTGGTTGCCGATGTCTGGACGACTTGGGCCAAGGGGCGCACCTTCTTTGAGGAAGGCTGCGATGAGGTGGTCGGTGAGGTCACGCTTGAGGCGGGCCGCAGCTATGCGATCACCGTGGAATACGCGGCCAAGCAGGGCGAAAACCTGACATTTTCCGCCTTCCGTCTGGGGATCGGCCGCCCGATGGGCGACGCCGAGATTGCCGAGGCGGCGCGGGTGGCGGCGTCTGCTGAGACGGCCATCGTCTTTGTCGGACGCTCCGGCGAATGGGATACCGAAGGATCAGACCTTGAGGGCATCCGCCTGCCGGGGCGGCAGGATGAGTTGGTGGCGGCGGTGCTGGCGGCCAATCCGCGCACGGTGGTGGTGCTGCAAACCGGCGGGCCGGTGGAAATGCCATGGATGAAGGACGCGCCTGCGATCCTGCAAGCGTGGTATCCGGGGCAGGAATGCGGCAATGCCATCGCCGATGTGCTGATGGGCGATGCTGAACCGGGGGGACGTTTGCCCCAGACCTTCCCCGAACGGTGGGAGGATAACCCGACGCGGTCCCAAGACCCTGAGGTGTATCCCGGCTTGAACGGCCATGTGCGGTATGAAGAAAAGCTGAACATCGGCTATCGCCACTATGACCGCGTGGGCCATGTGCCGATGTTCCCCTTTGGCCACGGGCTTGGCTACACCGCGTTCCAGATGTTCGGGGCCACGGTCGAACAGTCCGGTGAAGGCGCGCGCCTGCGGGTCAGCCTGCGGAATACCGGCACGCGGGCGGGGGCGACGGTGGTGCAGGTCTATGTCAGCGATGATGTGGCGTCGGTGGAGCGTCCGAAGCGCGAATTGAAGGGTTTCACCAAGGTCCGGGCAGAGGCTGGTGCAGAGGTGACGGTCACCATTGATCTGCCGCCCCGCGCCTTCATGTTCTGCGATGTGGAGGCAGGCTGTTGGCGGCGCGAGGCGGGGGCCTTCACCCTGTCCTTGGGCTTTTCGGCCACTGACATCCGCGCAACCTTGCCGCTGGAGTTTGCGACGGGCGCGACGGAAGCCTATTGATCACGCCTCAAACCGGGTTGCGCCCCGTCGGTGTTCATCGACGGGTTGCGACAGGATCACCGCCTGATGCGCACGCTGTTCGCAGCCTGCGCGCGGGCAGATACGGCAGTTGATCCCGACCGGCGTCATGCGGGCGCCGGTGACGCTGAACGCCTCGGCATAGCCAATCTCGGGCGCGTGTTCGATGGCGCAGCCCATCGCCACGGCAAGGCGGTTGTCCTGTGCGTGGCGTGCCCAACTGGGGCGGTCCACGGTGCGGGAAAACACAAAGAACTGCGACCGATCCGGCATTTCCACGAATTGCGGCACGATCCGCCCCGGCGTGCGGAAGCTGGTATGCACATCCAGACGTGGGCAGGCCCCACCATGTTCGGCCAGATGAAAGCCCGTGGCGTTGAAGCGTTTGGTGACGTTGCCGCCCTTGTCGATGCGCAGGAAAAAGAACGGCACGCCCTGCGCCCCGTCGCGTTGCAGGGTGGTCGCGCGGTGGCAGGCCTGTTCAAAGCTGACGCCAAAGCGGGTGGCCATGTGGTCAAGGTCATATTTCGTCGCCCGCGCCTCGGCCAGATAGGCGTCATAGGGCATCAGGACGGCGGCGGCGAAGTAATTGGCCAGTTCAACCCGCAGCCGCGCCACGCCGCGCGGATCGGTGATCCCCGACCGTGCCGCCAGCATATCAAGCAAGGGGCGCTGTTCCAGCAGGCCGCACATATGCACCAGTTGGAAGATGCGGTTGGTGTGGTCCAGCGCCTCGGACAACAGGATTTCGCCGCGGGCTTCGTCATATTGGCGCAGGGTGCCGGGCAGGTCTTCGACCCGGACCAGACGCACCCGCACGCCGACCTGATCGCGCAGGCGTTGCTTGAGGGCGGGGTAAATCTCATCCGATTCTATTGCCGCGCCCCGCCAGAACCCTTCGGCGGCGGTTTCCAACTCGCGGAAATGGTTGCGGTGGCGGCGGAATTCATTGTGAACCGCGGCTTCGGGCGTTGACAGGATTTGTGGGGTTTCCCCCGCTGTCAGCGCCAAAAGCTGATCGGTCGCCGCCTGATAGGCACTGTGCAGGCGCAGAAACGACCCCACAAGCCCCGGCGAATGCACCAAGGCCGCGCGCATCTGGGCAAGGTCTGGCCGCAGATCTGCAAAGAGCGGATCCTGCATCATCGCCCGCAGATCGGCCAATTGGCTGGTGCCATCATCATCCGCGATGTCGCGCCAATCGACGCCATAGACCTCAAACACCCTGAGCATCACCGCGACCGAGACAGAGCGTTCGTTGTTTTCCAACAGGTTGACGTAAGAGGCGCTGATCCCAAGCGCGCGGGCCATTTGCTGCTGCGTTTCGCTGCGTTCCAGCCGCAGGCGGCGCAGATGGGGGCCAATGAAGGTTTTCTGCATACCATCGCACACAAATTTGGATTGGTTAAGTTTACAATATTACAGAAATTGGCTTTTGTAAATTCTCGCATTCACAGCGCGACCCGCTTTCACTTTGCACAATTCCTAAGCAGTGGCATCAGTCCCCCAACCCCGAGGGAGGACATCATGAAAACCGGCATCCAGCACCTTTACATTCCCGGCCCGACCAATGTTCCCGAAGCCGTGCGCCAAGCGATGATGGTGCCGATGCAGGATCACCGCGCGCCAGATTTCGGCGATCTGGGTCTGGGCCTGTTTCGTGACCTGAAGACGCTTTTCAAGACCGAGGCCGGGAAGGTCATGATCTTTCCGGGATCGGGCACCGCCGCGTGGGAAGCCGCGATCACCAACACGCTGAACCCCGGCGACCGTGTGCTGATGGCGCGGCATGGCCAGTTCAGCCATCTGTGGATCGAAATGGCCAAGCGTCTGGGTCTGGATGTGCAGGTCGTTGACCTTGCATGGGGGGCGGGCACGCCGATCAATGAATTCGCGCGTATCCTTGGCAATGACCGCCATGGTGAGATCAAGGCGGTGTTCGTCACCCATAACGAAACTGCGACCGGCGTCACCTCGGACGTCGCTTTGGTGCGGCGGGCGATGGATGATTGCTTCCACGATGCGCTGTTGTTCGTGGATGGCGTGTCGTCGATCGGGTCGATTGATTTTCGCATGGACGAATGGGGCGTTGATCTGGCCGTTACCGGCAGCCAGAAGGGTCTGATGCTGCCGCCCGGTCTGGGCATCCTTGGTGTCAGCCCCAAGGCGATTGCGGCATCGGTATCGAACCGGATGCCGCGCGCCTATCATGACTTCGCCGATATGCTGCGGATGAATGAGACCGGCTATTTCCCCTATACCCCGCCAATCGGCCTGCTGCATGGCCTGCGCCGCGCCTTGGACCGGATGATGGACGAAGGCTTTGAAAACGTCTTTGCCCGCCATCACCGTCTGGCCAAGGGCGTGCGCGCCGCTGTGCAGGCCTGGGGTCTGGATATGGGGGCGGAACATCCGTCGCTTTATTCTGACACCGTGACCGCCATCCGCACGCCGCAGGGCGTCGATGCGCGCGAGGTCATCAAGATCGCCTATGACCGCTACAGCTGCTCGCTGGGGTCAGGCCTTGGGCCGCTGGCGGGCAAGGTGTTCCGCATCGGCCATCTTGGCGACCTGAATGAGGGCATGTGCATGACTGCGCTCTCTATCGCCGAACTGGCGATGGCCGCAGCCGGGGTGCAAGTGCGCTTTGGCTCGGGCGTTGCCGCCGCACAAACCGTTTACGCCGAACCCGTCGCCCGCGCCGTCCAGCGCCTGCACGCCGCCGAATAAGGAAATACTCGATGTCCCATACGCTTCACCCGCTGCGGCGCGCACGCCTGCAGCGGTCCGAACTGGCTGTGCCTGCCTCTAACCCGTCGATGATCGACAAGGCCGCGAATGGCCCGGCGGATTTCGTGTTCCTTGATCTGGAAGATGCGGTTGCGCCCCCGGAAAAGGAACAGGCGCGCAAGAACTGCATTCAGGCACTGAACGACATTGATTGGGCGGCCAAGGGCAAGACCGTGTCGGTCCGCATCAATGGGTTGGACACGCATTACATGTACCGCGATGTGGTGGATGTGATGGAACAGGCGGGCGACCGCGTTCACACGATCCTGGTGCCCAAAGTGGGCGTGCGCGACGACCTTTACATGGTCGAAGCGATGGTCAACCAGATCGAACAGGGCAAGGGCTACACCACCCGCGTGGGGCTTGAGGCTTTGATCGAAACCGCGCTGGGTATGGCGAATGTCGAAGACATCGCCCGCTTTGGCGGACGGCTTGAGGCACTGCATTTTGGCGTCGCCGACTTCTCGGCATCCATGCGCGCTCGGACCACCAATATCGGTGGGTTGAACCCGCATTACCCCGGCGACCAATGGCACGCCGCGATTTCCCGCATGGTCACCGCCTGCCGCGCCTATGGTCTGCGCCCCATCGACGGCCCGTTCGGCGATTTCTCGGACCCCGAAGGCTACAAGGAAGGCGCGCGCCGTGCCGCTGCCTTGGGGTGCGAGGGCAAGTGGGCCATCCACCCGTCGCAGGTCAGCATGGCCAATGAGGTGTTCAGCCCGACCGACGCCGAAGTGACCAAGGCCCGCCGCATCATCGAAGAACTCAAGATCGCAGAGTCGCAGGGCAAGGGCGCTGCCAGCCTTGACGGCAAGATGATCGACGCCGCGTCCGAGAAAATGGCCCGCAACGTGTTGGTGATCGCCGACGCCATCGCCGGCAAGTAAGGGGGGAATGACATGGACATCCATGAATATCAGGCCAAGGAAATCCTCGCCCGCTTTGGCGTGCCGGTGCCGCGCGGCGGATTGGCCTATAGCCCGGAACAGGCGGGGTATCGTGCCCGCGAACTGGGCGGCAATGCTTGGGTCGTCAAGGCGCAGGTCCATTCCGGTGGGCGGGGTGCTGCGGGCGGCGTGAAGCTGTGCCGGTCAGAGGCAGAGGTGCAGTCCTTTGCCGCCACCCTGTTCGGCAAGCAACTGGTCACCAAGCAGACCGATGCCAATGGCAAGGGCGTTTATCGCCTGTGGGTCGAAGGCGCGTCTGACATCGCGCGGGAGCTTTATCTGGGCCTTGTGCTGGATCGCAAATCCGAACGCATCATGATCGTCGCCTCTGCCCATGGCGGGATGGAGATCGAGGATCTGGCGGAATCCGATCCCGACTCGCTGCGGCGCATGACCGTTGATCCGGCGGTGGGCCTTTCGGAATATCAGGCGCGGGAACTGGCGTTCCAGCTTGGCCTGTCGGGTGGGCAGATTGCGCAAATGGTGACGATCCTGCGCGCCTGCTATCGCGCTTACCGCGATCTGGATGCCATGATGGTCGAGATCAACCCGTTGGTCGTGACCGGCGCAGGCGATCTGGTGGCGCTGGATGCCAAGATGTCCTTTGACACCAACGCCCTGTTCCGCCGCCCGGAAATCGCCGAACTGCGCGACCGGTCCCAAGAAGACCCGCGCGAAAGCCGGGCGGGCGATCTGGGTCTGGCCTATGTGGGTCTTGATGGCGACATCGGCTGCATCATCAACGGCGCTGGCCTTGCGATGGCGACGATGGACATGATCAAGCTGGCCGGGGGGGAGCCTGCGAACTTTCTTGATATCGGCGGTGGCGCAAGCCCCGAGCGGGTGGTGCGGGCGTTCCAGACCGTGCTGGCGGACCAGAAGGTCAGCGTGATCCTTGTGAACATCTTCGCGGGCATCAACCGCTGTGACTGGGTGGCCGAAGGTGTGGTGCAGGCCTACCGCGAGGTGGGGATGACCCTGCCCGTGATCGTGCGTCTGGCCGGGACCAATGTCGAAGAAGGCCGCCGCATCCTTGCCGCGTCCGGCCTGCCGATCATCAGCGCCGACACGCTGGCCGATGCCGCCGAAAAGGCCGTCGCCATCCGTCAGCCGCTTGCCGCCTAAGGGGGACACCATGGCAATCCTGATCACCGAAAAGACCCGCGTCATCGTGCAGGGCATGTCGGGCCGCATCGGCCAGTTCCATGCCGAAGACATGATCAAGCATGGCACCAATGTCGTGGGCGGCGTGACGCCGGGCAAGGGTGGCTCCACGCTTCTGGGCCGCCCGCTGTTCAACACCGTGCGTGAGGCGGTTGAGGCGACGGGGGCCGAAGCCTCGCTCGTGTTCGTGCCGCCGCCCTTTGCCGCCGATGCCATCATGGAAGCCGCCGATGCCGGGATCAAGACCGCCGTCTGTGTCACTGACGGCATCCCGTCGCAGGACATGATGAAGGTCAAACGCTTCCTGCGCCGCTATCCCGCAGACCGCAAGATGCGCCTTGTGGGGCCGAATTGCGCGGGGATCATCAGCCCCGGCAAGGGCTTCATGGGGATCATGCCACCGCATATCTATATGCCGGGGCGTGTGGGCATCGTGGGGCGCTCCGGCACGCTGGGCTATGAGGCGGCGTCGCAAATGAAGGCGCTGGGGATCGGGGTGTCCACCTCGGTCGGGATTGGCGGCGATCCGATCAACGGATCGTCCTTCCGCGATATTCTGGAGTTGTTCGAGGCGGACCCGGAAACCGATGCCGTGATGATGATCGGCGAAATCGGTGGCCCGCAAGAGGCAGAGGCCGCCCTTTACGCCCGCAATGCCATGACCAAACCGGTGGTGGCCTATATCGCGGGTCTGTCGGCCCCCAAAGGCCGCAAGATGGGCCATGCGGGCGCGATCATCAGCGCCTTTGGCGAAAGCGCGCAGGAAAAGGTGGAAATCCTGTCCGCCGCCGGGATCACCATCGCACCGAATCCGTCTTCGATGGGCGAAACGATGGCGCGGGTTTTGTCAGGCCGCCGCGCCGCCGCCTGATCTTACCGATCCGCCCGACAGAAAGACCCGTGCCGCAAGGCGCGGGTCTTTTTGCTGTTTCTTGCGCCGTCTTGATCCCGCGCAATCCCCGGTCACAGCGTCGGAACCTTGCTGTCCGTCGCATGTTCCCGCCCCCCGACACCAAGATGCCCCTGCGCCGCACCCGTCCCATCCTCGGGCGTGGACCGCGCGGGATGCACGCCCAGAAGGAGACTGACGATGATTGATGACCTGCACGGCACGGGTTTTTCCCACAGCAAAGCCAGCACCACCATCACCGGGTTTTTCGACAGCCGCCTTGAGGCGGACACCGCCGCCGACCGGCTGCGCGGCTTGGGCCTTTCAGGCCGGGTCGCGGTCACGGCGGGTGAGGCTGACAGCGCCAATTTCCCTGACGCCGATGGCGGAATCGGCACCAATGCGGGCGAACCGCGCGGTTTCTTCGACGCCCTTTCGGATTTCTTCTTTCCGGATGATGACCGCAGCACCTTTGCCGAAGGTTTGGCGCGGGGGGGCTATCTGGTGACCGTCGCTGATCTGTCACCGGACGACTACGACCGCGCGATGGATGTGCTTGAAGATGCCGGGGCCGTGGACATCGACCAACGCGCCGAAAGCTGGCGTGCCGAAGGCTGGACCGGGGGCCATGGCGGAGAGCGGACCCCCGCCATGGACCTGCCGGGCGGCGTGGCGGCGGCAGACTGGGATAGCGCCGCTTCGTCCGGGGCCGAAAACCGCCCGCCCGTGGGCAAGCGCGACACCGGCCATGGCAGAACGCGGGTGCGGTCTTATGTCGTCGAAGCACCGATGGCAGAACCCGGACCGATGACCGAAGAAGAAGCCGAGCGCGACGATGACACGACGGGCGATCTTGCTGACCGCCGCCCGTCTGGCCGGTAAGGGATGGGGGGCGGGCGTCCGCCCCCTTGTCCTGCCGCGAAAGGCTTGCATCCGCGCCCCAGCGCGCGCATGGAATAGGGCGTGAGCACAGAACCCGATCAGCCCGACCGCCCCGACCTCACCTCCCTTGGGTGGCGGGACCATTTCGCCGCCCAGATCGCGCAGGAGGAGTCCGCGCTGACCCCGATGCGCATCGCCACCGTCCACCGCGACCGGATGAGCGCCGAAGGGCTGGACGGTCCGATGCGCCTGATCCTGCCGATCCGGACCCATACCGCGACCTATGCGGTGGGCGATTGGGTTCTGGTTGATGCCGCCACCCGCACGCTGGTGCGCCGTCTGGACCGCAGCACGCTGGTGCAGCGCCGGATTGAGGGCGGGCGCGACATGCAACTGATCGCCGCCAATCTGGACACGCTGTTCATCGTCACATCCTGCAACGATGATTTCAACGTCGCGCGGCTGGAACGCTACCTCGCCATCGCCAATGAGGCCGGGGCTGATCCGCTGATCGTGCTGACCAAGGCCGATCAGGTGGACAGCGTGCAGCCTTACCTTGACGCCGTGGCCCCCTTGCAGCGCGGGTTGCAGACCGTGGCAGTGGATGCCACCGACGGCAGCGCCGCCCAAGTGCTGGCCCCGTGGTGCGGGGCAGGGCAGACGGTGGCCCTTGTCGGATCGTCGGGTGTGGGGAAATCGTCGCTGCTGAACACGCTGACCGGCAAGACGGGGGATGATGCGCAACTGACCGGCGGCATCCGCGAGGCGGACGCCAAGGGGCGGCATACGACCACCTCACGGTCCTTGCATCGTATTCCGGGCGGGGGCTGCGCCATTGATACGCCGGGGATGCGGACGCTGCATGTCAGCGATCTGTCGGTGGGTCTGGATGTGCTTTACGCCGAGATCATCGACCTTGCCCCCGAGTGTCGCTTTCGCGATTGCACCCATGCGCATGAGCCGGGCTGTGCCGTGCAGGCGGCGGTGGCGGATGGGCGGCTGGATGCGGTGCGCGTGGCCCGCTGGCGCAAACTGCTGGAAGAAAACCGCGACAACACGCCCGTACAGACCGGCCCGCGCGGCAACAAGGTCTGGGTCAAGGCCAAGCGGCGCTGAGGGGGCGGGGGAGAATATTCTTCTCTGTCCCCGCCGCGCGAATGGCCCCCGCTGCAATGTGGCTTGGCTTTGGAAACACCCACCCGCCGCATTGCGCTAGGATTGCCGAAATCGGGCAAGGGGGCGGGCATGGCAGATCACGGGTCACAGGAAACGCGCCTGCATCTGGAAAGCTGGGCGCTCTGTCCCATCGCGCAGCGTGTGCTGATTGCCGCCGCGTTGCGCGGACATCGTGTCACCCGCCGCATCACCAGCGGGGGCGAGCCGCAATCGACCACCATTGAACCCACGATCCTGACCCTGCACAGCGGGCGGGCAGAGGTGCAGGTGACCGATGGTCTGGCGATGGTCGAACTGGTCGAAGACCTGTTCCCCGCCGCCCCCTTGCATCCGCGTGACCCTGCGCAGCGGGCCATCCACCGCAACCTGATGGCCATCGCTGCCGAGGCACAGACCCGCCTGTCTCGGGCGGCGCGGGATCGGCAGGCGCAAGACCTCGACCTGTCTTTGGGCAATCTTGAGGCGCAGCTTGGCCGACTTGAGGCCCGCCTTGCCGCTGGGGACCATGTGCCGGGCGGGCTGGTGGCCAATGTCGATGTGGTGCTGGCCCCGCTACTGTGGCGGTTGCGGATCTTGGGCGAACAGGCGGGCACGCATCTGTTGCAGCGCTTTGCCCGCTTGCGCGGCTGGTCGGATCGGCTGGCCGTGCAGCCCGTGCTGCGCGACATCCTGACGGCTGAGGCGGCGGATTTGTACTTTGCCGTCCTGCACGCCCGCCGTGCCTTGATCGTGGATGCCGAGGTCTCCTTGGCCTGGCAAAGTGTGGCTGGCCCCGGTGTCGGTCTGCGCGGCGCGGGGTAATCCCTGCGGCACATGGCAACAAAAAGGCCCAGAACCACAGGGTCCGGGCCGTTGTCGATCCCTGTGACCCTTAGGACGGGATCAACAGCGCCAGCATCGCCATGCAAAGCGTGCCGCCGAAGGCTCCCCATTCCAAGAGGCCCGGCTTGGGCAGGTCGTCGCCATTTTCGGCCAGAAACAGGGCCAATCCGGGATCATGGGCGCAGAACATCTCACTCTCCTTGTTGAACGACGGGGGTGGCGCGCAGCCAGTCGGCGGGGCCAAAGACGATGGCCAAAGCGCCGATATAGGCGATCAGGAACAACATGAGCGCCGGATAGCTGGTGCGGCGCGCGCTGCGAATGGTGGTCATGCGGTGGCCCTCTTGGCAGAAAGGTCTGACACGGACAGCGCGGCCAACATCCCCCACAGCACCCGCACGGGCGAGCCGTCCAGTCCGGGCAGAATCAGGGTCTTTGGCATCGCGCTCTCCTTTACACCCTAATATCTATCATGGTTGTCGTGATTCTGGTTCCAAAGATTCCGCCGGATAGAGAAAACCGTTCCTGTCGGTCGGGGGCGGGGCAGGACGGGAGGCGCGCGCAGCGGGGGGCGACAGGCTGTCACGTTTTTGAGGCTTGGCAACCTGTGGTTAACCTGATGCAATCAGGATGTGCCGTGTTGTGTCTGTCGGGGTTGACCGTGAACCATCTGTATTATGGCGATAACCTGAAGGTGCTGCGCGAAAGCATCAAGGATGAGTCGGTCGATCTGGTCTATCTGGACCCGCCGTTCAATTCCAACGCGGGTTACAACATCCTGTTCAAAGCCCCCGACGGCAACCAAAGCCACGCGCAGATTGAGGCGTTTGACGACACCTGGCATTGGAACGACAGCGCGGAAGAGGCGTATGGCGATGTGATGCGGGGCCGGAACGCCAATGTCAGCACCATGCTGCGGGCGATGCGGTCGGCCTTGGGCGACAATGACATGATGGCCTATCTGACCATGATGGCCGTGCGGCTGGTAGAGTTGCACCGCGTGCTGGCCCCCACTGGCAGCCTGTACCTGCACTGCGACCCGACCGCGAGCCACTACCTCAAGATCATTCTGGATGCGGTGTTTGGGGGGCGAGTTAGTGACAGGACGTGATTGGCGACATTTGCGAGGAAGCGACAACGGTGCGATATGGGTAATTGCAACCGTGGAAGAAATTCAAAGTTACCATGAAGCGTCAGCCTACAAATGTAGACATGAACATGACGAGCTAAGAGACTATCAGACATCAAACGGCGGTTGGCAGAGGAAGCGGCAATGTTTGAAATGTGGAGGCTCTACGTCTCAACCCCAATCGCGCAACAAGGATCAGGCCGTTCCTTTATGGGATAACGAACTTCGCGCAAGATGGGAGGCGGCTTGTACGGAAATACAAAGTGCAATTGAAACGGAACTTGTGGATCGCACCAACAACACCGAGTTTAAAGGTTACTGGCTCTATGAAGACTACCTCAAGAGCCAAGAATGGAAGAAACGAAGCAAACTGGTAATGCAACGGGATGGCGGCACATGCCAAGCCTGTCTTGAACGTCGTGCTGACCATGTCCACCATCACACCTACGATCATATCTTCTCTGAATTTCTGTTTGAATTAGTCGCTGTTTGCAGTGAATGTCATTCTGGGCTGCACAGCAAAAAGATAGCAGCGCTGGAAGCGTTGAGAGCGACGGAGAGTAAAGCGAGAGACTCCTAGGAGAGGGGCGCTGTTTTGTCCTCGACCCCTTCTGCGGTTGCGGCACCACTGTGCATGCGGCCCAGAAACTCGGGCGCAATTGGATCGGTATCGATATCACTCACCTTGCCATCGGTCTGATTGAAAAGCGCCTGCGCGATGCGTTTCCCGATGTGTTCTTCCTGACCCACGGCGTGCCGCAAGACCTTGCCGGGGCCAAGGACATGGCCAACCGGGGCAAGACTGACAAGAATTACTATTTCGAGTTTGAAAAATGGGCGCTGTCCCTGATCGCCGCCCAACCCGGCAACCTGTCGAAAAAGGGCGCGGACAAGGGGATCGACGGCAATATGTGGTTCGGACCCAAGCATGAGGGCCGCGCCATCGTGTCCGTCAAGGCGGGCGAGAATATCAGCGTCCAGATGATCCGCGACCTGCGCGGCGTGATCGAACGCGAAAAGGCCGCTGTCGGCGTGTTCCTGACCCTGAACGAGCCGACAAAGCCGATGATCACCGAAGCCGCCGGTGCGGGCCAATACATCATGGACGGCTTTCCCCCCGTGCCGCGCATCCAGATCGTCACGATTGACGAGGCGTTGAAGCTGCGCGACCGCGCCGTGAAACTGCCCGCCCGCCGCGACGACACCTTCAAGAAAGCCGCCGTCGAAAAAGACACCGCCTCGCAATGGTCGCTGAACCTCTAGGTCTGCCCGCGCTTTTGCCCCCTGTGGTGTTTTCCGCCCGTCCGCGCTATGGCGCGGGCATGAGCGATACCTTGCCCCCGTGCCCCGAATGTTCGTCCGCCTTTGTCTATCAGGCCGATGCCCTGCTGACCTGCCCGGAATGCGGCCATGAATGGTCCCCGGTTGCCAGTGCCGAAGGCGGCGTGCGCGATGCCGTGGGCAACCTCTTGGCCGATGGCGATACGGTGACGGTGATCAAGGACCTGAAGCTGAAGGGGTCTTCCACCGTCATCAAGGTCGGCACCAAGGTGCGCGGCATCCGTCTGGTCGATGGCGATCACGACATTGATTGCAAACTGCCGGGCGTGGGCCAGATCGGCCTGAAATCGCAGTTCGTGAAAAAGGTGGCGGAGTAAGCCGCAGGGTTGCTATGCCTGTGGCATGACCGCGCCGATCCTGAGCAATCCCGCCGCCCGCCGCCATTTTCTGGCGCGGCATTTGCTGGTTGATCCGCCTGCTGGACCCGCCACGGGGGCGGCTTTGGCCGGGGTGGTTGATCGTTTGGGCTTTGTGCAGGTGGACAGCATCCGCACGGTGGAACGCGCGCATCACATGATCCTCTGGGCGCGGCGGCAGTCCTACCGGCCCGCCGCGCTGGTGCCTTTGCTGGAACGGGATCGGATGCTGTTTGAGCATTGGACGCATGACGCCTCGATCCTGCCGGTGGGGTTGTTTCCGATCTGGAAACACCGCTTTGACCGTGATGCCCAGCGGATGGAGGCGAATTGGCACAAATGGTTCCGCCCCGGCTACCGTGAGGTGATGGCGGATATCCTGACCCGCATCCGCGACCATGGCCCGGTCTCCAGCGCCGAGGTGGGTGAGGGTGAAGCGCGCGGCAAGGGCGGTTGGTGGGATTGGCACCCCTCGAAGACCGCGCTGGAATGGCTGTGGCGCACGGGTGCGTTGGCGATCACGGGGCGCGACAATTTCCGCAAGCTCTATGATCTGACGGAACGGGTGATCCCTCCGGCGCATCGCCTGCCGGAATTGACCGCGCCGCAGGCGGCAGACTTGGCCTGCGATATGGCGCTGGACCGGTTGGGCTTTGGGAACGTGTCAGAGGTGCAGGCGTTCTGGAACGCTGTCCCCGCCGATCAGGCCCGCGATTGGGCGGCGCGTGCGGTGGCTTCGGGCGCGGCGGTTCAGGTGCGGGTGGAATGCGCCGATGGGTCGTTGCGCCCTGCCTTGGCCCGCCCGGACATCCTGACCGGGCCTGTGCCCGAACCCGGACCACGCATCCGCATCCTGTCGCCCTTCGACCCCGCCTTGCGCGACCGCAACCGGGCAGAGCGGTTGTTTGGCTTCTTCTACCGGATCGAGGTGTTTGTGCCCGAGGCCAAGCGCCAATACGGCTATTACGTCTTTCCCGTGCTGGAAGGCGCGCGCCTGCTCGGCCGGATCGACGTCAAGGCCGCCCGCGACGGCGCCCGTCTGGCCGTGCGGGCGTTCTGGGCTGAGGCGGGGGGGAAGCTGACGCAG
>NKIT01000245.1 GCA_002256185.1 Rhodobacteraceae bacterium PARR1 | reverse complement strand
CCCGGCCCAGTGATGACAAAGGCCACCCCCGGCTTGCCCGACACCCGCGCATAGCCATCGGCCATGAAGCCCGCGCCCTGTTCATGGCGCGGCGTCACGTGCCGCACCTTCCCACCCGCCAGCCCGCGATAAAGCTCCACCGTGTGCACGCCGGGGATGCCAAAGACGACCTCCACCCCGCGCGCGGCCAGTCCGTCGACCAGCGCTTCGCCAACCGTCCTCATGCCGCCACCCCCTTCAGCCCAAGCGCATGCCGCCCGATCCGCTCCGCCGCCTCGATGATAAGCTCATCCGGCTGGGTCAGGCTGATCCGCAGCCACCCGGCCAAACCGTCGCCGAAACTTTCCCCCGGCATCACCGCCACGCCCTGCGCCTCCAACAGACCCAAGGCAAAGGCCTCCCCACTCAGCCCCGTCGCACGCACATCGACCACGCAGAACATCCCCGCCTGTGGCACATGCACATGCAGCCCCGCGATACCCTCCAGCCCGGCAAACAGGATGGCTGCCCGCCGCTGGAACCGCGCCATCATCTCTGCCGCGACCGGCGATCCCTCTGACACCGCCAGCGCCGTCATATCCGCGATAAAGGGCTGGCTGCCGAACAGCATCGTCTCGGACAAGGGCAACAACCGGTCCATGAACTCCGCCGGTCCGACGCACCAACCCGACCGAAACCCCGGTGCTGCATGCGATTTCGACAGGGATGAGGCCACCACCACCCGCTCTGCATACTCCGGCAGGTCCAAGGGAGAGGCAAACTTCACCCCCGGAAAGCACATATCCTCATATACCTCATCACACAGCACCCACAGATCATGCGTCGCCGCCACGGCACAGAGCGCCCGCAGGTCATCCGTCGACAACACCGCCCCCGTCGGATTGTGTGGCGAGTTCAGGAACAACACCCGCGTTGCAGGCGTGATCCGCGCCGCGACATCCGCCGCCTGCATGCGAAAGCCATGCTCCGCCCGCAGCGGGACAGGGATCATCTCTGCCCCGGTAGAGCGGATCAAGCCTTCATAGGTGGCATACATCGGATCGCCCACCAGCACGGCATCCCCTGCCGTCACCAATGTGTTCAGCACCGCATAAAGCGTGGTCTGGGTGCCGGGCAGGCAGATCACCTGATCCGCCCCGAACGTCCGCCCCCGCCGCGCCGTATAGCGTGCCGCCAAGGCGTCCAAGGTCTTAGGCTCCCCCCGCCCATTGCTATACCCGGTGCGCCCGGCTTGCATCGACGCCGCCGCAGCAGCAATCAGCGTATCGGGTGTCGCAACATCCGGCTCGCCGATGGTCAGTTCAATGACCCGCCGCCCTTGGGATTTCAGCTTGCGCGCGCGGAAATGGATGTCCCATTTCGCGCCGCCAAGCCCGGCCAGACGGTCGGTGACGGGGGCATATCTCATGGCTACGGTCCTTCGGTTTCAGACAATTCAGTCAATTCAGGCAGGTCCAGCAAACGCGCCGCAGCCGTCAGGGCGATGCGCTGCACCTCACCGGGGACAAACCCCTGCGGCAGCAAACCGCCCTCCAGCCACAACCCGTCCAGCAGGGCATTCAGCGCAATCGCCGCCACGCGCGGTGGCAAGTGACAAGCGGGCAGGGCGGCGATCAACGCCTCCAGCGCATCACGGAACGCCAGATACCCCGCCTCATGCGCCGCGCGTAATGCGGGATCATGCCGCGTGCGGTGAATATAGGCCGCCCACAACGTCACCGTCCGCCCGTCCAGCGCCGCCGGGTCCAGCGCCGCCGCCAGAAAGGCCGCCAGCCGCGCCACGGGGTCCACCCCCGCCGCATCCGCTGCCGCAAGACAAGGGTCAACCATCGCAGCCATCATCCGGCCATAGGCTGCGCGCATCAGCCCATCCTTGTCGCCGAAATAATGCCGGATCAGCCCCGGCGTCACCCCGGCCCGTGCCGCCACCGCGCGCAGCGTCGCGGCATCGACCCCACCTTCGGCCACAAGGTCCAACACAGCCGCAACCAGCGCCGCACGCCGCGCATCCTCGCTGTCGCGGAGATAGGGGCGTCGGTCTGACAGGGCGGCAGGGATCATGGCAGCCTTCAATTATACACGCGTATAATTCAGGCCAAAGCACGCCGAGGCAAGCCCGAAACCACCGCAAAACCGCCCATTCGCGAGCCCCCACCACGACCCCCCCGCCGCGCCCCC
>NKIT01000027.1 GCA_002256185.1 Rhodobacteraceae bacterium PARR1 | reverse complement strand
AAAATCAGGCAGAAATGGCTAAGCTCTACGATCACGCCGCACCTCCCACATCGTCTATGTCCGACATTAGGCGCAATCCCCGTCTCCCGCCATAGGCTGCGCCGCCGCGCCGCAGGGGATCGGCCCCACATGACGCGGGTGTGATCAGCCCACAGGCGATATCGCGCCCCGGTCTTCTCTGCTCAAATATCCTGCGGGAGGGTCCGGGAGGGTGCAAAACCCTCCCGGCGGTTGGCAGAAGCGCCGCGCAACAGGATCAAAGCCCCAGCGCCGCCTTCCAATCCGTCAGCCGCGCGGCGTTGACGCCCCAATCCTTGCTGCCGATGCGCTGGCGGGCATAGAAATCCAGCCGGGTGCCGGTGCCCTCGGCCCGCGCCTCGGCGGTGGTGTAATCGGGAAAGCCCCACAGGCGCGTGCGGGTGATCCAAGTGATCCGCCCCTCTTCGGCGCTACCGGCAAGGCGCAAGGTGCGGGGGGTGGCCATCGCCACCGCGTCCAGCCGCGCCAGCACGGCTGCGGGGGTTTCAGCCACGACGCAAGCCAACCGCGCCGAATCTGACGCGCGCAGCACGGCGCAATCTGCGGCAGCCTCAGTCCCCGGCGCGATATGCCAGATTGTCGGATCGGACGGCGCAAGCCGAACATAAGCCCCGGCACCAAGGATCAATAGCCCCAGAACAACCACTGCCCAAAGCATGGCGCGCCCTCCGTTTCCCATCGTTTTGCCCTTTCAAGCCGCACCGCCAAAGGGCGATAGGGCGGTCAAAAAACCCGTTGCTTGCCCCGCGACAGCGTGAAGCCATGACCCGCAGCGTTCTGACAGGTCATGCCATTCTTTGCCGAAATGCAGGTGACCCCGCCCGCGCTGACCGACTGGCCATAATCCAGCACAGGATTGCCCGGATCGGTCACCGAGTCACTGATGCAGGCAAGTCCCCCGCGCCGCCCGTTGCTGGCAATCCAGAAGGCATTGCCCCAGTCAAACTCGCAATCCTCGGGCGCGGGGACGGACGACGGGGTGAATTCCCCGATGTCGCAGCGTGCACCGTCGCTGTCCGCCTCATACCCCGAAAAGATCACGCAATGGATGTTGCCGGTCGGGGATTGGAACCCGATGTAATCAGCGGCCAGCGCGGCAGAACCGCTCATCCCCAAGGCACAGATCGCCAAAGCCAAACGCATCACAGATTACCCCACAGGTTGGGCCCGCTCTACCAGACGGGCAAAGAAACTTGCGCCCACAGGGGCGGCTTCATCGTTGAAATCATAGGCCGGATGGTGCAAGCCCGCCCCCGGCCCGATGCCAAGGAACAGGTATGCACCGGGCCGCGCCTCCAGCATATAAGAGAAATCCTCGGACCCCATCTCTTTGTTGGCGTGGTCGTTCACGGCATCGGACCCCACCACCTCACGCGCGGTTTCGGCGGCGAAGGCGGCCTCGGGCGCGGTGTTGATGGTGGGAGGATAGCCCCAGTCGTAATCAATCGCCGCCGTCACGCCATAGGCCGAGGCATGGCCTTCGACGATCTCATGGAAGCGCTTTTTCAGCAGCGCGCGGACATCGGGGGAAAAACTGCGGATGGTGGCGCAAAACATCGCGGTTTCGGGGATGATGTTCGATGCCGTGCCGCCGTGGATTTGCGTGACGGAGATCACCGCCTCATCCAACGCATAGACGTTGCGCGGGATGATGGTCTGGATGGCCTGCACCATGCCGACGATGGCGATCAGCGGATCGACACAATCATGCGGTGTGGCCCCATGCCCGCCCTTGCCGGTGACGGTGACAAAGGCCGTATCGACCGAGGCCATCAAGGCCCCCGGCGTGGTGTGGAAATGACCAAACTCGACGTTGGGCGCGTTGTGGATGCCGTAAACCTGGCTGATGCCGAACCGGTCCATCACACCTTCCTGCACCATGACCTGCCCGCCGCCGCCATCCTCTTCCGCCGGTTGGAAGATCAGCGCCACGCGGCCCGCAAAGCGCCGCGTCTCAGTCAGGTATTTCGCGGCACCGAGCAGCATGGTGACATGGCCGTCGTGACCGCAGGCGTGCATCTTGCCGGGGATGGTCGAGGCGTGATCGGCCCCTGTCGCCTCAAGGATCGGCAGCGCGTCCATATCGGCACGCAGGCCAATAGTGGGGCCCTGCCCCGTACCGTTGATGATGGCCACAAGGCCCGTCTTGGCGATGCCTTCGTGGATTTCATCCACCCCAAACTCGCGCAGCCGCGCCGCGATAAAGGCCGCCGTCTGCGGGCAGTCAAACCCCAGTTCCGGGTTTGCATGCAGATGGCGACGCCAGCCCTTCATTTCCTCTGCATAAGCAGCGATACGGTTCAGGACAGGCATGGGCGACTCCGGGTGTTTGGCTGGCGTTCTGGCCTTTGATCAAATCGGAAAAGACAGGTGGCCGCAATGACCCATCCCGACCCTGACCTGACGGCAAGCGACATGTTGGTCCGCGACAGCGACGCCGGGATTGACCGCCTCTTGGAGATCATGCGCCGCCTGCGCGATCCGGCCACGGGCTGCCCTTGGGACATTGAACAGGATTTCGCGAGCATCGTTCCCTATACCATCGAAGAGGCACATGAGGTGGCCGATGTCATCGCACGGCAGGCTTGGGACGAACTGCCCGGAGAGTTGGGCGACCTGCTCTTGCAAGTGGTGTTTCATGCGCAGATGGCGCGGGACAAGGGCATGTTCGGCTTTCAGGATGTGGTGCGTGCCATTTCCGACAAGATGCTGGCCCGCCATCCGCATGTGTTCGGGGACGAAAGCCGCGAAAAATCCGCGGCCCAGCAAACCGCCGATTGGGAAAAGATCAAGGCGGCGGAACGCGGTGGTCGCACCGCGCGGGTTCTGGACGGTGTGGCGCTTGGCCTGCCTGCCCTGACGCGGGCGGTAAAGTTGCAAAAGCGCGCCGCGCGGGTGGGGTTTGACTGGCCATCGACCGATGAGGTAGTGGCCAAGATCACCGAAGAGGCCGCCGAACTCGTCGAAGCCCGCGACACCCTGACCAAGGCCGAGGTTGAGGAAGAGTTTGGCGATCTCCTGTTCGTCATGGCCAACCTTGCCCGCCATCTGGAGGTGGACCCCGAAGCCGCCCTGCGCGCCGCCAATGCCAAATTCACGCGCCGCTTTGGCCGGATCGAGGATTGGCTGGCCGATGCGGGCAAACACCCCGCCGACAGCGATCTGGCAGAAATGGACGCTCTGTGGAACCGCGCCAAGGCCGAAGAAAAGGCCGCGAAACGAGGCGATTGACGCAGGCGTGAACCGGTGTCCGGCGACAGATGACTTGACCAAAGTAAAATAGTCAGGTTTATGGGTGGCATAATTTCCGACAAAAGGACTCGGTCATGTTTCTTCGTCTGTCGCTCACCGCGCTTGCCCTGACCGGCGTGGCGCTGCCCGCCCTCGCGCAAGAGATCAACATCTACTCGCAGCGCCAGCCGGAACTGATCCAGCCGCTGATTGACGCCTATACCGCCGAAACCGGCGTCACCATCAACATCGCTCATGTCGCCAACGGGATGGCCGAACGCCTGCAAGCCGAAGGCGCGCGCTCGCCTGCTGATCTGGTGCTGACGGTGGATATTGCGCGCCTGACGCAGATCGTGGACGCCGATGTGGTGCAGCCCGTCGATTCCGCCGTGCTGAAAGCCAACATCCCCGCCGACATGCGCGACAGCGGGGATCGTTGGTTTGGCATCACCGCCCGCGCCCGCATCGTCTATGCCAGCAAAGACCGCGTAAAGCCCGGTGAAGTGACCACCTACGAAGACCTCGCCGATCCGAAGTGGAAGGGGCGCATCTGTATCCGGTCGGGCACCAACGACTATAACATCGCGCTTCTGGGTGCGATGATCGTCCACCACGATGAGGGTTATGCCAAGACATGGGCCGAAGGCATCAAGGCCAACCTCGCCCGCAAGCCTGATGGCGGCGACAAGGATCAGGTCAAGGCGATCGCGGCGGGCGAATGCGACATCGCGCTTGGAAACACCTATTACATCGGCCAGATGCTGTCGTCGGACGAGGATCGTCCGGCGGCAGAGGCGATCAACGTGATCTTCCCGAAATTTGCCGATGGCGGGTCACATTTGAACGTGTCGGGTGTGGCGATGACGAAATCCGCCCCGAACAAGGCCGAGGCACTGAAATTCATGGAATGGTTGTCGTCTGACGAAGCGCAGGCGATCTATGCCGAAAAGAACTTCGAGTTCCCGGTCAAACCGGGCGTCGCGCGGTCGGCGCTGGTGCAATCATGGGGCGATTTCACCGTCGACTCAGTGCCGCTGTCCGCCGTCGCCGCCGCGCGCCCGGCTGCCCTGAAGATCATGGAAGAGATCGACTTCGACAATTGATCTCATTCTGGAAACAGTAGGTCGATGAATAAACGAAAAAAGGGAACATTCGTTCCCTTTTTTTTCGCGTATCGTGAAATAACTTGTCATAGACACGAACTGAGGCCTTAATCTTTCGTATAGTGTTGTCGTAGTTGTCACGTGTAGACTGGTATCACTCCACAACCAGCAGGTTATTTGGCATGCCGCAACCCGCGATGACACGATCAACCCATCCCAACGACAGGGATGCCGGACTTTCAGTGGATGCCGAACTGCGCGCGCAGTTGGAATACAACCGCAGTGAGACCCTGAAACTGATGTTGCATGATGCGCCGATCAACACGGTGCTCTCCAAGATCGTGCTGGACGCAGAAGAGGTGTTGCCGGGGTCGCTCTGCTCGATCCTGCTGACCTCACCAGACGGGGCGCGGCTGACCTATGGCGTCGGCCCGCATCTGCCGGCCTTCTACAACAGCGCCGTGGATGGCGCGGCCATTGCGGTCGGCAACGGGTCTTGCGGCACGGCGGCGGCTTTGGGCAAGCGCATCGTTGTCGAAGACATCAACACCCATCCCTATTGGGCCAATTACACGGCGCTGACCCGGCGGGCCGAACTAGGCTCGTGCTGGTCGCAACCGATCTTCGGGCCACGCCGCACCGTCGTCGGCACCTTCGGGATTTATCACAAGGCGGCCTGCAGCCCCACAACCCGCGACATCGTGGTGATCGAACATGCCTCGGACCTTGCCGCGCTGGCCATCGACCGGCACCACGCGCAGGAAGAACTGACCCGCTACCGCGACCATCTGGAACAATTGGTCGCCGAACGCGCCGCCACCATCGTCTGCCTGAACCGCGAACTGCAGCACCGCGTCGAAGAGGCGCAGGCCGCCAACCGTGCCAAAGGGGCGTTCCTCGCCAACATGAGCCATGAGTTGCGCACCCCGCTGAACGCCGTCGTGGGACTTGCCGCCTTGTTGCAGGAAAATGCCACGGACCCGGTGCAAAGCCAGCGCACCGAACGCATCGTGACCGCCGGGCGTCACCTGCTTGGCACCATCGACGCCATCCTTGACCTGTCCAAGATCGACACCGGCAAGTTCACGCTGGACGAAAGTCCCCTGCGCATTGACTGCATCGTCGACAACGTGGTCGCCATGATCCGCGACCGGGCCGAAAGCAAAGACCTCTCCCTGCTGATTGACGTGCCAAAGGTGCCCTATGCCCTGACAGGCGATCATGTGCGCCTGCAACAGGCGCTGCTGAACTACGTCGGCAATGCGGTGAAATTCACCGGCCAAGGCACCATCACCCTGCGGGTCATCGTTCAGGAAGACACCGCCGAGTCCATGCTGTTCCGGTTTGAGGTGCAAGACACCGGCATCGGCATCAAACCCGCCGTCATGGACCGTCTGTTCCAAAGCTTTGAACAGGGCGACCAGAGCATCACGCGCACCTACGGCGGCACCGGGCTTGGGCTGGAAATCACCCGCCGCTTTGCCGAATTGATGGGCGGCACGGCGGGGGCAGACAGCGTCGAAGGTCAGGGCAGCACGTTCTGGTTCACCGCCCGTCTGCGCAAAGGCGCCGAAGGCACCCTGCCCGGCCCGATTGATCTTTCGGTCACCGACCCCGCCGCATTGCGCGCGATCTTGCGGCGGGACTGGGCGGGCAGCCGCATCCTTTTGGCCGAGGATGAACCGATCAACGCCGAAATCACCCGTGCGCTGCTGGAATCCGTGGATCTGACCGTTGAGACCGCGGTCACCGGGCGTGAGGCGGTGGAAAAGGTCACCTCCACCGCCCCGGCGCTGATCCTTATGGACATGCAGATGCCCGAACTGGATGGCATCGACGCCACCCGCGCCATCCGCGCCCTGCCCGGCATGGACCGCCTGCCCATCATCGCCATGACCGCCAACGCCTTTGCCGAAGACCGCGCCCTGTGCCTTGATGCCGGGATGAATGGTTTCCTGACAAAACCGGTGCTGCCGGGGCGGCTGTTTGCTGAGATCCTCGCCCGCCTGACGGCCGCCGCCACGTCCTGACCCTGCACGAAACCTGACCGTCTGGACAAATCCCTGCCGCTGCGCTTTGCTGGGATGGCAACAGACAAGGGAAACCGGGCATGACGCATCCGCGCAAGATCATCATCGACACCGATCCGGGGCAGGATGACGCCGTGGCGATCCTGTTGGCGCTTGCCAGCCCGGATGAGCTTGACGTGCTCGGGATCACCGCTGTCGCGGGCAACGTGCCCCTGCCGCTGACGCAAAAGAACGCCCGCATCATCTGCGAACTTGCCGGCAAGCCACAGACCAAGGTCTTTGCCGGTTGCGATGCGCCGATCAAGCGCAAACTGGTCACGGCCGAACATGTGCACGGCAAGACCGGCCTTGATGGTCCGCAGATGGCCGATCCGGTGATGCCCTTGCAGGACCAACACGCCGTCGATTTCATCATCGACACCCTGCGCCATGAGGCCCCACATACGGTCACGCTCTGCCCCCTTGGGCCGCTGACCAATATCGCCGTGGCTTTCCAGCGCGCGCCTGACATCATCACCCGCGTGCAGCAGATCGTGTTGATGGGGGGTGCCTATTTTGAGGTTGGAAACATCACCCCCGCCGCCGAATTCAACATCTACGTCGATCCCGAAGCCGCTGAAATCGTGTTCAAATCCGGCGTGCCGCTGGTCGTCATGCCGCTTGACGTCACCCACAAGGCCCTGACGAACCGCGCGCGGGTTGAGGCGTTTCGCGCTTTGGGAACCGAACCGGGGCGCATGGTCGCCGAATGGACCGATTTCTTTGAACGCTTCGACATGGCGAAATACGGCAGCGAAGGCGCGCCCTTGCACGATCCTTGCGTGATCGCCTATCTGCTGCGTCCTGACCTCTTCGCCGGTCGCCACATCAATGTGGAAATCGAAACCACTTCCGACCTCACCCTCGGCATGACCGTCGCCGATTGGTGGGGCGTCACCGACCGCAAGGCCAATGCCCTGTTCATGGGCTCGGTCGACACCGAAGGCTTCTTCACCTTGCTGACAGAACGGATCGGCAGGCTCTAACGCTGACCTGCCCTTGCCCTTCATCTTGGCTTAAATACCCCACGGGGGTGTGGGGGTGTGAAACCCCCACGCCTGCCGCCAGTCCCAAGCGCCTCAGCCCAAGGAATAGCCCGCCCCGCGCACAGTGCGAATGGGGTCATCCCCGCCCGCCTCGGTCAGCGCCTTGCGCAAGCGCCCGACGTGCACATCCACCGTCCGGGCATCGACATAGATGTCCCGCCCCCAGACCCGGTCCAAAAGCGCCTCGCGCGTCCAGACCCGGCCTGCGCGTTCCATGAAGGCGGACAGCAGGCGGTATTCGGTGGGGGCCAGTTTCACCGCAACCCCGGCGCGATGCACGCGGTGGGTTTCAGCGTCCAGCACCAGATCGCCCACTTCCAGCACAGCGCCCACGGTCGAAGGCCGCACACGGCGCAACTGCACCCGCACGCGGGCCAACAATTCGGCCACCGAAAACGGCTTGACCACATAGTCATCCGCCCCGGTTTCCAGCCCCCGCACGCGGTCACCTTCTTCGCCGCGCGCCGACAGCATCACGACCGGGATTGCCCGTGTCTCAGGCCGCATCTTCAGGCGGCGGCAGACCTCGATCCCCGAAAGGCGCGGCAGCATCCAGTCAAGGATCACCAGATCAGGGCGCTCTTCCTCGACCAGCAAGAGCGCGTCCTCGCCATTGTCGGCGGTGATGACGTCATGGCCATCGGCGGTCAGGTTATAGACCAGCACCTCACGTTGCGCGGGCTCATCCTCGACCAGCAGCAGGCGGGGGCGCGTGGTCGCGGCCAAAGCCTCAGCTCCGCTGGCCCGAGGTGGAATCGGCCTTGGGCCGCGCCTCGCCCGGCATCTTGCCGGTCACCAGATAGACCACCTGTTCGGCGATCCCGGTGGCATGGTCGCCCACGCGTTCGATGTTCTTGGCGATGAAATGCAGATGCATCGCCGCCGTGATGTCGCGCGGGTCTTCCAGCATGTGGGTCAAAAGCTCGCGGAACAGGGCGTTGTACATCTGGTCCACCTCTTGATCGCGCTGGCGCACCTCTTCGGCGCGGGCGGGATCGCGGGCGAAATAGGCGTCCAGCGCATCCTTCAGCATCAGCGTAACAGCTTTGGCCATCCGCCGGATTGACCCGGTGGTGCCCCCCAAGGCGGGCATCTGCACCAGCAGCGCCGTGCGCTTGGCAAGGTTCTTGGCATAGTCACCGCAGCGTTCCAGATTGGCCGCAATCTTCATCACCGTCAGCACCGTGCGCAGATCGCTGGCCGCAGGCGCACGCAGCGCGATGACGCGGGCGCATTCGGCGTTGATCTCCTGCTCCAGCGCGTCGATCACCCGGTCACCTGCCCGCACCTTCAGCGCAAGATCGGCATCCAGCGTCTCCAACGCCTCGGCGGCGTCAAGGATCGCGGCCTCGACCAGCCCCCCCATCTTCAGCACGAGGGTCTGGATCACCTCCAGATCACGGTCAAAGGCGGAAAGGATGTGGCTCTGGCTCATGTCGCGCTCCGTCCGGCTTTGCCGGTGATTGGTCAAAAGGGGGCAGCCTGAGCGGTCAGCCCCGAAGGCCCCCGCATCGACAGGCGTGCCGCTTGCGGCCCCTCAATGCAACGAAAATGTAACGGTTTCACGACAAACCGTATGGATCGCCGTGAGTATCCATGTTGGGGGTAAGATCACCCCTGCGGCAGCAGAATGGAAAACACGCTGCCCACCCCTGGCGTGCTGTCAATGCGCAAGCGTCCGCGATGGCGGTTGATGATGTGCTTGACGATGGCAAGGCCAAGTCCCGTCCCGCCCTTTTCGCGCGACCGATGGCCGTCCACCCGGTAAAACCGTTCGGTCAGGCGTGGCAGATGCACCGGGTCAATCCCTTCGCCCCGGTCGATCACATCCACCCGGATCGCAGGCCCGGCAGGCAGGCTGTCCTGCGCCAGCCGCACCGTCACCACCCCGCCCGCACCCCCGTATTTCACCGCGTTCTCGATCAGGTTCGACAGCACCTGTACAATCTGGTCCTGATCGGCCAGCACCGGCAGCGGCCCCGGCTCACCCTCCACGTCCAGCCGAACCCCCGCCTCTTCGGCCAAGGGGCGCAGACTGCCCAAGGTGCTGGCCAGCACCGCCTGAAGGTCGATCCGCGTCGTCGGGCGCACCCGTTCGGCGGCCTCCACCCGGCTCAGGTGCAAAAGATCCTGCACCAGACGGTTCATCCGCCCCGCCTCACGCGCCATGATGGCAAGGAAACGGGCGCGGGCCGCCGCATCATCCCGCGCCGCCCCGCCCAAGGTTTCGATAAAGCCTGACAGCGCCGTCAAGGGCGTGCGCAATTCGTGGCTGACATTGGCCACGAAATCACGGCGCATCTGGCCGACCTGTTCACTTTCGGTGACATCCTCAAAGGTCAGCACCGCCCCCGCTGGCCGGGCCAAGGGGGCCACGGTCACGCGGAACACCTCATCCCCGCCCTGTCCTTGGGGCAAGACCAGACGCACGGTCTGGGTCGCCCCCCCGGCAAGGCCCGCATCCACGGCCCCTTGCAGGACAGGTTGGCGCAACACCATCAGATAATGCCGCCCGGTCAGCCCGGTTCCAAACCGCGCCTCGGCGGCAGGATTGGCGGCAAGGATGCGGCTGGACTGGCCGATGATCAGCATCGGCAGTGGCACCAGCGCAATCAAATCCGCAGCCATCGCTACGCTGATATCAAACTCCATCGCCGCTGCCCCTTGCGCTGGCCGAACCTGCGCCCCTTGTCTCGCAACCTGCACCCACTGCCAAGTGTGATCCGCAATGACGGCCAAAGATGCTGCCAAACCTGCCCCGCCGGACATGTATTTTCCAATATATCCTGCCGCTTTAGACTTGTCCTTTGCGTCAGGTTGGGACTAGTCTCTACCGGTATGACAATATAGGTATCGGCGATACAGGTTTTCCCACCGGACCCTGCCGCGCCGAAAAGGCGAACATGGTGGCGCAGAACCGTGGTCGGACCGGGCCGGGCGGCGCGGGGTTTCGACCGGAACAGGTGTTTCTGATCGGGCTTGACCGGCTGCCTGCATCGCTGCTTGCGCAAAACGTATCGGCGCGCGTTGTGCTGTTTTCCGCACTGAACTCTGCCATGCTGTATGTGTTGCGGCCAGATCACGTGGTCTGCCCGCTGTTCGGTCCCGATTGCGATGCCGCCCAATTGATCACCCGCCTGCACGGCATCGGCTATGGCGGACGACTGACCGTCCTCGCGCAGGTGCCCAACCCCGCCATGGTCGCGGCGGAATTGGCAGAGATCGGCCCCGGCATCGTGGTCAAGGTCATCGTGCCCTGACCAAGGGTCAGACCGGCGGCGTGTCGCGGCGATAAATCCAGTCGTGATCCGGGTCGTTCTGAAACCGCCAATTGCGGCGCGGCCCGGCCATGACGTTCAGGTAATACATCTCATAGCCATAGGGCGCCCCGCAGGGATGGTGCCCCTTTGGCACCAGCGTCACGTCGTGGTTCTTGACCGCCATCGTTTCATCCAGACTGCCATCTTCGGTATAGACCCGCTGGATGCCAAAGCCCTGTGCGGGGTTGAGACGCATGTAATAGGTCTCTTCAAGGTACGTCATGCGCGGGAAATCATCCTCGTCATGGCGATGGCTGGGATAGCTGGACCAATTGCCCGCAGGGGTGAACACCTCGGTCACCAAAAGGCTGTCGGCCACCTCGCGCGCCTCCATGGCGATGTTGTTCACAAAGCGCGTATTCGCCCCTGTCCCGCGCGGTGTCAGGTCGATCCCCTCTGGCCCAAGACGCCGTACGGGATGGTTGCCCATTCCGGGGGCCGAACAGACCGCCAGCGTACAGGCCGTTGTGGCCACTGCCGACCAATCGCTGCCATTCGGGACATAAACGCAATGCGGCGGCGTCTTTTCAAAGACATCCATCCGCTCGCCCATCTCGCCCATGTCCTGCCCGCCAGCGATCAACTGCGCCTTGCCTTCGACCAGAACAAGGATGACCTCGTGCTCCCCGGTCACCTCGGCAGCACTCTGCCCCGCCTCCAGCCGGTAAAGCCCAAAGCCGACATAGCCCCAGCCCGCACTTTCGGGCGTGATGTCATGCACCTTGCCGGTCGTCCCACTCGGCTTTCGCAAAAGATCGGCCATGCCTGCTCCCTTCATCTTGGCTCAAATACCCCACGGGGGGCTGCGGGGGGTGTGAAACCCCCCGCTCCCGCCGGGTTCAGATCAGACCGGCCTCGCGCGACAGACGCTTCAGCGTCGCCAATCCCAGAGTCTGATACAAAAGCGGATTGCGGACATTCGGGTCCTGTTCCGCCTCGATCACGATCCAGCCGTCGTAGCCTGCACCTGCAAGAACCTTCAGCAAGGGGCCGAAATCAATGCCGCCCTCTTGATCGCCGGGCACGGTGAAAGCCCCGCCGACGACGCCTTGCAGAAAGGACCAGCCTTCGGCCCGGACCTTTTGGACAATCGCCGGGCGGATGTTCTTGGCGTGGAAATGGCGCACGCGGGCGATGTGTTTGGTCAGCATCGCCACGGGATCACCGCCGCCAAAGGCGCAATGACCGGCATCGAACAAGAGATGCAGATGCGGCCCCGTCGCGGCCATCAGCGCGTCGATATCTTCGGGGGATTCGATGACGCTGCCCATGTGGTGGTGATAGACCGCCGTAATCCCTTCGGACGCCAGATAGGCAGAAAATTCCTCAACCTTCGCGCCGAAGTCCTTCATCTCACTGGCAGAAAGTGTGGGCCGGTCATTCACCGCCCGCCCCGCATCGCCGTGAATGGCGTTCGAGGTTTCGCAGATGATCATCACCTTGCAGACATTGTGCTTGAGCTTGGCCAAATGGGCTTGGCAAGCGGCAATCTCGTCGGCGACAGACCGGACCAGAAGCTCTGTCGAATACCAGCCCGACACGAATTTCAGCCCGTAAGTGCCGAGCAAGACACGCAAGTCTTCGGGATCATCCGGCCAGCGGTGGCCGTTTTCGATGCCGTCAAAGCCGATCTGGCGACCGGCCTCGTCAAGGATACGGGTGGTGGCAATCTCCGCGCCGATGCTGCGGTCGTCGTCATTGGCCCAAGCGATGGGATTGGTTCCGAACAGGATCATGTGATGCCTCAAGTTCAGTCGGCAAGCCGCTGATTTTCTTTGCTGGTTTCGTATTTCGCCCGCGCCGCGCGCACGGTTTCACGCACTGACACTTCCGGGATGCCGACATCCCACCATGTCCCGCCCCCTGCGGGCGACGGGCCGGGATCGCTGTCGATCACGATGACATAGGGCCGATCCGCCGTTTTGGCGCGGGCCAGATGCGCCTCCAACTCGGCGATATCTGCGGCCTTGACGGCAATCGCCCCCATGGACGCGGCATGGGCCACAAAGTCGATGTTGGACGGGTTCACGTGATAGGCATCGTCGAGCAGGTTGTTGAACGGTGCCCCGCCCGTGCCCTGTTGCAGGCGGTTGATGCAGCCGTAGCCGCGGTTGTCGGTGATGACGACGGTAAAGGGGATCGCCATGGTGACGGCCGTGGCGAGTTCGCTGTTGGCCATCATGTACGACCCGTCGCCCACCATGCAGATCACATCCGCCTGAGGGCGGGCCATCTTGATGCCCAAGGCGCCTGCGATTTCATAGCCCATGCAGGAAAAGCCGTATTCCATGTGATAGCCGCCCGCTGCGGCATCCCAGATCTTGTGCAACTCGCCCGGCATCGTCCCTGCCGCGCCCATCACCACGGTCCCGGCATGGGCAGCGCGGTTGACCGCCCCCACCACTTGCGCGTCATTCGGTAGGGCGTTGCTGGTGGCGGGTGCGGCTTTGATCGTGGCGGTGTGGGCCTCCCACTCTGCCTTCAGCGCAGGATTTGCCGCGGCGTAACGATGCGCCCCAAGCGCGGCCCCGATGCGGTCCAGCGCAACGCGGGCATCCGACACCAAGGCCACCGCGCCATGTTTGGCCGCGTCATAGGCCTGAACGTTGATCGACAGAATCCGACGCGCCGGGTTCTTGAACAACGACCACGACCCCGTGGTAAAATCCTGAAACCGCGTGCCAAGGCCCAGAACCACATCTGCGCCTTCGCAGACGGTGTTGGCCGCAGCGCCGCCGGTCACACCCACGGGACCAAAGTTCATCGCGTGGTCATGCGCCAGCGCCGATTTGCCCGCTTGGGTTTCCACAACCGGAATGTTGTGCGCGGTCGCAAAGGCAGCGAGACGCGCCTCGGCCTCGGAATAAAGCACCCCGCCACCCGCGACGATCACCGGGGATTTGGCGGATTTCAGCAGGGAAATCGCTGCGGCCAGTTCATCCGCGTCGGGTTCCGGGCGGCGGACCTTCCAGACCTTGGGTTCAAAGAAGGACACGGGGTAATCAAACGCCTCGGCCTGCACATCCTGACAAAAGGCCAGCGTCACCGGCCCACATTCCGCCGGATCGGTCATCACCCGCAGCGCGCGGGGAAGCGCGGTCAGGATATGTTCCGGCCGCGAGATGCGGTCAAAGTAGCGGCTGACCGGCTTGAAGCAGTCATTGGCCGACACCGTGCCGTCCTGAAAATCCTCGATCTGTTGCAAGACAGGGTCCGGCGCGCGGTTGGCAAAGACATCGCCGGGGATCAAGAGAACCGGCAGACGGTTGGCATGGGCCAGCCCCGCCGCCGTCACCAGATTGAGCGCACCCGGACCGATGGAGGTGGTCACCGCCATCGCTTTCTTGCGTTTCATCGCCTTGGCATAGGCGATTGCGGTATGGGCCATGGTCTGTTCATTGTGGCCGCGCCATGTGGGGAACACGTCGCGCGCGCCGTGCAGCGCCTCTCCAATGCCCGCCACGTTGCCGTGACCGAAGATGGCCCAGATGCCTTCGATATAGCGGGTACCATCCTCGGCCAGTTGCACCGAAAGCCAGCGCACCATCGCTTGTGCTGCGGTCAAACGAACGGTTGTCATGCTGCAATTTCCTTCTTGGCGCGCGCGTCGTCCCATATCTGGCACAGGCGGCTGTATCTTTCGACCATCATGGCGACGGCCTCTGCGTCAGAAAGCGACCCGGCGAGCCAACCGCGCGCCGCATCGCCAAAGATCGTGCGACCCACGGCAAAACCTTTGACCAGATCATGTTTGGCGGCAAGGGCCAGCGAGGCCGCCAGTTCCGGCTCTGCCGCATCCAAGCCCAGCACGACGATACCGCGCACAAAGGGATCATTCCGGGTGATGGCGTCGCAGGCATTGGCATAGGCGGCGTCGGTGGCAAAGGGTTCCAGCTTCCACCAATCGGGGTAAACGCCCAGATCGTAGAAACGCTGGATGACCTTGGCCGATGTCAGGTCATCCACCGGCCCCACCTTAGAGGGGATGATTTCCAGCAGCATTTCCAGACGGTTGCGGCGGCAGGCGTGGAACAGGCGCGTCACCGTCGCCTCATGATCGCGGCGCATCTCTTCCGTGTCGTCGGGGTGGTAGAAGCACAGGACTTTCACCACATGCTCTAACGGCCATTCCTGCAAGCCACCGAAGTCGGGGCCAAGTTCAGGCTCCAGCGTCAGGGGGCGTGACCCCGGCCATTCGACGGGACGCCCGATCCAGAGGCCCGTTCCCGCCGCCGCATAAAGCGCCTGACGGCCAAGGCGGCTGTCACAGAGGATACCATGCCCCGGCTTGCCATCGGCCACTTGCAAAGCGGCGGACAGGCAGAGTTTCTTGAACGCGCCGATCTTGGCCGGGGTCGCGCCCGCCATCGCCTCAAGCTGCATGCGGTGGTCAAAGGCGAAGACGCGCATGGTGGACAGGTCTTTGTGGCGGTTGGTGGCCCAATGCACCTGCTCCAACGCCGCATCCTTGCGCAGCGCCTTTTCAACAACGCCGCGGTTCAGGAAATATTCCAGTTCCGCGAGCGATGGGTAAGCCGGCGTGCAGCCATGACGGCTGACGGCGAAAGCTCCGCAGGCATTGGCGTATTTCAGCGCGATGGGCCAAGGTTCCCCGTCCAGCCAGCCCTTGATCAGGCCGGACATGAAGCCATCGCCCGCGCCAAGGACGTTGAACACCTCAATCGGGAAGCCGGGGCCGGTTTCGCCATCGTCAAGGCTGTCGGGAACCGCACCCGTAAAGGCCACCGCCCCCGCAGCACCCCGTTTGCAGACCAAGGTGGCCTTGGACACAGCCCGGACCGCGCGCAAAGCGGCGATGGTGTCGGTGGTGCCGCCTGCTATGTGGAATTCTTCCTCGGTCCCCACGATCAGATCGAACAGATGCAGGGTGGATTGCAGTTTGGCCGTGACCTTGGCGCTTTCGACAAAACGGCTTTCGCCATCGCCATGACCCGCCACACCCCAGAGGTTGGGGCGATAGTCGATGTCCAGCGCCGTCTGCGCGCCGTGTTTGCGGGCGAGTGACAGGGCTTTCAGCACCGCAGCCTCGGTCCGGGCATTCGACAGATGGGTGCCCGTCGCCACCACAGCGCGGGCTTCTGCGATGAAGCCTTCGTCGATGTCGTCTTCGCACAGCGCCATATCGGCACAGTTTTCGCGGTAGAAGATCAGCGGGAACTGTTCTTCATCGCGGATGCCCAGCAGCACCAGTGCGGTCAGGCGGTCCTTATCCGTCTTGACCCCGCGCACGTCCACACCTTCGCGCGCCAATTCCTCGCGGATGAAACGGCCCATGTGTTCGTCGCCCACACGGGTGATCAGCGCGGATTTCAGGCCCAGACGCGCCGTGCCTGCGGCCATATTGGTGGGGCTGCCGCCGATGTATTTCTGGAAGGAGCCCATATCTTCAAGCCGACCGCCCACCTGCGCGCCGTACAGATCGACCGATGAGCGGCCAATGGTGATGACGTCCAGCGTCTTACCCGCGATGGTCATGAAATCCTCCTGTCCCAAGCCAAAGGCCGAGACTCAGTTCCTGGAACAACTTTTGGAATTTTTATTCCATACGGCAAAAAAGGGGAAGCGTTTTTCCATGCGGCTGACGGGCCTTCGTCATTCCCTCGCCGACCCCACCGCCACGGCAAGTGAAATCGCCAGCGCGATGGTGGCCGACAGCGACCGGAACGCCCCAAAATCCACCTCTGGCACCGTCACCACCGCATCAGCCAAGCGCGCGAGCGGGCTGGTCAGCGTATCGGTCAAGCCAATCACCGGCAGGCCGCGCGCATGGGCGTCGGCGGCGAGGGTCAGGGTTTCCTCGGAATAGGGCGCGAAGGTGATGGCAAGCACCGCATCGCCGGGCCGCAAGGCGAAACGGTGATCCAGCTTGCCCACCCCGTCATGCAGCATCGCCGGGACAGCCATCTTTTCAAACACATAGGCCAGATAGCTCGCCACTGGAAAGGCGCGGCGCAGGCCGACGACATGGATGGTATCGGCGCGGGACAAGGTGGCAACGGCGCGGTCGAGCACCTGTTCGTCCACCGATTTTGCCAAGGACTCCAGCGACAGACGCCCGGCCTCAACAAATTCCGCCAGCAAGGCTGCAGGACTGCCCGCGCGGTTGGCCTTCAGGTTTTTCAGGCGGGTCGAATAATCCGGCCATCCCGGCGCGTAAGCCTCTCGAAACAGCTTTTGCATTTCGGAAAAGCCGGAAAAGCCAATGATCTGGCAAAACCGCATCAGGGCCGAGGGCGGCACATCCGCCCCAGCGGCCAGTTCTGCCACGGTGGAAACCGCGATCCGATCCGTATTGGCGGCGATGTGGTCGGCGCATTGGCGCAGGCGCTTGGGCAGGTCTTCGGTGATGGACGCCAGTCGATCGCGAAATTCTTCAACTGTCGCAGGTGCTATGGGGGGTGTTTGCAGCGTTTCGCTGTCGTCGGTCATGGCGCGTGCTCCGGGTCTTTCGGGCAGGCTAGCAAGCTGGAACGAATATTCCAATCAAAACCGGAATATTCTGGAATTTTCCTGTCAGATGGTCCGCAGACCCGCCCGGAAGCGGGCCGCATTGCGCCGATAGCCCTCAGCCGATTTCAAAAGCCGCGCTTGCGCTTCGGCATCCAGCATCCGCACCACCTTGCCCGGTGCGCCCATCACCAGCGATCCGTCGGGGATGTCCTTGCCTTCGGTGATCAAAGCCCCTGCCCCGATCAGACAGCCCCGCCCGATCCGCGCCCCGTTCAGGATCGTCGCCCCCATCCCGATCAGCGTGCCGTCGCCAATGGTGCAGCCGTGCAGCATCGCCTTATGGCCGATGGTGCAATCAGCGCCGATGGTCAGCGGATAGCCCATATCGGTGTGGAGCACGCAGTTTTCCTGCACGTTTGAGCCTGCGCCCACCAGGATTTCCTCATTATCGCCGCGCATCGTGACGCCGAACCAGACGTTGGCATCCGCCATCAGCACCACCCGCCCGATGATATTGGCGTCATGCGCCACCCAAGCCGAGGCGTCGATCTGCGGCGCGATGCCGTCGAGGGAAAAGATCATCTGGCCTCAAACTCCCGGTTCAGGTGGCGCACAAATTCAGCCAAGGCCGGTTGGCGGTCGCGTCGCAGGCGTTCGGCGGACAGGATGTCTTTCAACCGCGCGAAGGTCTGGTCGAGGTCGTCATTGACCAGCACATAATCATATTCGGCCCAATGGCTGATCTCATCGCGGCTTTTGGCCATGCGCCCGGCGATCACCTCGGCGCTGTCTTGCGCCCTTGCCCGCAAACGGCGGTCAAGTTCGATGATCGAGGGCGGCAGGATGAAGATCGACACCACATCGCGGGCAAGCTCGGAAGAACGGATTTGCTGCCCGCCCTGCCAGTCGATGTCAAAGACCGTGTCGCGGCCCTCGCGCATCGCGGCCTCAACCGGGCCTTTGGGGGTGCCGTAGAAATTGCCGAACACCTCGGCATGTTCCAGCATGTCGCCGCCTGCGACCATCGCCTCAAACGCGGCGCGGCTGCGGAAATAGTATTCCCGCCCGTCCTCTTCGCCCGGACGCGGCGCGCGCGTGGTGGCGGATACGGAAAACCGCATCGTCGCGTCCCATGCCATCAACATCTTGGTCAGCGTCGATTTTCCCGCCCCCGAAGGCGAGGAGAGGATAAGGAGAAGCCCCTTGCGGCGCGCGGTGTGGGCGGTGTGGTCTGCGGTCACGGGTTATTCCACGTTTTGAACCTGTTCGCGCATCTGATCTATGACGGTTTTCAGGTCAAGGCCGATCCGGGTCAGCGCCAGCGCCTGCGCCTTGGAACAGAGCGTATTCGCCTCGCGCATGAATTCCTGCATCAAGAAATCGAACTTCCGGCCCACCGGCCCCGGTTCGGCCAGCAAATCCCGCGCGGCGGCGATATGGGCGGTCAGACGGTCCAATTCTTCGGTCACGTCAGTCTTGACGGCGATCAGCGCCAGTTCCTGCGCCAGACGGGTTTCATCCACGCCATCGGAATTGGCCATCACCTTGGCCAATGCCTCGCGCAGGAGGCTGGCCGAAGCATCGCGGCGGGCGTCGGCCTCGGTCTTGGCTTGTGTGGTCAGGGCAGCGATGCGGTCCAGTTGTGCGGCAATCACGGCGTGCAAGGCGGCCCCTTCGGCGGCGCGCATGGCGTTGAAATCAGCAATCAGGCCGGGCAGATCGGTCAGGATCAGCGCCCGCAGGGGGGCGGTGTCGTCGTCCTGCTGGTTCGCCTCAAGCACGCCGCGCACGGCCAAGACATCCGCCGCCGTCGCTTGGGCCAAGGTCACGCCTGCGGTCATCGCCGCCTGTTCGACCTGCGCCAATGCGCGCAAGACACTGGTCAGGGTGGCGGGATTGACCCGCAGGGCATCCACCATCTCGCCGGTCTGATCGCGCGTCACCCGCAGCGACAAGGACACATTCCCCCGCGCCACCGCACGCCCCAAATCCGCCCGCACCGCCAGTTCCAGCCCGTCGATCCAATCGGGCACCCGCAGGCGCAGGTCCAAGCCCTTGCCGTTCACTGCGCGCAAATCCCAGGCCCAGGCATGGCCCAGACCCTGCCCCTTTGCCGCAGCAAAGCCGGTCATCGAGAGTGTCACCCCAAACCTCCTGTCAGCGCCTTGGCACCATTTACCAATTGGAAAGAATTCCGGCGCGCAGCCATACCATTGCCTGTAGATACGCCATGTGTCGGGCCTTGCAGGCCGCGCTTTGCAGCCGTTCCTGTCCCTAGCAGAGCCGCCGCGTGCGGACAACCGACGCAAGGAAAAGGGACGGACATGTTCGTCATCGGAAAGACCGGATCAGCCCCGCGCGACCTGCATGGCCATGGCCATGTCGCCGCCCTGCGCGCCTATTGGGAGGGGTTGCGCCAAGCCGACAGCCTGCCCGCGCGGGACCGGATTGATCCGCGCGGATTGATCACGGCCCTAAGCCATGTGTTCCTGATCGAACGTCAGGCGGCAGGTCTGGTGCGCTTTCGCCTTGCGGGGCGGGCGCTGTGCGATCTGGTGGGACGCGAGTTGCGCTCCGCCCCGGTAGAGATGCTGTTCGATCCCGTCAGCCGCCCGCGTCTGGCGGCACAGCTTGACCTTGTGTTCACCAGTCCCTGCGTGCGTGAGGCGACGCGCAGCGCCCCCGGCGCGCTTTTGCGCCCGCCGCTGGCGGCACGGATGGTGGTGTTGCCGTTGACCGGGATGGAGGGACGCACGACCCTTGCCATCGGCTGTGTTGACATGGATTGCCCTGCAGGCATGCCACCGCGCCGCCTGACCCTGCAACGCGTTTTGCGCGAACCCTTGGCGACGGGCACGCCGCCCGCCCCGGATTTCGTCGCCCCGGCCATGCCCACAACGCCCCCGCGCGGTGCAAAGCTGCGGCTGGTGCACAGCCGGGATTGAGCGGGGGGGGCAGGATCAAACCTTCCTTAACCACGCTTCAACCGGACCGGGACCAAAAGTCCCGGTCCGCGCGCCTTTGGGCGCACATCCCGGCGGTCCGCACGCGGCCCTGTGGCAGCCTGTCCTGACAGTCCCCCGGACTGTCAGGACAGGCCTTGCGCCCTCTGAACCCAAGAAAGCAAAAAGGGCGGCCCCTTCCGGGACCGCCCTTCTCGTTTCCTTTGAAACCCTTACAGCGCGACGCGACGGTCGGTCTGGCGCAAGGCGGTCAGTTCTTCGGCCACAAGGAAGGCCAGTTCCAGCGATTGGCTGGCGTTCAGGCGCGGGTCGCAGGCGGTGTGGTAGCGGTCGGACAGATCCTCGTCCGTCACGGCGCGCAGACCGCCGGTGCATTCGGTCACGTCCTTGCCCGTCATCTCGAAATGCACGCCGCCGGGGATGGTGCCTTCGGCCTTGTGGATGGCAAAGAATTCGCGGACCTCACGCAAGACGCTGTCAAACGGACGGGTCTTATAGCCCGTCGAGGATTTTATCGTGTTGCCGTGCATCGGATCGCAGGACCAGACCACATTCGAGCCTTCGGCCTGCACGGTCTTGATCAGGCGCGGCAGATTTTCACCCACCTTGCCCGCGCCAAAGCGTGCGATGAGCGTCAGACGCCCGGCCTCATTGGTCGGGTTCAGCTTGGCCATCAGAACCTTCAGGTCTTCGGCGGTGGTCGACGGCCCGCATTTCAGACCGATGGGGTTTTGCACGCCACGACAGAATTCGACATGCGCGCCATCGGGCTGGCGGGTGCGGTCACCGATCCAGATCATATGGCCCGATCCGGCCACTGGCAGGCCGGTGATGGAGTCGATCCGGCAGAGCGCCTCTTCATATTCCAACAGCAAGGCTTCGTGGCTGGTGTAGAAATCGACGGTGGACAGCGTATGCGCGGTGTCGGCATTGACGCCCGCCGCGTTCATGAAGTCCAGCGCATCGGAAATGCGGTTGGAAAGTTCACGGTAACGCTCGGCCTTGTCATGTTCGGCAAAGCCAAGCGTCCACGAATGCACGCGGTGGATATCAGCGAAACCGCCGGTCGAGAAGGCGCGCAGCAGGTTCAGGCTGGCGGCAGCTTGGGTATAGGCCTGCAACATGCGCTGCGGGTCGGGCTGACGCGCTTCTGGCGTGGCGTCGAAGCCGTTGATGATGTCACCCCGGTAGGACGGGTATTCCACGCCGTTGATCACCTCGGTCGGGGCAGAGCGCGGCTTGGCGAATTGGCCCGCCATGCGGCCGACCTTGATGACCGGCACTTTCGCACCATAGGTCAGCACCACGGCCATTTGCAGCATGACGCGGAAGGTGTCGCGGATGTTGTCGGCGCTGAATTCGGCAAAGGATTCCGCGCAGTCGCCGCCTGTCAGCGTGCGCGCCTCGCCGGCAAAGACCAGCGGGGGATACTTGGCCAGTTGCGCCTCAACCGTGTTGAGTGCAGCCTGATCCGCGTAATCGGGCATCTGGGTCCGCGGCTTTGCGCGCCAGTCCGATCTTGTCCAGCCCTTGGTCATGGGTCTTCTCCGAAGTTAACGGTAACGGCGCGGGTATAGTCATTCGCTTGACATAAGCAAAGGGTCAAACTGGCCTGATTTTCCGCCTGCCGCCACTTGCATGCCAACGATTTTCCTGTTCACCTGACCTGATAACGACACCGTTAGGTCGCAATCATGTCCCTCGCTCCGAAAAAGGCCCAACAGGTGGCCAAAACAGCCGAAGCCCGGCGTTTTGTCTTTCTGCTTCTGGACCGCTTCACGATGTTGTCCTTTGCCAGTGCCATCGAACCCCTGCGCATCGCCAATCGCGTTTCGGGGCAGCCCCTTTACACGTGGAAACTGGCGGGCGAAGGCGGCGATGTCGCGGTCTGTTCCAACGGGGCGGCCTTCAAGCTGGACATGGGGCTGGAAGAGATCGAGCGTGAGGATACCGTTCTGGTCTGCGGCGGCATCGACGTGCAAAAGGCCACCACGCGCGCCGTGCTGAACTGGCTGCGGCGCGAGGCGCGGCGCGGCGTCACCATGGGCGGGCTGTGCACCGGGGCTTACGCCGTGGCCAAGGCCGGATTGCTGGATGGCAAGAAGGCGACCATCCACTGGGAAAATCAGGACGGCTTCCTTGAGGAATTCGAGGATGTGAAGCTGACGAAATCCGTCTTCGTCATGGATGGGAACCGCTGGACCACGGCGGGCGGCACCTCATCGCTTGACCTGATGCTGAAGGTGATCGCGGCGGATCATGGCGAGGATATCGCCAATACCGTGGCCGACCAGTTGATCTATTCCACCATCCGCACCGATCAGGACACGCAGCGCCTTTCGATCCCCACCCGGATCGGCGTGCGGCATCCCAAGCTGAGCCAAGTCATCCAGATGATGGAGGGCAACATCGAAGACCCGATGTCGCCTGCCGATCTGGCCGAAGATGTCGGCATGTCCACCCGCCAGTTGGAACGCCTGTTCCGCCGCTACCTGAACCGCAGCCCCAAGCGCTATTACATGGAACTTCGGCTGCAAAAGGCGCGCAATCTGTTGATGCAGACGGATATGAGCGTGATCAACGTGGCCTTGGCCTGCGGCTTTGCCAGCCCGTCCCACTTTTCCAAATGCTACCGCGCGCATTACAACACCACGCCCTACCGCGAACGCGGCACGCAGGGCGGCGGCACGGGCATCCGGTTGTCGATTTGACGCCACGGGTTTTCGGCGGGGTTTCGTCACCCCGCCGGATCTATCCGATAGACCGCCCCGTCGATCACTGACAGGAACCAGATCGACCCGTCCGGGGCTTCGATCACATCCCGCACGCGTCCTGTCTGCGGCGCAGCAAGGCGTTCCTCGGCAAAGCCGGCCTCTGGGTCCAGACGCGACAGGAAGTCGGAATTGAGCGATCCGGTGAACATGTCGCCCTGCCAAGCGGGAAACAACTCGCCGCGATAGACCATCAGGCCAGAGGGCGCGATGGACGGATCCCAATAGTGCAACGGCTGCTGCATGCCGTCCTTGGCCTGCCCTTCGCCGATGTTCGCCCCGTTGTAATTGACGCCATAACTGATGACGGGCCAGCCATAGTTCTGACCCGCCTCAACACGGTTCACCTCATCCCCGCCCATGGCCCCATGTTCAACCAGCCACAGCGCGCCCGTCTGGGCGTCAAAGGTCAGCCCTTGCGCGTTGCGGTGGCCGATGCTGAACACCCCTTGCGCATGGCCCGGCAGGGTGACGGCGGGGCGGCCATCCCGGTTCAGCGCGATCACCTTGCCCTCTGGTCGCTGCGGGTCTTGCGCGGCAAGGCCACCCGGCCCGGTGCCGCGATCCCCGGTGGTGACATAGACCATGCCATCCGCGCCTTCGGCCAGTCGCGATCCAAAATGCCGACCACTGCCGCTGCCATCCCCCACCCAAAGGCGGGTAAACTCTTCAAGCCTTGTGCCATCCGCCGAAAGCCGCCCCTTGCCCACCGCCGTGGCCCCACCGCCCGGAACCGGCGCGGCATAGGTCAGCCAGACCTCCCGGCTGTCGGCAAAGTCGCGCGGGATCATGACATCAAGCAAGCCACCCTGCCCTTCGGCCCAGACGGCAGGCGCGCCATCAATGGCTTGCAGCGCCCCGTCCCGCAGCATAAGCAATCGTCCGTCGCGTTCGGTCACGACCAGCGCGCCATCGGGCAGAAAATCCATACCCCAAGGTTCGGACAGGCCAGTGGTGACGGGACTGATCCGCAGCGGGCCGCTCGTGCTGTCCATCTGTTGCGCCACCGCCGCCGTGGCCGCGGCAGACAACAGCCCCCCCGTCAGCGCCAGAATCACCCCTTGCCTTGAAAAGACGCGCAGTGCGTGCATCGTGCATACCCCGTGTCGACACATCGGCCATCTGCCCCCCGCGCAACCGCCCGGAACCGGCCAAACGCCATGGGACAAGATATTGAAACGCCATGTCATTCTTGCAAGGGACAGAGTCCGTTTTCTGGACGCTTTTCTTTTCATGACGGGCGCACTAGCTTCGCTGCAGAACGACAGTTCCAACACGGGAGACACAAATATGAAAAAACTGCTTCTGGCCACGGCCGCCACTGCGCTGTTCGCGGGTGCCGCTTCGGCTGAAGACGTGAAGGTCGGCATCCTGCTGGGCTTTACCGGCCCGCTTGAATCCACCGTGCCGGACATGGCCAAGGGTGCCGAGACCGCAATTGCGGAAATCAACGCTTCGGGCAAATTCGCCCTTGGCAATCTGGTGACCGTCAATGGCGACACCACCTGCGTTGACGCCGCCGCTGCCACCGCTGCGGCTGAGCGCATGGTCACCGCCGATGGCGTCAAGGCCATCGTGGGCGGCGACTGCTCTGGCGTGACCGGGGCTGTGCTGCAAAACGTCGCGCGTCCGAACGGTATCGGCATGATCTCGCCCTCGGCGACCTCGCCCGCGCTGTCGACCGCCGAAGATGACGGCCTGTTCTTCCGCACCGCCCCGTCGGATGCGCGTCAGGGCGAAATCATGGCCGACATCCTGTCGGGCAAAGGCATCAAGTCGGTTGCGGTGTCCTACACCAACAACGACTACGGCAAGGGTCTGGCTGACAGCTTTGCGGCAGCCTTTGGTGCCAAGGGCGGCGCTGTGACCATCTCGGCCCCGCATGACGACGGCAAGGCCGACTATTCGGCTGAGGTCGCCTCATTGGCGGCTGCTGGCGGCGAAATGCTGATCGTGGCTGGCTATGTCGATCAGGGCGGCAAGGGCATCATCCAAGCCTCGCTCGACTCGGGTGCCTTCTCGACCTTCTATCTGGTGGACGGCATGTATGGCGAAAGCCTGATCGGTGCCATCGGCGATGGCCTGAACGGGTCGTTCGGCGCGGTTCCGGGCACCGACTCGGCTGGCTCGGCCTCGTATGAAGAAATCGCGAAAGCGGCGGGCTATGACGGCTCCAACGCCTTCTCGAAGGAAAGCTATGACGCGGCTGCGCTAATCGCGCTGGCGATGGCGGCTTCGGGCTCCACCGATTCCAAGGTGTGGTCCACCAAGGTCATGGAACTGGCCAACGCCCCGGGCGAGCCGATCCAGCCGGGTGAACTGGGCAAGGCACTGGAACTGATCGCGGCAGGCACCGACATCGACTATGTCGGCGCATCCTCGGTCGAACTGGTGGGTCCGGGCGAATCCGCGGGCAACTACCGCGAATACGAAATCAAGGACGGCAAGATCGAAACGATCGGCTACCGTTGAGCCGTCGCTTGATCTGACATAAAGACGCGGCCCGGATGCCAAATCCGGGCCGCTGTCAATTCAAACCACGTCGCTTCCGCCACCGGATCAACCGGTCGCGCGTAGAAGCGGCCAACGGGGGAAACGTCGCAGATGATTGTCGTCGAAAACCTGCACCGGCATTTTGGCGGCTTTCGTGCCGTCAACGGGGCATCACTGGAAATCAAGACCGGGTCGATCACCGGCCTGATCGGCCCGAACGGCGCGGGCAAGACCACGCTGTTCAACGTCATCGCCGGACGGTTGCCGCCCACCTCGGGCCGGGTGCTGATGGATGGCGAGGATATCACCGGCCTGCCGCCGCAGAAGCTGTTCCACAAGGGGCTCTTGCGGACCTTCCAGATCGCCCATGAATTCGGGTCGATGACCGTGCGCGAGAACCTGATGATGGTTCCGGCCCACCAGAAGGGTGAAAACCTGTTCAACGCCATCTTCAACCGTGGCGCCATCGCCGCCGAAGAAGAGCGTCTGCGCGCCAAGGCCGATGAGGTGCTGGAGTTTCTGACGATCAGCCACATCGCCGACCAGAAGGCGGGCATGATCTCGGGCGGGCAGAAAAAGCTGGTGGAGCTTGGCCGCACCATGATGGTTGACGCCAAGATCGTGTTCTTGGATGAGGTGGGCGCAGGTGTGAACCGCACCCTGCTGAACACCATCGGCGATGCCATCGTGCGCCTGAACAAGGAGCGCGGCTACACCTTCTGCGTGATCGAACATGACATGGATTTCATCGGGCGTCTCTGTGACCCGGTCATCTGCATGGCCGAAGGCACCGTGCTGGCGCAAGGCACCGTCGATCAGGTCAAAAACGATGAGCGCGTGATCGAGGCCTATCTGGGCACGGGCTTGAAGAACAAAGTCAAAGAGGAGGCCGCCCATGCGTGACGCCTTCTTGAGCCTGCGGAGTGCACGACATGGCTGAACCCTATCTCATCGGCGACGCCATGACCGGCGGCTATGGCGGGGCGGATATCCTGCATGGCTGCACCATTGCCGTCGAAAAGGGCCAGATCGCCGTAATCGTCGGCCCGAATGGCGCGGGCAAGTCGACCGCCATGAAAGCCGTCTTTGGCATGCTGAAACTGCGCCAAGGTCAGGTGCGGCTGGATGGTGAGGATATCACCGCCCTTTCGCCGCAGGCCCGCGTGGCCAAGGGGATGGGCTTTGTGCCGCAGACCCACAACATCTTTACCTCGATGACCGTTGAGGAAAACCTTGAGATGGGGGCCTTCATCCGCCGCGATGACATGGCCGACACGATGGCGCAGGTCTATGACCTGTTCCCGATCCTGAAACAAAAGCGCCTGCAACCCGCTGGCGAATTGTCCGGCGGGCAGCGTCAGCAAGTCGCCGTGGGCCGCGCGCTGATGACCAAGCCCAAGGTGCTGATGCTGGACGAACCCACCGCAGGCGTCAGCCCCATCGTGATGGACGAACTTTTCGACCGCATCATCGAGGTGGCCCGGACGGGCATTTCCATCCTGATGGTTGAACAGAACGCCCGCCAGGCGCTGGAGATCGCCGACAAGGGCTATGTCCTTGTGCAGGGTGCCAACCGATTCACCGACACCGGCAAGGCCTTGATGGCCGACCCCGAGGTCCGCCGTTCCTTCCTTGGGGGCTGATATGGATACCCTGAACGCCCTTGTGGTTTTCCTCAACTTCGTGGTGGTGCCGGGTCTGGCCTACGGCGCGCAACTGGCGCTTGGGGCGCTGGGGGTCACGCTGATCTACGGCATCCTGCGCTTTTCCAACTTCGCCCATGGCGACACCATGGCCTTTGGCACCATGACCACGATCCTTGTGACGTGGTGGTTCCAGTCGATGGGCATCACCTTTGGCGTGCTGCCGACAGCGCTGCTGGCCCTGCCTTTTGGCATCATCGGCACGGCGCTGTTCGTCCTTGGCACCGACCGCGTGGTCTATCGCTTTTACCGGCAGAAAAAGGCGGCGCCTGTGATCCTTGTCATGGTGTCGATGGGGGTGATGTTCGTGATGAACGGCGTCGTCCGTCTGATCATCGGGGTCGAGGATCAGCAATTCGCCGACGGCGGCCGTTTCGTCATCAGCGCGGGCGATTTCAAGACGGCAACCGGTCTGGCCGAAGGTCTGGCGATCAAGTCCAGCCAAGCGATCACGGTGGGCGCGGCCATCATCGTCGTGGCGTGGCTGTTCTGGTTCCTGCAAAAGACCCGCACCGGAAAATCCATGCGCGCCTTTTCCGACAATGAGGATCTGGCGCTGCTGTCGGGCATCAACCCCGACCGCGTGGTGGCCGTGACATGGATCATCGCCGCCGCCTTGGCCACCATCGCGGGCACCCTTTACGGTCTGGACAAGTCCTTCAAACCCTTCACCTATTTCCAGCTTTTGCTGCCGATCTTTGCCGCTGCCATCGTCGGCGGTCTGGGCAGTCCGCTGGGGGCCATCGCGGGCGGGTTCGTCATCGCTTTCTCTGAGGTGATCGTGACCTACGCGTGGAAAAAGGTCGTGACCTATGTCGTGCCGGAAAGCCTTGCGCCCGATAGTCTGTTGCAGCTTTTGACCACGGATTACAAATTTGCGGTCAGCTTCGTCATCCTGATCATCGTGCTCTTGGTGATGCCCACCGGTCTGTTCAAGGGGAAATCGGTATGACCCGGAACCTGCTTTTGTTCGCAGGGGTCGCCCTGCTTTTCGTGCTGACCGGATTTGTCCAGTCGTGGAACCTGTCCCTGTCGATCCTGAACATGGCGCTTTTGTCGGCGATCATGGCGATGGGCGTGAACATGCAATGGGGCTATGCGGGTCTGTTCAACACCGGGATCATGGGCTTCACGGCCATGGGTGGTCTGGCTGTGGTGCTGATCTCCTCGCGCCCCGTCCCCGTGGGATGGGAGGCTGGGGGGACCGGCATACTGGCGGGTCTGGTGTTGGGCGTGGTGACCATCGCCGCTGCCGTCTATGCCAGCCGCACCCTGCCCAAAGGGCGCAAGCGCAACCTGATCGTGGCGCTGATCCTTGTCGGCGGCTTCGTGATCTACCGCGCCGTGCTGGACCCCGCCGTCACGGCGGTTGAGGCGAATGATCCCGCAACCTTTGGCAACATCGGCGGTCTGGGCCTGCCCTCGCTGATCGCTTGGCCTGTGGGCGGCATCCTTGCCGGGATTGCGGCATGGGCCATTGGCAAGACGGCTTTGGGGCTGAGGTCGGATTACCTGGCCATCGCCACCTTGGGCATCGCTGAAATCATCGTGGCCGTCTTGAAGAATGAGGATTGGCTGACCCGCGGCGTCAAGAACATCACCCAACTGCCCCGCCCGTGGCCGGTGCCGATGGAGGTGGACTTGCAGCAAAGCGCGACCTTCCTTGGCTGGGCGCAAAGTTTCGGTGCCGATCCGGTCACCATGTCCACCATCTTGGTAAAACTACTTTACGCCTGCTTGTTTGGCTTGGTGTTGGTCGTGATCGTCTGGGCGTCAGAGCGCATGTTGAACAGCCCTTGGGGGCGGATGATGCGCGCCATTCGCGACAATGAAGTGTCTGCCGCCGCCATGGGCAAGGATGTCACCCGCCGCCATTTGCAGGTCTTTATCATCGGTTCCGCCATCGTCGGTGTGGCGGGCGCGATGATGACCACGATGGACGGGCAGTTGACGCCATCCAGCTATAACCCGCTGCGCTATACTTTCCTGATCTGGGTGATGGTGGTCGTGGGCGGGTCGGGCAACAACTGGGGCTCTGTTCTTGGGGCGCTGCTCATCGGCTGGCTGTGGTTGATCGTCGAAAGCCTTGGCCCTGCCGTCATGGGCGGCATCACCGCCGGAATGGGCGATGGCTGGCTGAAAACCCACCTGATCGACTCTGCCCAGCACATGCGCCTGCTGACGCTGGGGGTGATCCTCTTGCTGGTGCTGCGCTTCAGCCCGCGCGGGTTGATCCCCGAAAAGTAAGGGCCATGCCCGCGCAAAGACAAAAAGGGCGGTCCGCTTGGACCGCCCTTTTTTCTGTCTGCCCTCTCAGCGCAAGCGCCCGCCTTACAGCGCCCGAACACGGCGCACAAAGCCTGACAAGGCGTCATCCATCTCGCTCGATGCGCGTTCGACCAATTGCACACCGTCCAGCACATCATTGGCCGCCGTCGCCGCCTCGGTCGAGGCGGTATGGACCTGCACCAGCGACGAGCAGGCAAAGGTCACCCGGCCCGCCGTGGTCGCCATGCGGTCGGCGATGTCGCGCGTGACGTCGCCCTGCTGACCTGCCGCAACCGAAATGCCGCGCGCCTGATCGTTCACCTGATCAATGCGTTCGGAAATCCCCCGGATCGCATCGGCGTTGCGCCCCACGGCAGACAGCACCTGCCGCACTTCGGATGCGATTTCCTCGGTCGACTCGGTGGTTCGGGCGGCCAGTTTGCGGATTTCCGCTGCCACCACGGCAAATCCCCGCCCCGCCGCCCCGGCATGGGACGCTTCGATGGCCGCGTTCAGCGACAAAAGGTTGGTCTGGTTCGCCACATCATTGATCAGCGTCACGATATCGGTGATGCGGGTCGCCACCAGTTCCAGTTCCGCCAGCATCTGCCGCGCCAGATCAGCCCGTTCCGCCGCATCTTCGACGAGGTCCGAGGTCTGGACGATCCCCTGCACCACATTGCGGATCGACGTCGACAACTCCTCGACCGCCGCCGCGACGCTGGTGACATCGCCGTTCATGTGTTCGGCGCTGGTCAGGACCGATTGGGTCTGGCGGCTGGTCTGTTCGGCGGTGGTGGCCATCGTTTCCGCCGCCCCCCGCGCCTGTTCGGACGCCGTGCGCAACAGATCAATCGCCGCCGCTGCCTGTTCCTTCATCTCTTCGCCCAAGCGCCGGATCGGGCGCAGCAACCATTGCGCCAGCACCAGACCAAAGATCAGGATGCCCCCCGCCGCAAGGCCGACCGCCGAAAACGACTGTTTCCGCGCCGCTATGGATGATGCAAGGGCTTCGCTTTCCGCAACTTGGCTGATGATGCGCCAAGACACGCCCTGCAATTGCAGCGGGCGAAAGGCGGCGATCACGGGCATTCCCAAATGGTCCGGCATTCGGGCCACGCCAACGCCCTTGTCGACGGCGAGCTTCATCAGGTCACCCTCGATGACAGTGCCCACCTTCAAATTCTCGCCAAAGCGCGGAACAGAGCGCAAGCGCCGGTCCAGCCCGATGATATAGGTGTCCGATGTGGTCAGCCGATCCGCGCTGGCGCCCAAAAGCTTGTTGGCAAAGTCCAGCGGCAACTGAAACGCCAGAATGCCACCGAACTCTTTGGCGTCAAATACCGGCACAAGGATGAAAGCCGCCTGTTCGTTGTAAGAAGGCGCATAGGGTTCAAAGTCGGTGAGGATATAGGGGATCGTCTTTCCCTTGTCGGCGATCATCCGTTTGACCGACGCGCCGAAAGCCGATTTGGCATAGGGCCCTGTCAGCAGCGACGTGCCATAATCGAGCTCTTTCTCGACGCTGTAGACAATGCGCCCCTCAACAGGATCGATCAGGAACAGGTCGTAAAAGCCGAATTCTTCCTTGAAGCGGCGAAAGATCGGATGATTGGCCCGGTGCAGCGATGAATAGGCGCTGCCATCCGGGGAAACGTCCAATTTGTCCTTGTCGCCCAAGGGTTCCGGGTTCGAAAAGATGAAAATCTGCTGCAGCCGTTTGGCCACGTCGTCCAAACCTCCGATCCAGGTCTGTGCGGCATCAGGTGCCGCGCCTTGGGTCAGTTTGGCCTGTTCTTCGTAGCGCTTCGCCAAAGCGGCATCATCGACGACCAGATCCGCCTTTTCGACGATATCCCCTGCCGTCCGACCCAAGGAGCGCAAAGCGCCGGCGGTTTCCGGTCGCTCTGCCAAAGTCTTTGACAGTTGGATCACCTGCAGAAAGTACTGCTCGACCGCCTGTCCCTTGAGCTCGATCTGCGTCTGCATCGACGCCTCCGCCGCCGCGTAGGCAAACTTGCCAAGCCGATCAATCTCGATCTTGGCGATCACGCCCAAAGGCACCAATCCTGCCAGCAACAAGGCCAGCACCACTTTCCATCTGAACCGCATTCGCACATCCCTTGTCACTGCCGGGCCGGACCATGGCCGCTGGACCGCGCGCTCTGCCTTGCTGCAAAGTCGGACAAGACCTTTTCAAAAAGACAAGGCGCGCTGATGTCTTTACGGCTGCGTGCCTGAAAGCCTTTAGCGGCCAAAGGGCGGGGGTGCCTGACCTGTTCGGCTGGGGTTTGGATTTTGCGACATGTTTCTGTCGCGGATCGTCGGCCAATTCGGCCACTCTGCCGCCAATCTGCCGCTGATCACTGCAAGGGAGTCGCCTGCACATGAAAACCCATACCCGCGTGCTTGTCATCGGCGGCGGCGTCGTTGGCTGTTCCGTCCTTTATCACCTGACCAAGCTGGGCTGGTCGGATGTGATGCTGGTGGAACGGTCGGAACTGACCTCAGGCTCTACCTGGCACGCGGCGGGGGGGTTTCACACCCTGAACGGCGACACCAACATGGCGGCGCTGCAAGGCTATACCATCCGCCTTTACAAAGAGTTGGAAGCCATCACCGGCATGTCCTGCGGTCTGCACCATGTGGGCGGCATTACGCTCGCCGACAATGCGGCGCGGTTTGAACAGTTGAAAGCCGAACGCGCCAAGCACCGCTACATGGGGCTGGATACCGAAATCCTCGGGCCAGAGGAAATCCACAAGCTGACCGATGGCATGGTCAACCTCGAGGGCATCATCGGTGCCTTGTACGATCCCTTGGATGGCCACCTTGATCCTTCGGGCACCACCCATGCCTATGCCAAGGCCGCGCGGATGGGCGGGGCAGAGATCGTGCTGCACAACCGCGTTTTGGAAACCAACCCCCGCCCGGATGGGTCGTGGGAGGTGGTGACCGAAAAGGGCACCATCATCGCCGAACATCTGGTCAACGCAGGCGGCCTTTGGGCGCGGGAAATCGGCGCTATGGCGGGGGTTTACCTGCCGCTTCTGCCGATGGCGCACCAATATCTGGTCACCGACGACATCCCCGAAATCATGGACATCCTGAAATCGGGCCGCGAATTCCCGCATGTGATGGACCCGGGCGGCGAAAGCTACCTGCGCCAGGAAGGCCGGGGCCTGTGTATCGGCTTTTACGAAAAGCCCTGCGAGCCTTGGGCCGTCGATGGCACGCCATGGACCTTTGGCCATGAGCTGTTGAACGAGCAATTCGACAAGATCGAGGATTCCGTCAACTTCGCCTATCGCCGCTTCCCGGTCTTGGAACGCTCGGGCGTCAAGCGGGTGATCCACGGGCCGTTCACCTTTGCCCCAGATGGCAACCCGCTGATCGGCCCCGTCCCCGGCCTGCGGAATTACTGGAGCGCCTGCGCCGTCATGGCAGGCTTCAGCCAAGGCGGCGGCATGGGTCTGGCGCTGGCGCAATGGATGATCGAAGGCGAGGTTGAACGCGACCCCCGCGGCTTTGACGTCGCACGCTTCGGCAACTGGACCTCTCCGGGCTATACCGTCCCGAAGGTCATCGAAAACTACCAGATGCGCTTCAGCGTGTCCTACCCGAACGAGGAACGCCCGGCCGCCCGCCCCTTCCGCACCACCCCGATGTATGAGGTGTTTGACGGCATGAACGCCGTCTGGGGCCAGCAATACGGGCTGGAAGTGGTGAACTACCACGCCCTGCCGGGTGAGCCGCGCTATGAAGAGCCGTCCTTCAAGCGGTCCAACGCATGGGAGGCGACGCGCCAAGAGGTGCTGGCTGTCCGAGAAGGCGTCGGGATCAACGAGGTGCAGAACTTCGGCAAATACCGCGTCACCGGACCGAATGCCCGCGCATGGCTGGATCGCATCATGGCCGGCACCATCCCGAAACCGGGCCGCCTGTCGCTGACCCCGATGCTGGCGCATTCGGGCAAAATCTTTGGCGACTTCACCGTGTCTTGCCTGTCCGAGACGGAATTTCAACTGACCGCCAGCTATGGCGCGCAGGGCTGGCATTCGCGCTGGTTCGACCAAAACATGATTGACGGCGTGCGGGTCGAGAATATCTCGGACGCGCGCTCGGGCTTCCAGATTGCCGGTCCGAACGCGCGGGAGCTTTTGTCGCGCGTCACCCGCTCGGATGTGTCGGCAGAGGCGTTCAAGTTCATGGACGTGCGTCGCATGACGGTCGGCATGGCCAACTGCATCGTGCAGCGCGTCAGCTATACCGGCGATCTTGGCTATGAGATCTTCACCGACCACATGTCGGTGCGTCACCTTTGGGACGTGCTGATGGCGGCGGGCAAAGACCTTGGCATCCGCCCCTTTGCCATGCGCGCGATGATGAGCTTGCGTCTGGACAAATGGTTCGGATCGTGGGGCCGGGAATTCAGCCCCGACTACACGCCGTGCGAAACCGGGCTGGACCGCTTCATCCGCTGGAACAAAGAGGCCGACTGGATCGGCAAGGCCGCCGCCACGGCGGAAAAAGCGGCAGGACCAAAGCGCAAGTTGGTGTCCTTCATCGTCGATGCCAATGACGCCGATGTGGTGGCGTGGGAGCCGATCTGGCTGGACGACGCTGTCGTTGGCTTCTGCACCTCAGGCGGGTTCTCGCATTGGACCGGCAAATCCGTGGCGATGGGCTTCTTGCCCGCCGACAAGGTCAAGGACGGTCTGGTCTGTCAGATCGAAATCCTGGGCGAACGCCGCGCCGCCACGGTCCACCTGGCCCCCCTGTGGGACGGCGATGGGGCCAGAATGCGGGGCTAAGCGATCACGCCAACCGCCGGGAGGGGCTCACCCCTCCCGGACCCACCCGAGGATATTTAAGCAACGGGGAA
>NKIT01000026.1 GCA_002256185.1 Rhodobacteraceae bacterium PARR1 | reverse complement strand
TCCATCGAGGAGCGCCCGGCGCTGATGTTCCTGAACCAGCGGCTGAAGGGGATGCGTTTCCACGAGAAGGTGCAGGAGCCGGGTCACCCGCTCCACAAGGCATGGACGGAGCTTTCGCGCCCCGGTGCGGCGGGCATTGTCGACCGGCTGAAGGTCAAGCGGCTCGAGGTTCACAAGCTGCTCACCGGCATCCGCGACCGCTATCCCGAGCTCGAAAGCCACCTCGATCCCGAGCGCGTCGCCTCGTGGGATCCCAAGCCCGACGACGGCACGAGCGGTATCGGGCCGCGGATCGTGCGCGGGATCGTTATCGTGCTGGTGGTCCTCGCTATCCCCCGGATGCTCTCGCAATGCTCCGACGGGAGCGAGGACAGCGCGCCCCCGATCGCCGTGCTCAGCGATGCCGAGGTCGATGCCAAGGTGCGCGAGATTTTTGGCTTGAGCGTCGACATGGACGCCGTGAAGCGTGTGGACCCCAAGCTCGCCCGCGAGTTGCTGACGGCGATCAACAAGCCCGACATCGTGCTGCCCTTGAACTTCGTGCGGTTGCAGGCACTCGGGTCTGCGGAGGTGGCGGACCGGGATGCGCTGGAGGCGCGGGCCGAGCTCAAGGCGATCTGGCTTACCGCTGCGCAGGCCAAGTCCGCGCAGATCTGCCGGATGGCGATGGATGGCGACCTGCGCGCGCTGACGCTTGACTTCAGTGAGAAGGAACGCGCCCGCGAGCAGGACTTGCTGCGCAAGCTGCTGGAAGCCAAGGTGCTCAGCCACATGCCGAAGGGCGGCGAGACGCGCTACGCCATTCCCGGCTGGCTAGTGAACGACACGCTGGAGCGAAGCGGGCTCTCGCTGGAACGACTCAAGGCTGCCCTGACCGATCCCGACAGCGCCGAGCGTTGCGAGGCCGAGACGGCGCTCGCGCAAGCGGTACGCGCTTCGCCGAAGAAGGTGCCGGACGACGTCCTCAAAGGGCTTTGACCTGCGCACCGATCCAGGCAGACCGGGGCGATCACTCAAGCGGAGCAAACGGATGATTCGTCGTATTTTCGTACGTCTGGCAGGCTTGGCTACACTGTCTCTGGTGCCCCAGCCGCTCGCTGCGCAGGCCGAAGCCGACCCTCATTCTGCAACCGGGCATTCCGAAACCGGGGCAGCCGAAGTGGACCAGACCATGGCCATGCTCGGCAAGATGTTCCCGGCCGAACCGCTTACTATCGAGCAGGAGGTGCGGCTGCCTCAGGCGCAGCGTATCATCACTCGCATGATCCCTGAGGGAACGCTGGGAGAGATGATGGGCGGGATGCTGGACAAAATGCTCGGCCCGATCATGGCCGCATCCGATGCGCCGGCGAACGCCGTTGTCTTCAAGGGCATCGGCATAAGCCCGGCGACGCTCGGCCTTTCCGATGAGCAGACTGCGGAAATCGCCGTGCTGCTCGATCCCGCCTACGCCGAGCGCCACAGCCGCGAATTGGCGGTGATGCCGGGCGTGATGCGCGAGATGATGACAGCGATGGAACCGACCATGCGCAAAGCCATGTCGGAGCTGTACGCGATCCACTTTTCGCAGAAGGAGCTCGACGATATCGAGGCCTTCTTCCAGACCGAAAGCGGTGCCGCCTATGCGCGCAAGAGCTTCACCGCGTCCATGGAATCGCTGCCGCAGCTGATGGGCGCTTTTGCCGGCATGGAGCAGAAGTTCGCCGCAGCAAGCGCCGACCTGCCGCCTAAGCGCAGCTTTGCTGACCTGCCGGGCGCCGAGAAGGCGAAGATCGCCAAGCTGACCGGCTACAGCATTGCCGAGATCGAAGCGATGCTCGCCGAGAACGCGGACGAACTCGCGCGCCAGGAATAGCCTGCCGCAAGGCTTGTGGGGGCGGGGCCTAGCGTCCACATGGAGCGCGTGACCCCCGCCACCTTTATCCCTCCCGAGATCGGCGACTGGTTCGACGCCCGCGGCTGGCGGGTGCGGCGGCATCAGCTGGAGATGCTGGCGATGGCACGCGCCGGGCGCGATGCGTTGCTGGTTGCCGATACGGGTGCGGGCAAGACGCTGGCGGGGTTCCTTCCGACCCTGTGCGACTTTGCGCCCTCGGCGGGGCCCGCGCCGCCCGATGGGCTGCACACGCTCTACATCTCGCCCCTGAAGGCGCTGGCGCAGGATGTGAAGCGCAACCTCCTCACCCCCATCGAAGAGATCGGCCTGCCCATCCGGGTCGAGACCCGCAGTGGCGATACACCGTCCGACCGCAAGAAGCGCCAGCGCGAGCGGCCGCCGCATATCCTGCTGACCACGCCCGAAAGCCTTGCGCTTTTGCTGTCCTACGAAGACGCCCCCCGCATCTTTGCCGGGCTGCAACGCGTCATCGTGGATGAGATTCACGCGCTGGCGGACTCCAAACGCGGCGATCAACTCATGCTCTGCCTGTCCCGCCTTGAAACCCTCTCTCCCGGCCTGCGCCGCGTCGGGCTGTCGGCCACGGTCGAAGACCCGCCCGCGCTGGCGCGGTTCCTGTCCCCCACGGGCTGCGCCATCCTGACCGCCGATCCCGGCCCCAACCCCGACATCGCCATGCTGGAAACTGAGGCCCCGCCGCCATGGTCCGGCGGTGGTGGGCGCTATGCGATCCCCGCGATCCTTGAACAGGTCAAACGCCACACCACCACGCTGATCTTCCACAACACCCGCGCCCAAGCCGAACTCTTCTTCCGCGACCTATGGCTGCAAAACGAAGACTCCCTGCCCATCGGCATCCACCACGGCAGCCTGTCGCGTGAACAGCGCGAGCGGGTGGAAACCGCCATGACCGAAGGCAAATTGCGCGCCATCGTCTGCACGGGGTCCCTCGACCTTGGCATCGACTGGGGCGATGTGGACCTTGTGATCCAAGTCGGCGCACCAAAGAACGTCAAACGTCTGGTCCAGCGCATCGGCCGCGCCAATCACCGCTACAACGCCCCCTCCAAGGCGCTGCTCGTCCCCGCCAACCGCTTTGAGGTCGTGGAATGCCACGCCGCCCTTGATGCCGTGCGCGACCACACGCTGGACGGCGAGCCGCGCGGACCGGGGCCGAAAGACGTGCTCTGCCAACACATCCTGCTGGTCGCCTGCTCTGCCCCCTTCACCGCCGACGCCCTCTATGCCGAGGTCTCCCGCGCCGGACCTTACGCCGACCTCACCCGCCGCGATTTCGACGCCTGCCTCGATTTCGTCGCCACCGGCGGCTATGCCTTGGCCGCCTATGACCGCTGGCAACGCCTGCAACACACCAATGGCCTCTGGCACCTGCGCGACCCACGCGCCGCCGCCGTCATCCGCCAGAACCTTGGTACCATCATCGACACCGAAACCCTGAAGGTGCGGCTCAAAAGCCGCTTCGGCGGCACCCCCTTGGGCGAAGTCGAAGAAGCCTTCGCCGCCACCCTGACCCCTGGCGATACCTTCCTGATCGGGGGTGAGGTTGTGCGCTACGAATCCTTGCGCGAAATGACCGTCGAGGTCACGCGCCAACCGGGGCGAGAGCCCAAGGTCGCCACCTTCAACGGCACCAAATTCGCCACCTCCACGATGCTGACAGAACGCATCCTGACCATGTTCCAACAAAAGACATGGCCCGACCTGCCCGCCCACACCGCTGAGTGGCTGGCTTTGCAGCGCGAGGTCAGCCGCCTGCCGCAACCCGACCGCCTGCTGGTCGAATCCTTTCCGCATGACGGGCGCGAACATCTGGCGATCTACGGTTTTGCCGGGCGCAACGCGATGCAAACCCTCGCCCTTCTGATCACCAAGCGGATGGAAGAGGCGGGCCTTGCCCCCTTGGGCTTTGTTGCCACCGATTACGCCACCCTGATCTGGGGGCTGGAACCTGTCACCGACCCCGCGCCGCTGTTTGAACTCGACGCCCTGCGCGACGGGCTTGAGGGCTGGCTTGGCGGCAACGCTGTGATGAAACGCACCTTCCGCGCCACCGCCATCATCGCGGGCCTGATCGAACGCAGCCACCAAGGGCGGCGCAAATCCGGGCGGCAAGCCACATTCTCCACGGACATCCTCTATGACACCCTGCGCAAATACGACCCCGACCACCTGCTGCTGCGCGTCACCCGCGAAGAGGCGGAACGAGGGCTGGTAGATTTCTCCCGCATCGAAGACATGCTCGCCCGCGTGCAAGGCCGCATCGACTGCCTGCGCCTGACGCGTGTCACCCCGCTTGCTGCGCCCCTCTTCCTTGAACCCTCAAAAATCCCGGTCCAAGGCCAAGGCCGCGAACGACTGGTGGCCGAGGCGGCAGAGCGTCTGATGCGTGACGCAGGTCTCGCCTAATTCTCCTTTGCTCAAATATCCACGGGGGGAATTGCCCGCTTGCGGGCGATGGGGGGCAGTCGCCCCCCCCTCTGCCCGATACAAGCCAAAGGCGGTATCGGGCGCATCGCGTGCGCGGGCTTGCCCGCGCGCAATCTTGCACGCGGCGGTGGGATAGGCCATGCCATCGCCCATGACCGCTTACGCCTTCCTCCTTGCCAAGGCCGACCTGATCGCCCTGCCCTCTGGCGCGCTGCATTGGCCCGCGCAACAAACCCTGTGCGTCTCTGACCTGCACTTGGGCAAATCCGGACGCATGGCGCGGCGGGGGGGCAGTTTGCTGCCGCCCTATGAGGTGCGGGCGACCTTGGAAAAACTGGACGCCGACATTGACCGCACAAAACCCGCCCGCGTGATCTGCCTTGGCGACAGTTTCGACGACCTCGCCGCAGCCGGAGAGCTTGAGGATCACGCCCGCCTTTGGCTTGCCCGCCTGATGGCAGGCCGCGATTGGGTCTGGATCGAGGGCAACCACGATGCAGGCCCGGTTGAAATTGGCGGCACCCACCGTGCCGACCTCACGCTCGGCCCGCTGACCTTTCGCCACATCGCGACCCCGGCAATCGGTGAAATCTCGGGCCACTACCACCCAAAAGCGCGGCTGGGCGGCACGGCGCGGCCCTGTTTCCTCTTGGATGCGGATCGGCTGATCCTGCCCGCCTATGGCCATTACACCGGCGGTTTGCGCGTTGAAGACCCGGTGTTGCAAACCCTGATGCAGCCACAGGCCTTGGCCATCCTGACCGGCCCGCGCGCCACCCCGATGCCGATGCCCCGCCGTTAAAGCAGACCCCGCGCCGCCAGCGCCCCGCGGAAACTGCGGCTGACCGGCAGGCGCTGGTCCCCCGTCACCACGTAAAACTTGTTGCCGTCCCGTTCCACCCCGTCAATCGCCGCCCATGCCACCCAATGCGAGCGGTGGATCTGCGCGCCCTCAACCGGGGCGACCTCGGCCATCGCATCGGAAAAGCGCATCAGGATCGCCCCCGTCCCTGCCGTCGTGCGCACATCAACGTAATGGTCGCGGCCGGTCAGGGACAAAAGACCCCCCTGCAAATGCGGCTCCAGACGGGCGACGACACGCGGCAGGTCAGACACATCCTCGGCCGCTTGCGGAAGGGTGATGGTCTCTTTCGGGGACAGTTCCAGATGGCGCACCGACGACAGCGCCAAGGCCGTCAGGAACAGAAAGGCCAGCGTTTCACTTGTGCGCGAGGTGACGATCTCGATCGACACTTCAGTCGCGCCAGCAGCAAGCGCGCGGATCGGCACTGTCAGAACCAGCGCCACCACCGCCGCCGCGATGATCAGATCACGTTTGCGCGGCGCGTCCCCCGAGAGACGGCCCATCATATCCATCATGATGGCAGACAGGCTGATCATGCCCATCACGACCAAGGCCCAGAACAGCACCCGATGTTCAAAATCACAACTTTGCAGCGTGCCCAGTGGTCCACCCACGGCCAACAAGACCGTCAGCCCCGCCCAGATCAGCAGCGCCCGTGGTCCACGAAACTCTGCCCGCAAATCATCAAGATAGGCGCGCATCCCCAGTCCCTTCCCCATGGTAAGCTAGCTAGAGCTTTCCCGCACGGCTGGCAACAGAGTCGCATGACACAACCGGGGCAGATGCCCCGATTCCTGTGCACTGCGGGTTTGTGGGCGCGGCTTATGCCGTCAGACCCTCAGGCTCTGCCAAGCCATTCGCGCGGCAGCAGGCGGTCAGGGTATTGGCCAACAGGCAGGCGATGGTCATCGGCCCCACGCCGCCCGGAACCGGCGTGATCGCGCCCGCGACAGCGGCAGCGCTTTCGTAATGCACATCGCCGACCAGCCTGACCTTGCCATCCTTTTCGATGCGGTTGATGCCCACATCAATCACCGTGGCACCCGGCTTGACCATGTCGCCGGTGATCATCTCGGGCCGTCCGACCGCCGCCACCAGAATATCCGCGCGGCGGCACACTTCGGCCAAGTCTTTGGTCCGGCTGTGCGCAATGGTCACCGTGCAGCTATCCCCCAGCAGCAGTTGCGCCATCGGCTTGCCCACGATGTTGGACCGCCCCACGACCACCGCATTCATTCCGGCCAAAGATCCGTGATGATCGCGCAGCATCATCAGGCACCCCAGCGGCGTGCAGGGCACCATCGACTTTTGCCCCGTCCCCAACAGACCCACGTTCGAGATGTGGAACCCATCCACATCCTTGGCCGGATCAATGCTGTTGATGACCAGATCGCTGTCCAGATGCTTGGGCAGCGGCAGTTGCACAAGGATACCATGCACTGCCGGATCGGCGTTCAGCGTGGCGATCAGCGCCAGCAGATCGGCCTCGGACGTATCGACGGACAGCTTGTGTTCGAAGCTGTTCATTCCCGCCTCATGGGTCTGCACGCCCTTGTTGCGCACATAGACCTGAGAGGCCGGGTCTTCGCCCACCAGCACCACGGCCAGACCGGGGGTGATCCCGTTTTCGTCCTTTAGCCGCGCCACATGCGCCGCAACCTGCGCCCGCACCGATGCCGCAAAAGCCTTGCCGTCGATCACCGTGGCCGTCATGTCGTCATCCCTTCCGAAGGCTGTCCGGCCCAAGGCGGTTCTCTTCCCGCGCGATGGACCAATCGATCAACCGCCGCCACAGCTTTTCCACCAGTTCGGGCGGCAGCCCGTGGGTGGTGGCGTGGCGACGGACGTTTTGCACCACCTCTTCCACGCGGCTGTCGATGCGGGCGGGAAGGTCGGCCCCCGCCTTGATCTCTGCCGCGCGGTCGATGTAGCTCGCCCGCTCTGCGAACAGCCGGACGAGTGTTTCGTCCAGCCTGTCAATCTCGGCCCGGATATGGGCCATCGTCGTGCAGTCCGCAGGTGCCTTTGTCATCGCGCCGCCCCTTTTGCTGTCAGGCCGCGAGGTAAGCCCCCGCGACCCGGATGACAAGGCGGCAGGGCGACTTAGAACAGCCCTTCGACGTTGCCCATGTCGTTCAGGCGGATGACTTCCGCCGAGGGCACCTTGGGCAGGCCCGGCATCGTCATGATCTCACCGCAGATGGCCACGATGAAACCCGCACCCGCCGACAGCCGCACTTCGCGCACCGGAACCGTGTGGCCCGTGGGCGCACCGCGCACGGTCGGATCAGTGGTGAAGCTGTACTGCGTCTTGGCGATGCAGATCGGCAGATGCCCATAGCCCGCCGCTTCCCAGGACTTGAGCTGGTCGCGGATCGACTTGTCGGCAATCACCTCTTGCGCGTGATAGATGCGCTTGGCGATGGTCTCGATCTTCTGGAACAGCGGCATCTCGTCGGGATAAAGCGGCGCGAAGTTCGACACGCCCGCCTCGGCCAGTTGCACGACCTTGTGCGCCAGCTCTTCGATCCCCGCCGAGCCTTGGGCCCAATGCTTGCACAGGATCGCCTCTGCGCCCTGTTCGGCCACGAAGTCCTTCACGGCCTGCACTTCGGCATCGGTGTCGCTGTAGAAGTGGTTGATGGCGACAACCACCGGCACGCCAAAGGATTTGACGTTGGCGATGTGGCGGCCAAGGTTCGGGCAGCCTTTCTTGACCGCGTCGACATTCTCGGTCCCGAGATCAGCCTTTGCGACGCCACCGTTCATCTTCATCGCGCGCACAGTGGCCACGATCACGGCGGCGGCGGGCTTCAGGCCAGCCTTGCGGCACTTGATGTCAAAGAACTTTTCCGCGCCAAGGTCAGCACCAAAGCCAGCCTCGGTCACGACATACTCACCCAGTTTCAGCGCCGTGGTGGTGGCGATGACCGAGTTGCAGCCGTGGGCGATGTTGGCAAACGGGCCGCCATGCACGAAGGCCGGGTTGTTTTCCAGCGTCTGCACAAGGTTCGGCTGCATCGCGTCTTTCAGCAGCACGGTCATGGCGCCGTCCGCCTTGATGTCGCGGCAGTAGATCGGGGTCTTGGCGCGGGTATAGGCCACCACGATGTCGCCCAGACGCTTTTGCAGGTCAGGCAGGTCTTTGGACAGGCACAGGATCGCCATGACTTCGGAGGCCACGGTGATGTCAAAGCCGGTCTGGCGCGGGAAGCCGTTCGACACACCGCCAAGCGACACCACGATGTCACGCAGGGCGCGGTCGTTCATGTCCATCACGCGACGCCACACGATGCGGCGCTCGTCGATGTCCAGATCATTGCCCCAATAGATGTGGTTGTCGATCATCGCCGACAGCAGGTTATGTGCGCTGGTGATGGCGTGGAAATCGCCGGTGAAGTGAAGGTTCATCTCCTCCATCGGCACGACCTGCGCGTAACCGCCGCCCGCCGCGCCGCCCTTCATCCCGAAGTTCGGGCCAAGGGACGCCTCACGGATACAGACCACGGCCTTTTTGCCGATGCGGTTCAGACCGTCGCCCAGACCGACCGTGGTGGTGGTCTTGCCTTCGCCCGCCGGGGTGGGGTTGATCGCGGTGACAAGGATCAGCTTGCCATCCGGGCGACCCGCCAGCGATTTGATGAACTCTTGCCCGACCTTGGCCTTGTCATGGCCATAGGGCAGCAGGTGTTCCGCCGGGATGCCCAGCTTTGCGCCAATCTCCATGATCGGCTTTTTGGTCGCCTCACGTGCGATCTCGATGTCGGTCTTGACTGCCATGTTGTGTCCCTCCCCAGGGCGCATACCCTCGTCCGGCCTTTTGCTTAACGGCGCGGCGCAGCGCGACAAGGCGGGATTGCGACACCTTCGCCGACAAATCCGCCAGTTGCCGTTTCCGATCGGAAACAGCGGAACGTATTGGCGGAATCGCGACACTTTTGGAATTATAATTCCAAAAAGATCAGCCGCGACGCGCCTGTTCCAGATGCGCCCAAACGGGTTGGTCGGGGATATGCAGGCGAATCTCTTCGCCCACCGCAAACACGCCTTCGCGTTCGACCCAAGCGGTCAGGCCCCGGCGCCCCTTGGCCGCAGCTTTGAACTTGGCCCCGAAACCGGGAAGGCGGGCCTCAATCGGCTTGGCGGGCAAGGTGCAGGGGCGGTTTTCCATATCCACCACCACGGTCGCGCCCCCGGCCCCCTGCAACCGGCTGGAGGGCGGGATATGGCTGAAATCGGGGATGCCTTCGATCACCATGCTTGCGCCGACCAGCGCGGGGTCAAGGCTTTCAACCCCCATCTTGGCGGCAATCGCGGCCAAATCCTCAGCCGACAGGATCGCCAATTGCCGCGTGTTGCGAATGGTCGTCCCGCGCGGGTATTGCGCCGTCACACGGCTGCAGGATGGCCGGGTTTCCCCGCCATGCGACTCCCCGTCTGGTCCCGCAAAGGTCACGGGCAACCGCTCCACCGCGGCGGCTTCAAGCGCGGCCGCGCGGTCACGCACCACCCCCAGCCACAGGATGCGTCCGACAAAGGCGGTGGGAATCAGGGCGGGCATGGGTTCGGTCCGTGGCTTTGGGTTGCAGAATGCAAAAACCCCGATCCATCAGGACCGGGGTTTTCTGGTAGCACAGGATCAGCGGATCACACCACCGGTTCGGGTTCCGGCCCGGCCTTGGGGGCCTTGGGTTTGGTCTTGGGGATCGACAGGATCGACCCACCGCCCGACGAGGGCTTGTTCGCGTCATCATCGCTGTCGAGCGATTCCCCCGCGATCACCTTCTTGATCTCATCTCCGGTCAGGGTTTCGTATTCCAAAAGACCCTTCGCCAGACGCTCCCAATCATCCTTTTTCTCGGTCAGGATGCGGAAGGCGGTCTGATAGCCTTCGTCGATCAGGCGCTTGACCTCTTGTTCGATCAACCGCTTGGTTTCAGCACTGACCGAGAAGCCGCCGGTGTTGCCCTGATAGCCCTCAGCCGCTTCGGCGTAGTCGATGTTGCCGACGGCATCCGACATGCCCCAGCGCAGCACCATCGCACGGGCCAGGGCGCTGGCCTGCTGAATGTCACCCGAGGGACCGTTCGACACCGAATCCTCGCCCCATTTCAGGATTTCCGCAGCCTTGCCGGCCATGGTCATCGCGATGCGCTGTTCGCACTGGTCGCGGTGCCAGTTCAGGCGATCAATCTCTGGCAGGCTCATGACCATGCCAAGCGCACCACCGCGCGGGATGATCGTCGCCTTATAGACCGGGTCGCACTTGGGCAGGTTCATCCCGACAATGGCGTGACCGCTTTCGTGGTAGGCGGTCATTTCCTTTTGTTCCTGCGTCAGGACCATCGACCGACGCTCTGCGCCCATCATGACCTTGTCCTTGGCATTCTCAAAATCATCCATCGTGACAAAGCGACGGCCCACGCGGGCGGCCATCAATGCGGCCTCGTTCACAAGGTTCATCAGGTCCGCACCCGAAAAGCCCGGCGTGCCGCGTGCGATGGTGCGCAGGTCAACATCCGGCCCCAGCGGCACCTTGCGCGCATGCACTCCAAGGATCTTTTCGCGGCCCTTGATGTCGGGGTTCGGCACATGGATTTGGCGGTCAAATCGGCCGGGACGCAGCAGCGCGGGGTCCAGCACATCCTTGCGGTTGGTGGCCGCGACGATGATCACGCCCTCATTCGCCTCAAACCCGTCCATTTCGACCAGAAGCTGGTTCAGCGTCTGTTCGCGTTCGTCATTGCCGCCGCCGATGCCCACGCCACGGGCACGGCCCACGGCGTCAATCTCGTCGATAAAGACGATGCAAGGCGCGTTCTTCTTGGCCTGTTCGAACATGTCGCGCACACGGCTTGCGCCCACGCCCACGAACATCTCCACGAAGTCAGAACCTGAGATGGTGAAGAACGGCACTCCCGCCTCACCCGCAATAGCGCGGGCCAGCAGCGTTTTACCGGTGCCCGGAGGGCCGACCAGCAGCGCCCCCTTGGGTATTTTGCCGCCAAGGCGCGAGAACTTCTGCGGGTTGCGCAGGAATTCCACGATTTCCTCAAGCTCTTCCTTGGCCTCGTCGATGCCAGCGACATCGTCAAAGGTCACGCGGCCATGCTTTTCCGTCAGCAGTTTGGCGCGCGATTTGCCAAAGCCCATCGCGCCACCACGCCCGCCGCCCTGCATGCGGTTCATGAAGAACACCCAGACCCCGATCAGCACAAGGAACGGCAGCCAAAGCGAGATCATCGACATCAGGCCCGACTCCTGTTGCGGCTCAGCGTTCACTTCAACGCCTTTCGCCACGAGTCGATCCGTCAGAACCTCACCCTCGGGTTTGATGGTGACATAGCGGGTGTTGTCTTGCGTGACGACATCCACACGTTCGCCGTCAATTGTGACGCGCGCCACCTCGCCCTTGTCCACTTGGGACAGGAAATCGGAATAGGCCAGTGCGCGCGAACTCATCGTCGACTGCCCACCGGAAAATAGATTGAATAGCGCAAGGATCAGCAGAAACAGAACGACCCAGAACGCGATATTTCGTGCGTTGCCCACGAACACTCTCCTCAGATGCGCGCCGTCCCCCAAGGGCGGCGGCCTTGTCACCTAAGATAGACAGAAAGGCGGGGCGTTCAATGCGATAAGACGAATAAGCGGAACTCCCCGACATATTCGCATGTCCAACCCTGCGCCGCGTCCAGCAAAGGCACCGCAATCAGGGCTTCACCGCACCAGACGGCGGGGGCGGTCAGCAGCGCGTCGCGCGGCAAAGCGGCATCGCGCCAGTCGGGACGCAGCGCCAGACCAGCCGCCCCAAGGGCGCGAAGATCGGCCCGTTCGGGAAAGGGTCCAGCCACCCTCCAGCGCCCATCCCACAGCGATCCCGGCCGTGCTGTCACCCCCAAAACCGCCCGCCCTTCACGCATCAGGACAATCGCCCGTGGCGTGACCTTGGCCCGCACACCCTGCAAGGTGGCGCCCCGCCCTTGGGCCAAACTGGCCAGAAACCGCGCCTGATCGGCCCCGCGCGGCGGATATTCGGCGCGGTTCAGCCAGCGCAGCCCCGCCAGCAGCAACCGGCGGCGCTGTTCACCGGGCAGGGCGGCAAAGGCGGCACGCTCGATCCGCAGCAGGCCCGCCACGGTCTGCACATGATCCGTGGCCCATCCGGCAAGGGTCTGGTCCAGTGCGGCCCGCGCCGTGGCCAGATGCTGCACCGATTGCGCCAGTTGCGCCGCCCCAAGCCCCAAGGGTTCCAGCACCGCCAGCGCCTTGCGGATGCGGGCGCGGGTGAAGCGGTCATTGGTGTTGCTGGGGTCTTCAGCCCAAGCAATGCCTGCACGCGTCAGATGGTCGCGCAGCGCCTGACGTGACACAGCCAGCAAGGGCCGCGCAAAGCGGGCGCCATCCGCCCTCCAGTCCGCCCGCATCCCCGACAAACCGTCCAACCCCGCGCCCCGCGCCAAGGCCATCAGAAAGCCTTCGGCCTGATCGTCGGCGGTATGCGCCAGCCAGACCGTCCCCACGCCAGCCCCCCGCGCCCAATCGGCCATCAGCGCGTAACGTGCTGTCCGCGCCGCCGCCATCAGATTGCCCGCGATCTGCCCGCCATGATCCCAGACCAGAACCTGATGCGGGATGCCCCAGTCGGCGCAATGCCGCGCCACCAAAGCCACCTCTGCCGCCGCCCCTGCGCGCAACCCGTGATCCACCGTCACCGCATGGACCCGCGCCCCCACCAGATGCGCCAAATGCAGTAGGGCGAGGGAATCCCCCCCGCCCGACACGGCCACCGCGATGGCCTGTTCATCTTCAGGCAAGGCCGCGGCAACCGCCGCCAGCAAGCCTGCGCTATCGGTCACTGGCAGCCCAGACCTTGCATCGCCGTCGCCGCCGTCCCGGCCTCAACCGAGCCGGGGAAGCGCGTGCCCACTTCGGTCAGGGTCACGCAAGCCTCTGGCGTCTGGCCCAGATCGCCCAGCGACTGGCCCAGTTTCAGCAACGCCTCTGGCGCTTTCCCGCCCGAGGGCAAACCGGAAAACGCATCCAGATAAGACCGCGCCGCATTGGCGGTATCGCCCGACTGACGCAGCGCATCGCCGCGCAAGACCTGCGCCTCTTGGGTCAGCGGGCCACCCGGGTAGGATTGGGCATAGGCCGCAAAGAGGTCAGCAGCGGCTTGAAAGTCACCCTGACCGAGCACCTCCTTGGCCCGGTCAAAGTCTGCCTGTTCCTGCATGGCCATTTCCGGCACGTCAGCCGCCGGCGCGGCGGGGTCGGTCGCCGGGGCGACAGGATCACTCGCGGGTGCTGCGGCGGCGGTGTCGCCCCCCAGCGTCGGCGTGGTCGGCAAGGCGGCGATGTCACAGCCTTCGGTCTGTTCGCACAGCCGGAATTCCAGATCGCCGATCCGGTTCGTGCCATCGGTCACGACACGGTTCAGCCGCAACTCGATCTCTTCGGCCTTGGCGGTCAGTTGCGACAACTGCGCCTCGATCGTGTCCATCCGTTGCAGCGCATCCCCACCGGCAGCCCCTGTGCTGGCCGCGCCGGTGGTGACAAGTTCATTCCGCAGCGCCGCGACATCGGCCGACAAAGCGGACAGCTCCGCCCGAATGTCGGCCAGTGTCTGGGCCCGGTCCTGCCCAAAGGCGGCGGCAGGCACCAGCGCCAGCAGACAGATCAGGCGAAGCCCTTTCAACATGGGATCAGACCCCCGCGCCGATTTGCAGCACGGTCACCGCGCGACGGTTCTTGCCGTAGCAGGTCTCGTCCGAGCACACCGCCAGCGGGCGTTCCTTGCCATAAGACACGGTCTGCAACCGGGTCGGGGCGATGCCTTGCGAGATCAGGAATTGCTGCACGGCAGAGGCACGGCGTGCCCCCAGCGCAAGGTTGTATTCGCGCGTGCCCTGTTCGTCGGCGTGGCCTTCGATCACGGCGGCATATTGCGGGTTGGCCTGCAACCACTGCGCCTGACCTTGCAGGATCATCCGGCCTTCGGGCGACAGGGTGGACTGGTCCACCGCAAACAGGATGCGGTCGCCAACGGTCTGGTTGAAATAGGCGATGGATTGCGGGTTGCTGGGATCACCCAGACCGTCGACACCCACGCCGCCCGCGCCAGCACCGTTCAGGCCGCCCGCGCCCAGCCCATCCGCACCGCCCGCACCAAAGCGGTCGGGGTTGTTACAAGCCGCAAGGGCCAGCGTGGCGACCAGAAGCAGGGCCTTGGGAAGAATGCTCATCTTCGTCGTTCCTTTGTGTTTGTTGGCTCGATTTTGCGGCCATCATAGCAGGGTTGCGCCGCCGGGGGAATCGGCGGCTAAGGGTTTTGCGCGGCCTTTACGGCAGCAAGGGCGACCATGCCGGGTCAGAGGCCGGACCATTGGTCGGCACCTGACGCAGATTGCGCCCGAACACATCAACGCTGAACAATTGCGCCTGACCGCCCTCGCCCGCCGTTTCGCGGGTGAACATGATCACGCGCCCATTGGGCGACCATGTCGGACCCTCATCAAGGAAGGACGAGGTCAGCAGACGTTCTTCGGACCCATCGGTGCGCATCACGCCGATGTGGAAGCGGCCCTTGTTCTGCTTGGTGAAGGCGATGTAATCGCCCTGCGGTGACCAAACCGGGGTGCCATAGCGGCCTTCGCCGCCGGAAATCCGCTGCGGCTCACCACCACCTGCCGACATGACATAGATTTGCTGGCCACCCGTGCGGTCGGATTCAAAGACGATCTGGCTGCCATCCGGGCTGAAGCTGGGCGCGGTTTCAATCGACGGCGCATTGGTCAATTGCCGCACCTGACCCGATCCGATGTCCAGCGCGTAGATGTCGGTATTGCCGCCACGTTCCAGACTATAGACCACGGTCCGCCCATCCGGGGCAAAGCGCGGCGCAAAGGTCATGGTGCCATTGTCCAACTGACCCAAGGGCTGCACGCTCAGGCTGCCCACATCCATCAGATAGATCGCAGGGAAACCGGTGGCATACGACGTGAACAGGATCTGGTTCCCCGCAGGCGAAAAGCGCGGCGCCAGCACGATGGAGGCACCGTCACTCAGGTAAGCCACGTTCTGCCCGTCGTAATCCATCACCGCCAGACGCTTCACGCGCTGGCTCTTTGGCCCAGATTCGCTGACATAGACCACGCGGCTGTCGAAATACGGACCCTCGCCCGTCACCCGCGAATAGACCGCATCGGCCACCTTATGCGCCATCCGTCGCCATGTGGCGGGCGTGCCCACGAATTGCAGCCCCTCGCCCATCTGTTGGCCGTTGAACACGTCAAACAGCCGGAACTTGACCACGATCTGATCGCCCGACGCCTGCACCGCCCCGGTGATCAAGACCTGCGCGTTGATCGCCTGCCAATCGGCAAAGGCCACCGGTGCGTCAAAGCCGGTGATCTGGCTGATATGGGCCGATTGCGGAATCTCGCGGAACAACCCGGTTCCCGACAGGTCCGCCGCCACCACGCCGGTCAGTTGCGCAGCATATTCGCCCGCCCCGCCATTTTCCGCGACAAAGAGCGGCGCGGCAAAGGGAAGGGGTTCGATCACGCCATCCGTCAGGCGGATGCGCGGCGGTTCTTGTGCCGCCACGGGGGTGGAAAGGCCGGTCAGCGCGACAAAAGCCGCCGTGGCCAGTGCGATAACGGGGGAGAGGGCTTTGAACATCGTCATCTTATCCTCTTTCTCCTCGGGTTCAGGTTCATTTCAATATGCCGCGAACGGCAGAGCTATCGGGTTCACCTTCGCGCCATCAGCGCAGGCGCATCTCATCAGGGTCGAATTCGATCTCAAAGACCTTCCACGTCTCATATTTTTCGGGCGGCAACGGAAAGCCACGCGCCCCGCAGCGCACGATGGCGCGGCGGGCAGTCTCAAAGGCCTGCGTCACCGAACTGCCCGACCCGCCCGTCGAATCGATCAACTCGATCGAGGCGGCATCCGGCTTGCCGTCGGGGTTGATGCTGAAACGCACGACGACCGTGGTCCGCAACGCCTCCATCGACATGGAACCGACGTTCCAGCAGGCATTGACCGCAACGCGCATCCCGTCCAATTCGCCCCCGGTCAGCGGCGGACCCGCGGCGGCAGTGCCCTGCCCGCCAGTATCAGACGTCACCGCACTGTCCGCCGCCGCCTGTGCCACGGCATCGGCCACCGCGTCGGCCACGGGGTCTTGCGCCTCGGCCACCGCAGCGGCAACGGCATCAGCCACGGCATCTTCGGGCGGCGTTTCTGGCGGCGTTTCGGTGGGCGTCTCTGGCGGCGTTTCGGGTGCGGGGTCTTCCACCGGGGCCTCAGCCACCTGCGCGGGGCGCGAGCGGGGTTTCAGGCTGGTCGTCGGGGCAAGCTGGGGCGCGTTATCCTCGGTCTCGACCGCTTCGGTCACGATCTGGGTCGTGGCCTCTTCGGGCGCGGCTTCGGGCTGCTGTTCCTCGACGATCTGGGCATCGGGCGCAGGTTGATCGGACACCTCAGGCGTCGGCGTATCCGCCACTTCGGGCGCATCGCTGGGCGTATCAACCGGGACAGACGCGACACGGTCCACCGGGCGGGGTTTGGGCCGTTCGCTGGAAAGGGGTGCCGGGATCGGCTGTTCGGTCTCTGCGATGGGGGCCACGGGGTCGGGTGTTTCCAAGGGCTGCGGCACAGCCTCAACCGGCAAATCCTGCGGCAAGGGTTCTTCGATGGCCACGGGCTGAGGCGGTGTTTCAGGCTGCGGCGGGGGTGTCGCCTCTGGCTGGGCGGGCTGCGGCTGTTCGGGCGGCGTTTCCACCGGCGTGTCCGCCGCCTTGGGGGCCGCCGCGACCATCGACTGGAAATCGCTTTCGGACATGATCGACACTTGGGCGATCTCCACCTCGGGCAAGTCCTTGGACATGAACAGCCAATCCCCCAGAATGACCCAGAGGAGCAGAGCCGCATGCAGCGCGCCCGATACGATGGTGCCGGTTCTTTCCAACTTCCGTCTGTTCCCGGTCTTAACCGTCTGTTCCGGCCCCAGCGGCATCCGCGCCGAAGGTCGGGCCTTGGGCGTCGGTCACCAGACCGATTTCATTGAAACCGCCCGCATTCAGCGCGCCCATCACCTGCGCCACCTTTTCGTAAGGAATGGACCCGTCCGCCCGCAGGAACACCTTTTTCGAGGTACGCTCAGCGGCAATCGCCTCTAGCTTGGGGATCAGGTCTGCCTCGGCCACTTCGGTGGTCATGATCGACAACGTGCCGTCGGCGGTCAGTGTGATCGTCAGCGGCTCTTCCTGTTCGGTGGGCAAAGCATTGGCCGCCGTTTCCGGCAGCTTGATCGGCACACCCACGGTCAGCATCGGGGCGGCGACCATGAAGATGATCAGCAGCACCAGCATCACGTCAATGAACGGCGTGACGTTGATTTCCGACATCTGCGCCGCGCCACCGCGCCTGCGCCCGCGCCGCCCGCCGCCGCCTGCCTTTTTTGCGATCCCGCCCGCCATGGCTCAGGCGTCCAACTGGCGCGACAGGATGGTGGAAAACTCGTCGGCGAAACTTTCATAGCCGCCAAGGATACGCTCACTGTCGGCGTTCAGCTTGTTATAGGCGATCACCGCCGGAATGGCCGCGACCAGACCCACAGCGGTGGCCAACAGCGCCTCGGCGATGCCCGGTGCCACGACGGCGAGGTTGGTGTTCTGGCTGATGGCGATTTGCTCAAAGCTGTGCTTGATCCCCCAGACCGTTCCGAACAAGCCGATGAAGGGCGCGGTCGCCCCGGTGGTGGCAAGGAAGGACAGCCCCTTGTTCAGCACCTCGGATTCCCGCGCGATGGCCACATCCATCGCCCGGTCAATCCGCGCCTGTGCGCCCGCGATCAGCCCGCCATCCTGCCGATGGCTGCGCCGCCATTCCATCATCCCGGCCGCGAAAATCCGCTCTGACGCGCCCTCGGGCGTGGGGCCAAGCCGTTCAAAAAGCTCATCCAGCGGGTCACCCGACCAGAAGGCACGATCAAACACCGCCGCCTCTTCCCGCGCGCGGCGGAAGGTCAAAATCCGTTGCACGATGATCGACCATGACCAGAAGCTCATCGCCAAAAGCGACATCAGCACCAGCTTGTTGGTCAGGGTCGCCTTCATGAAAAGCGCCAGCACAGAGAAATCAATCTCCTGCGCCGCAGCGAGTGTTTGGGGTTCCATTACGCCTGCTCTTGTTGTCGGCCATCTGTTCCGATGGCGCGTTTAGGCGTGATTCTACCCGGATTCAAAGGGAAAAGCCAACACATCTGCGTCAGACGGCGGGTTGCCGCGCGCTTGGGCCGCCTTTTGCGGCGTGGCGGCTCGGTTTGCCGGGTGGAAACAATGGCTCAGCCCGCCAAGGCCGCCCGCACCGCATCGGGCATCCGCTGCGCCCGACCGGCATCATTCAGGCAAACCAGTGTCACCTTGGCGCGAAACAGCACCACCCCGGCGCGCGTGACGGACTGGTCCATCACGATGGAGGCCCCTTTCAACTCGGCCACGACCGTTTCCACCATCAACAGGTCATCAAACCGCGCTGGCGACAGGTAATCCGCCTCGACCCGCCGCACAGCAAAGACAATGCCCTCTTCCGCCTTCAGCCGCCCCTGATCGACCCCCCGCGCCCGAACAAACTCGGTCCGCCCGCGTTCGATGAACTTCAGATAATTCGCGTAATAAACGATCCCGGCAAGGTCGGTATCCTCGTAATAAACGCGCATGGTCAGTGGTTCGGACGTCATGGCGGGCCTTTGCGCGGGAGTGGGGTGGCAGTCATCGCGCACCTTTTGTGGGTCATTGCGGGCGTGGCAAACGCGCAGCCAGCCGCAAGGCATGGCTTGCATCTTCCGCCACAGCGGGCAGAACCGGGTCATAGGCCGCGCGGATCACGCCCGCGATGTCGGGGCGCAGGATCACCGTGCCATCGGGCAGTTGCGCCAAAGGGGCCGCGTCCATGAAAGCCCGATCGGACCACAACAGGATCGTCTGCACCGCCTGAGACAGCGCCAGCGTTTCCGCCGGAACCGCGGACAGATGATCATCCATCCGCAAGAACACGAAAGCCGCCCGGATCGCGCCCGTGGGGTCAAAGCGGAAAATCCGGTACTGGTTCGCCGCTGCCACCGTCAGCCGATCACACAGTGGCCCAAGGTCCGGCACCAGACGGTCCAGCCCCGGCACCTGAAGCAGTTCCGCCCAATCGCGGCAAAAGAACACCATCAGGTTCGCACCCAGTTCCGGGTCGGTTTCGGCCATGCGATGGTTGGCAAGGGTCACAACGGCCTCGATTGCGCCTTTCAGCACTGACAGCGTGGCATCCTCGACCCCAAAGACCACCGGCACGATGGGTCGTCCCCAGCGTGCACAAAGATAGCTGCCGTCGCCCCGCGTGAACAGCGCCCGCACCTGATCTGGTTCCATCACAGCCTCCACGTCGTTGCTGCGGCCCATACACCCACCACCGAAAACCCTCAATCGCCCCTGCCCTATCTCCTTTGCCCAAATATCCTGCGGGGGTGAGCCGCGCTTCGCGGCGAGGGGGCTGCACAAGCCCCCTGCTTTTCCCACCAGCCGCACAGCGCAACGCATCCAGACTTAAGCCTCGATTTTTTGCAGAAAAATCGGGACCAAGGGCAGAGATCACCCCTCGAACAGATCGCCCTGCGGCACGGGGCGCGGATCGGGCAGGCGCGGCGCGTCCAGCCCCAGATGCCGCCACGCCTTGGCTGCCAGCATTCGCCCGCGCGGGGTGCGCTGGATCAGGCCTTGCTGCAAAAGATAAGGCTCGATCACCTCTTCAATCGCATCCCGCGCCTCAGAGAGGGCGGCAGCGATGGTTTCCACCCCCACCGGCCCGCCGCCATAATTGTCGGCCAAGAGCGACAGATACCGCCGGTCCGCGCCATCCAGACCCAGATGATCAACCCCCAACCGCGTCAGGGCAGAATCCGCAATCGCCTTGGTCAACCGGCCATCGCCTTCGACCAGCGCGAAATCCACCACCCGCCGCAACAACCGCCCGGCAACCCGAGGCGTCCCCCGCGCGCGGCGGGCGATTTCATAGGTGCCATCTGGGTCTGACGGGATGCCCATCAGCCGCGCCCCGCGCGTCACGATCAGGTCAAGTTCGGCATCGGTATAGAATTGCAGCCGGGTCGGGATACCGAAACGATCCCGCAGCGGCGTGGTGAGCAGCCCCAAGCGCGTCGTTGCCCCCACCAGCGTGAAAGGTTGCAGGTCAATCCGAACGGTGCGCGCCGCAGGCCCCTCGCCGATCACCAGATCCAGCGCGAAATCCTCCAGCGCAGGATAAAGCACCTCTTCGACCACCGCCGACAGTCGGTGAATCTCGTCGATGAACAGAACGTCGCGGGGTTCCAGATTGGTCAGGATCGCCGCCAGATCGCCCGGCTTGGCCAGAACGGGGCCAGAGGTCATCCGGAAACCCACCCCCAATTCCCGCGCCATGATCTGCGCAAGCGTGGTTTTGCCCAGACCGGGCGGGCCGTGGAACAGCGTGTGGTCCATCGCCTCACCGCGCATCTTGGCGCTTTCGATAAAGACGCGCAGGTTGGCGCGGGCTTCGGCTTGGCCGACGAATTCCTCCAGCGTTTGCGGGCGCAGGGCGCGGTCAGCATCTTCGGGCAGCCGGTCCGGGCGCAGGGTGGGATCGCTTTCCATGCCTTACGCCTTCGGTGCCAGCAGTTTCAGCGCGGCGCGGATCAGTGTCGCCGTATCGGCCTCAGGCTGGTCGCCCATCACCTGCGCTACCGCTTGCGCCGCATCGGACGGGCCGTAGCCAAGGTTCGCCAGCGCCGACAACGCATCGGCAGAGGCCGAAGCACGGTTCTGCGCAGCAGATGCCACCGCTTTGCCGGGTTTCTTTGGCGCAGGCGCAGGGGCGGCGGGTTCGATCACCACGTCATCGGTGCTCGCCACCCCCGCCAGCGATGCCCCCATCGCCATGATCGCGGGGGCTTTCGATTTCAGCTCAAGGATCACCCGCTGCGCCAATTTCGGCCCCACCCCCGGCGCGGATTGGATCGCGCGGGCATCGCCCAAAGTGATGGCCCGCGCGGCCCCTTCCGGCCCCAAGGTTCCAAGGATGGCCATCGCGGCCTTGGCCCCCACGCCCTGCACCGTGGTCAACAGCTTGTGCCATTCCTTTTCCGCCATGGTGGGAAAGCCGAAAAGCTGAAGCAAATCTTCCCGCACCACGAGTTCGGTATAAAGCGCCACCGCTTCCCCTACCCCCGGCAGGCTGGCAAGCGTTCGGTCGCTGACATGGACGATATAACCCACGCCGCGCACGTCGATCAGGACGTGGTCCGCCCCGCGCCAGTCCAACCGTCCGGAAATCTTGCCGATCATCCTGCCGCCCTTTTCAATGCCGCCTGCAACCGCCCGGCGCTTTGCATGTGATGGGCGTGACAAATGGCAATCGCAAGCGCATCCGCCGCATCCGGCCCGGCAATCTGCACTCCCGGCAAGTGCAGGCGCACCATGTGATCCACCTGTTGCTTGGCGGCATGGCCCACGCCCACCACGGTCTTTTTCACCGCATTGGGCGCATATTCCCCCACCGTCAGGCCAAACTGCCCCGGCACCAGCAGCGCGATCCCCCGCGCCTGCCCCAGTTTCAGCGTGGCCACGGCGTCCTTGTTCACGAAGGTATGCTCCACCGCCGCCGTATCGGGGGCATAGGTGCGCAACACCTCGGTCAGTTGGGCATGCAGGCTGACCAGCCGCAGCGCAAGGTCACCGTCATTTTCCGAAGGGGCGGAATGGCAGATGCCGTTGGCGACATGGGTCAGCCGCGCCCCATCCACGTCGATCACCCCCCAGCCGAGGTTGCGCAACCCCGGGTCGATTCCGATGACGCGCATGCCCTGCCCCTGCTTCTTTCGTGTTTCTTGCTTGCGCGAGGAATAGCACGAAACAAGAACATCCGGCAATCCGCAACAAGACCGCTTGAAACGGTTTCGTAACGATGCTTTATGCAGGTGCAGAAACCGACCGCCGCCGCGCAAAAACCGACAGCGCCGCAACGCACAGGTGGAAAATAAGGCAAATTCAAGGCCGTCAGGCCTCTTTCGTCATGCGTCCACTGCAAGGGTGCAATGCAGGCGCGGCGATTGCTTTGCACATGCAGCAAGACTATTTGGCGTACCAGAGGCAAGGATGCCTCGGTAATGAGCAGTTTGTGTAAGGACACCCATCATGGCCGCCTTTGAAACGACCCGCCCGGCGCCGTTCGGCGCCATTTCGATCTTCCGCCTTGTCACGTTTGTCGGCGACACCTTTGCCACGGTTGCGGAATGGAACGACGCCCGCGTGACGCGCAATGCGCTCGGCAAACTTTCGGACCGTGAACTTGATGATATCGGTCTGTGCCGTGGCGACATCGAAATGATCGGTCGCTGATCAGCGACCGTCGGCTTCCAGCCGCTGGATGTGAAGGCCGCCTTTTCGGGCGGCCTTTTGCATTCGGTGGGACAGTCGGAGCAGAAAGCGTCAGACCAGACCGCGCGCGTCGCGCCAGATGTCGGCCAGCCAGCCCGTCACCGGGTCAGGCGTCATCAGAAAAGCCCCCACCCGTTCGATCGCCGTGCCCTGCTTCAACGCGGCGAGACGCGACAGATACACATCTTCGGGCATGCCGCCATAAAGTGTGGCTTTCAACCCGATCACCGTCGCCAGCACGAACACCGATCCGCGCAGCACCGGCAAGCGTCGGGGCGAGGGACGGAAATACGCCGACCGGCCCAAGGCCCCAGCCGCCTCATGGCCATGCCCGCGGGCATGTGCCTGTTCAAGCCGCGCAACACGGCCGTAAAAATCATCCCTGTTCGGGTCCGCCATGCCATCCACTCCGACCAAAGCCACCACCCCCCTTTTACACGTATGAAGGGATTCGGTGGAAACTGTGTCACGCCTTGGTCGTCAACAGACTGTTTCCGAACTTTAGCGCCGGAACACCAGCGTGGACCATTCGCCGATATCTTCACGCCCCTCAGTGGTGAACCCTTGGGCCAGATAGGCCTCAGTCACCGCTTCGGCCTGCACGACCAGCAGTCCGGACAGGATCACCAACCCGCCGGGGGCCGCATGGGCGGCCATGTCGGGGGCAAGCTCGATCAGCGGACCTTTCAGGATATTGGCAAAGATCAGGTCAAAGGGTGCCACCTCAGCCAGACGGGGATGGTTGAAACCCGCCGCCTCAAGGCATTCAACGCGGCCTTCCAGCCCGTTGATCGCCACATTCGCCTCGGACACATCCACCGCGACTTCGTCGATGTCAGACGCGATCACCAAGGCATCGGGCAGGACGGACGCTGCCGCCATCGCCAGCACCGCAGTCCCTGCCCCGATGTCTGCCACCTTTGCCGGATGAAAACCCGCGCCGAACAGCCGGTCAAAGGCGCGCAGACAGCCCAGCGTGGTGCCATGGTGCCCGGTGCCAAAGGCAACCGTCGCCTCGATTTGCAGGGCGATGCGGCCTGCGGGCACCTTGTCGGCATCATGGCTGCCAAAAACGAAGAAGCGCCCCGCCTCGACCGGCGACAATTCGCGCCGCACCTTGGCGACCCAGTCGATTTCCGGCAATTCCGATACAGCAAAGGGCCGCGCCCCATGCCCCGCACCTAAAGCGTTCAGGGCTGCGGCATCAGGGGCCTCAAGGAAATAGGCCCCGACTTCCCACAGACCCGAATTATCCTCGATCTCGAACGCGCCCACACCATAGGGGGCGGGCTGCATCTGTTCGATCAGCGCGGCCAAGGCCTTGGCAGGCGCTTCGCCCGGCAAGGTGGTCAAAGCCGACCATGTCTGTTGCGCCGTTTCCGCAACGGTGAATTCTGACGCCCCAAAGGCCGTAGCCAGCACGTCCAGCAAGGTCGGGTTCGGTTCCAGCGCAAAGATCGCCGCCACCCGCAGATTGCCCGACCCATCCTCTTCGTCGTAAATCTCGACCTCAAGCGGCGCGGGCTGAACCCGGTCCAGCGCATCGGCCAAGGCTTCGGCCCGCGCGTCAACGCTTTCGTCGCCGGTGAGGATCGAGAAGGCGGTGAAAATCGGCATGGCGCGGCCTTTCAGGCAAGGGAACAGGGCAGACAAAGGGTTGGCGCGGGGTTAGCCCCCGCGCGGCCCGTGGTCAAGCGCCGCCCTGTGCCGTGAGGCGTTCAGTCCGATGGGACAGGTCACGCCGGTGCCACCAATACCGCAATAGCCCTGCGGGTTCTTGGCAAGGTATTGCTGGTGGTAATCCTCGGCAAAGTAGAACACCGGCGCGGGCAGGATTTCCGTGGTGATCGCGCCATAGCCCGACCGCGACAGGCGGTGCTGATAGACGGCACGCGATGCCTCTGCCGCCGCCTTTTGCGCGTCGGAATAGGTGTAGATGCCGCTGCGATAGGTGCTGCCCATGTCATTGCCCTGCCGCATGCCTTGGGTCGGGTCATGGTTTTCCCAGAACAAACGCAGCAGATCCTCATAGCTGACCGATGCGGGGTCGTAGATCACGCGCACCACCTCATTATGCCCGGTCAACTGGGTGCAGGTTTCCTTGTAGGTCGGGTTCGGCGTGTAGCCCGCCGCATAGCCCACCATCGTCAGCCACACACCGGGGCGCTGCCAGAACTTGCGTTCCACCCCCCAGAAACAGCCCATGCCGAACATCGCCTCTTCCATGCCCACAGGCACAGGCGATTTCAGCGGCAAGCCAAGGGTGAAATGCGTCTCGGCGGTCGGCAAAGGCTCTGGCCGTCCCGGCAGGGCATCCTGCGGCGAGACCATCTGCATCTTGCGGCGGTCAGTAAAGAACATGGGTGGCGCTCCCTGTTGTCGTTGCCGCCAATATAGGGGCGCTTGGCGGTTTTGGGTAGACAAAGCCAAAACACACCCGCGAGAGGGTTCACCCGGCCCGAAATGCCCAGCCTGCCCGAAAAGCACGGCACTGGTCGCTGGCAGGACAGACCATGGCCGCCATCCGGGGCAGATCAGGCCCAAGGCACGGAGTTTGCGGCATGAAATACGGAACAGGCGTGGCGCTGGTCATCGTCGCGGGCATCCTGTGGTCCTGTCAGGGCCTGATCTTCCGCCAGATCGACACGGCGGGAACATGGGCCACGCTGTTCTGGCGCTCTGTCGGGATGCTGCCGGTGCTTCTGGCCTATCAGGCCATCCGCCACCAAGGCCGCGCCTTCAACGGTTTTGCCGAGACGGGGTTTGCCGGGGTTCTGGGCGGAATCGGTCTGGTCGGCGCGTTCGGCGGCGCGATCTATGCCATTCAGGCCACCACCATCGCCAATGCGGTGTTCCTGTTCACCGCCAGCCCCTTCATCGCCGCGATCCTCGGCCTGATCCTGCTGCGCGAGCGGGTCCGGCCCGAGACTTGGGGCGCTATGGTCGTGGGCGTGATCGGCATCTTCGTCATGGTGCGCGAGGGGCTAGAGACAGGGGCCTTGGCGGGAAACATCGCAGCCCTTTTGTCGGCGCTGGGGTTCGCCACTTTCACCGTCACCCTGCGCTGGCGGCGGGTATCGGACACCATGCCGTCGGTCATCCTTGGCGGGGTGTTTTCGCTGATCACAGGTGCCGTGGTTGCGCTGGCCTTGGGCCAACCGCTGGCAGTGCCGGTGTCAGATGCCGCTTGGGCCATGGCGATGGGGGCAGGCACGCTGACCGGGGGCATGATCCTTTACGCCCTTGGCAGCAAGGTGATCCCAGCGGCGGAAATGGCGCTGTTGTCCAACATCGAGGTCGTGCTGTCCCCGATCATCGTCTTGGCGTTTCTGGGCGAGACCGCATCCGCCAACACCTTCATCGGCGGCGCGGTGCTCTTGGGTGCCGTGACGGTGAACGGCATCATCGGTGCGCGGCGGGCGGCGGGGGCCTGAGGGGGCCGGTTGCGGTGCGCAATGAATGCGCACCCTACGGGCGACCCTCCCGCCCTTAGCCGTCACGCAGGGAACGTGACCCGCGTGTGTCGTGAACTGTCACCTGGTCTGCACGCCCCCAACCATTTGCCACTTCTTCCCATTTACCACGTCAGCCAAGTCCTGCACTACGTCAGCCAAGGGGCGCGCGCGCGCCGCGGGGTGGGTGCACGTATACGTGCGCCCGCCCCGGTGGGGCGGTGCGGGCGCGCCCCGATGCTTTGGGCATCGGGGAAATCCTGATCGTTGCGGAGCAAGCGGCCCGCGTTTGCCGCAACATCGGTGCGCGGCAGGGACGTAGGGGGGAACAGTAGCGGTGCGAAATGAAGGCACAGTGTCACGCGGAACAGTGGACGCGTTCCAAGTTGTTCCCGTCGCGTCTGCTGTGAGAAAGACCCCAGCGTCTCGATCCGCAGACACAGCTTTCACGCTCAGTCATCCAGCGATACCTCTTCATAGACGGAACCTCTTACGGTCGTCCAATTCACTGTACCTCTGCAACGATACCAGGTGACACCAACCCGCAACTGCGCGGTCGTGTCTTTTCGGAAGAATGTCATGTCAATGAAGGTTTCGTCGTTGCCGTCCAAACCCTGCAAAAGGAAATTCATGAAAAACCTCGGTCCGGGAACATCCGCCTCTATGCGATAGATGTAGTTTTCCCACTCCGATTCAGGGAAGTCTTGCACGCGAGCGCCAAGATCATCCGTTGGAACATCGGCTGTCGTCCCGATCGCACGGCATTTTTCCAATCCACGTTCCGCTGCACAGCGCTGCAAATGGGCCCAGGCATAGGCCACCTCCGCCGCAAGAATATCGGCAGATGGTCTTGGAACATCGGCCCGCCGAATGGCCCGAATCATGGCGGGGAACATCTTCGATACATCGGCGGCGTCCTGCGCCGGATCACCGACAAGGCATCGCGACACAAAGGACTTTGTCTTCACCGCACAATTGCCAAGCACCGCACCTACGGCAAGAATGGCGAATACTGACCAAACCTTCACCAGTTCAACCCCTTACTGCGCGGCCCCTCTGGCCGACCCGTCGACCAACCATCGGCTACATGGTCGCATGCACGCAAACCTTCCGCGCGAGCGAGACTGTGTCAACGCTTACCTCGACGGGTCTGTGCTGCGGGCGGGAGTAAACAGCTTCACCGGCGCAAGACGCGCGGCCTAAGGGGGGGCCGGTTGCGGTGCGCAATGAATGCGCACCCTACGGGCGACCCTCCCGCCCTTAGCAGTCACGCAAGGCACGTGACGCGCGTGTGTCGCGACGTGTCACCTGGTCTGAACGCCCGCACTCACTTGCCTATTCTTCTCATTTACCACGTCAGCCAAGGGGCGCGGTCGTCCCGCCGGGGTGGGTGCACGTATACGTGCGCCCGCCCCGAGGGGGCGGGACGGCCGCGCCCCGATGCTTTGGGCATCGGGGCAACACCAACCGTTGCGACCGAACGTCGAAGAAACATTGCCACCTACCGCCCCCGCCGAAAGGTCCGCGACCTTGCATATAACTCCTCAAGCCGCTTCAACCGCCCCTCTGTCACCGTCCAAGTCTGCGCCTGCACGGATGCCAGCAGCGTTTCCACGATCACAAGCAGCGGCACGGTGGAATCCCACGCGGACGGGGCCTCGATATGACAGGGCAGCACATGGCGGGCCATTTGGGCGGCGGGGCTGACCCAGCGGTCGGTGATCAGGATGATCTCTGCCCCTTGTTCCCGCGCCATCTCGGCCACTTGCAGGACCGAGTTTTCATAGCGCCGGATGTCGAACACCAACAGCACATCCCCCGGCTTCATGTCCAAAAGCGCCGGCGGCCAAGCGTTTGACAGGTCTGACAGCAGCGTGACCGAAGGCCGCACCGCCTTCATCAGCGTCACCAGATAATCGGCCATCGCATGGGTGATCCGCCCGCCCATCGCAAAGACATGCCGCCCCGGATCGGCCAGCAATTCCGCCGCCGCGTCAAACGTCGCGTGGTCGATCTGCCCCAGCGTCGCCTGTAGGTTCGCCACCACCTGATCGGCAAAGCGATTGAGGATATGCGTCTCGGGCACCCCGCCCGCCCAACGGTCATGCTTGACCAAGGGCGAGACAAGCATCTGCTCTACCTCGGCCCGCAGGGATTGCTGGTAATCGGGATAACCCTTGTAGCCCAGCTTTTGCACCAGACGCACCACGGTGGGCGTCGACACCTCTGCCGCCTTGGCCAAAGCGGTGATCGACCCCAGCGCCGATACCGGATAATGCCCAAGGATATGCGTGGCCAACTGCCGTTCTGCCCGCGTCAGATCCGGAAGCGCCGCACGCATCCGTTCCTCGATGGTGATCGCCGTCTCCATCGTCACTCCTGTGTTACAACCCTGTGTCGCGCAAGGACCGGGCAGATGGCAACCGACATTCCGCAGAAAAATTTGTAACAGCAACTCACCGACAGAATAGATGTTGACAGAATGGCGCAGGCGGGGTGAGCCTTTCGTGAAACATCGGGAGAAAATCGCGGCGATGCGGGACATGGATCAGCCCATGACGGACGGCCCTTTCGCGCCCGTGATCGAAGGGGCAAATGCCCTCGGTCGGGTTGTCGTGGTCTGCGAACATGCCTCAAACCACATCCCCACGGCATGGGGCGATCTGGGGCTGACGGCGGATCAACGGTGCGCGCATATCGCATGGGACCCGGGTGCCTTGGGTCTGGCACGGGGCCTGGCGCAGCGCCTTCAGGCCGCCTTGATCCACGCCCCGGTCAGCCGTCTTGTCTATGATTGCAACCGCGCCCCCGACATGCCGGGCGCGATGCCTGCGCGGTCCGAAATCCACGACATCCCCGGCAACGCCACTATCACCCCACAGGAGCGCGCACGCCGGACGGCGGCGGTCTATGTCCCCTTCCATGACGGCCTGCACGGGCTTTTGATGCGGCGCATTGCGCTCGGGCTGCGGCCCGTGGTCATCACCATCCACAGCTTTACGCCTGTCTACTTCGGCCAACCCCGCGCGGTGGAGTTCGGGATCATCCACGACTCCGACCCCACGCTGGCAAAAGCCATCCTGTCCGGCGCACAGTCCGCAGGCAAACTGAACTCGGCCCTGAATGAGCCTTATTCGGCCAAGGATGACGTCACCCATACCCTGCGCCTGCATGCCACGCCTTACGGCTTGCCCAATGCGATGCTGGAAATCCGAAACGACCTGATCACCTCACCACAGGCCGAACAGCAGATGGCAGACCACCTCGCCCCGATCCTTGCCGCTGCGGTGGGGCCCCTGCCATGACCAACTCCCCCATTGCGCGGCGCGACGTTCCAAATATGATCAAATCATTGAAAGCTGCTCGGGCGCGAAAGGATCACCCCATGCCACACGATGGACAGGGCCACGGCATCGCCCCGGCCTGCTGGCCGCGCCGCCCCGAATTCGGCGGCGGGCGAGCGGCATGATCCCTAGGGATCAAAGCGAACGCACTTCACGCCCGCACCATGACGGGCAGACCGCATAACAGGGAAAGGCAGACAACATGCCGGGAAATATGACATTCGACGCGCTGAAAGAGGCCGTGGCGCAGGGCCAGATCGACACGGTGCTGGTCGCCGGGATCGACATGCAGGGCCGCTTGGTCGGCAAACGCTTTCACGCCGCCTTCTTCGTCGATGGTGGCTACAAGGAAACCCATTGCTGTAACTACCTTTTGGCCGTGGATATGGAGATGACCACCGTCCCCGGCTACAAATCCGCAGGCTGGGAACAGGGGTACGGCGACTACATCCTGAAACCCGACCTTGCCACCCTGCGCCCGCTGCCATGGCTGCCGGGCACGGCGCTGTGTCTGGCCGACATGCTGGACCACCACACACATGAGGACGTGGCGATCAGCCCCCGCGCGATCCTGAAACGCCAGGTCGCCCGCGCCCGCGCCATGGGCTTTGACGCCATGATGGCGACGGAACTCGAATTCTACATCTTCGAGAACGCCTACGAAAACCTGCGCGATGGCGGGCTTTCAGCGCTGAAGCCGATTTCGGGTTACAACGAGGATTACCACCTCTTCCAGACCACCAAGGAAGAAAGCCTGATGCGCGCCGTGCGCAACGGGCTTTATGGTGCGGGCATCCCGATCGAGAACACGAAAGGTGAGGCCGACGCGGGCCAGCATGAGGTGAACTACCGCTATTCCGACGCGCTGGACACCGCCGACAACCATGTGATCGTCAAGCAGGGCGTCAAGGAAATGGCCCATGCGGTGGGCAAGTCCGTGACCTTCATGGCCAAATATGACCACCGCCGCGCCGGATCATCGTCGCACGTCCACCAGTCGCTGTGGACGCTGGACGGCAAGCCTGCCTTCTATGACCATGACGACGCACATGGCATGTCCGACACGATGAAGCACTTCCTTGCCGGGCAACTGGCCCATGCGCAGGAAATCACCGCCTTCCTCGCGCCTTACGTCAACAGCTACAAACGCTTCACCATCGGCATGTTCGCCCCCACCAAAGCGGTCTGGAGTGCCGACAACCGCACCGCAGGCTTCCGCGTCTGTGGTGCCCATACCAAGGCCGTGCGCGTCGAATGCCGCATCCCCGGCAGCGACGTGAACCCCTATCTGTGCTGCGCCGCGCTTCTGGCCGCAGGGCTGGCGGGGATTGAGGGCAAGATGGCCCTTGAACCCGAGATGAAGGGCGACATGTACTCCGCCACCGGCATTCGCGAAATTCCGACCAACCTGCGCGATGCAGCGGCCAAGCTGAACGGATCAGCCATGCTGCGCGCGGCCTTTGGCGATGATGTGGTGGACCATTACCACCATGCCGCGCAGTGGGAGATTTCGGAAACCGACCGCGTGGTGACCGACTTTGAACTCCAGCGCCTTCTGGAACGCGCGTGAACCCTTCGGGGGGCGACATCGCCCCCCAACCCGCAGGGGCCAAAGGCCCGACAGGTGACATGATGAAACCAATCCAACTGATTTCCCCGGTGGATGGTTCGGTCTATGCCGAACGCACCCCGCTTTCGCTGCCCGCCGCCCAAGCTGCCGTGGCCGCCGCCAAATCGGCGCAAAAGCCATGGGCCGCGCGGCCACTGGCCGAGCGTATCGCGCTGGTCAAGGCCGGTGTGGCCCGCTTGAACGACATGAAAGATGTCGTGGTGCCAGAGATTGCTTGGCAAATGGGCCGCCCCACCCGCTTTGGCGGCGAATATGGCGGCGTGAATGCCCGCACCGACTATATGGCCGAGATCGCGGAAAAGACCCTTGCGCCGCTGATGGTCGAAGACAGCGCCCAATTCCGCCGCTATCTGGCGCGTGAGGCGTTGGGTGTCGTGTTCATCGTCGCCCCGTGGAATTATCCTTACCTCACCACGATCAACACACTGGTGCCTGCGCTGATCGCCGGGAATACTGTGATCCTGAAACACGCCAGCCAGACCATGCTGGTGGGTGAGCGGTTGGCCGAAGCCTTCCACGCGGCGGGTGTGCCCGAAGATGTGTTCCAGAATGTGGTGCTGGACCATGCCACGACCGAAACGCTGATCGCTGCACGCAGCTTTGGGTTTGTGAACTTCACAGGCTCTGTCGCGGGCGGTGTGGCGATGGAGAAAGCCGCCGCGGGCACCTTCACGCCCTTGGGGTTGGAACTGGGCGGCAAAGACCCCGGCTATGTCCGCCACGACGCCAATCTGGACGCCGCCGTGGACACGCTGATGGATGGCGCGATGTTCAACGCCGGGCAATGCTGTTGCGGGATTGAACGGGTCTATGTCCATGCCTCGCTCTACGATGCTTTCGTCGAAAAATCGGTGGCTTGGGTCAACGCGCTGAAACTCGGCAACCCGTTTGACGCCGACACCACCCTTGGCCCGATGGCGCACAAACGCTGTGCCGCCGTGGTGCGGGGTCAGATCGCCGAGGCTGTGGCAAAGGGTGCCAAACCCCTGATCGACCTCAAGAACTTCGCCGCTGATGACGGGGGCGCTTACCTCGCCCCACAAATCTTGGTCAACGTCGACCATTCGATGCGCGTGATGACCGAGGAATCCTTCGGCCCTGTGGTCGGGATCATGAAGGTCGCCGACGACGCCGAGGCGATCCGTCTGATGAACGACAGCCCCTACGGCCTGACCGCATCGGTCTGGACGCAGGACTACGACACCGCCACCGCCATCGGCCAGCAGATTGAGACGGGCACCGTCTTCATGAACCGCGCCGATTATCTGGACCCGGCCCTGTGCTGGACGGGGTGCAAGGACACCGGGCGCGGCGGCAGCCTGTCCTACTTGGGCTTCCATTCGGTCACCCGCCCGAAATCCTATCATCTGAAAAAGGTCTGACATGAGCCACGACGTTCCGAACCGCAACTGGTCTTACCCGACCGCGATCAAGTTCGGCGTAGGCCGGATTGCCGAACTGGCCGAGCATTGCGCTGCCGCCGGGATCAAAAACCCGCTCTTTGTCACCGACAAGGCGTTGGCTTCCTTGCCGATCACCGCTGGCGCCTTGGACGTGCTGGACAAGGCCGGTCTGGGCCGCGCCGTGTTTTCCGAGGTGGACCCAAACCCGAACGAAGGAAACATGGCCGCAGGCATCGCGGTTTACCTCGCAGGCGGGCATGACGGTGTGATCTGCTTTGGCGGTGGATCGGCCTTGGACCTTGGCAAGATGATCGCCCTGATGGCGCATCAGCGGGCCGATCTCAGCGTGTGGGATCTGGAAGACATCGACGACTGGTATACCCGCGCGGATGGCTCAAGAATCGCGCCCATCGTGGCCGTGCCGACCACAGCGGGGACCGGGTCAGAAGTGGGCCGCGCAGGCGTGCTGACGAATTCTGTCACGCATAAGAAGAAGATCATCTTCCATCCCAAGCTCTTGCCCGTCGTCACCCTGTGTGACCCGGCCCTGACCGTCGGGATGCCGAAGTTCATCACCGCTGGCACCGGCATGGATGCGCTGGCGCATTGCCTTGAGGCTTATTGCAGCCCGTTCTACCACCCGATGAGCCAAGGCATTGCCTTGGAAGGCATGCGTCTGGTCTTTGAGAACCTGACCGTCGCCTATGCCGATCCCACCAATCTGACAGCGCGGGCGCATATGATGAGTGCGGCTGCGATGGGGGCTGTGGCGTTCCAAAAGGGCCTCGGCGCGATCCATTCGCTGTCGCACCCCATCGGCGCGGTCTACAACACCCACCACGGCACCACGAACGCCGTGGTGATGCCCATGGTGCTTGACTTCAACCGTCACGCGATTGAGGACCGGATCGAGAAAGCCGCCGCTTACCTTGGCATCGCGGGCGGTTTCGACGGCTTCCGCGCCGCTGTGATGGACCTGCGTGCAACCTTGGGCATCCCGGAAAACCTGACCGCGCTTGGCGTGCAGGCGGACCGCTTGGACGAACTGACCGAGATGGCGCTGGAAGACCCCTCCTGCGGCGGCAACCCTGTGGCGATGACCCGCGAAAACACCCGCGCGCTGTTTCAGGCGTGCATGTGAGTGCCGAAGGACCGACGCGCAAACGTCCTGTGGACGTTTGCGCCGGTCCGTTCGCGGCTGAGGCAACGAAGCCGCGAGGGGGTGTCAGCCGTCCCAGCGCATCACGCACGGGCTGTGCCCGCCCGGCGGGTGCGCTCTTTGCGCGCCCGCCGCCCGCAGGGCGGGCACGGCCCGTGCACGGGGCGCACGGGCGGGCATGGGTCAACTGTTGTGATACGCGCGGGTCACTTGCCCCGCGCGAATGTCAGCGCGGAGGCGATATGACGCACGCGCAATCCCCCCGCAAAGGTCGCAAAATGCAGCCACAAACACCAAGGCATACTCCATGATCCGCCACACCGACATCGCCATCCTCGGTGCGGGCGTCGTCGGCCTCGCTATTGCCGAGGCCCTCACTGCCGCGGGCCGGGACGTCACCCTGATCGACCCAGCAGAGCCGGGCATGGGTGCCAGCTATGGCAACGCGGGCACCATCGCCGATTATGCCGTGATGCCCGTGGGCAGCCCCGATGTGCTGAAAAACCTGCCCTCGCTGCTGTTTGACCAGAACTCCCCCCTCGCCATCCGCCGCGCGGCCTTGCCGTCCCTGATGCCGTGGCTGGCGCGCTTTGCGCTGCAATCCCTGCCCGGACCCACCCGCCGCAACGCCGCCAATATTGCGCGACTGCTGGTCGGGGCCGCAGGCCATTGGCAAGACCTCGCGGCCCGCATCGGCGGCACGGACATCCTGCAAAACCGGGGCTGCCTTTACCTTTACGAGACGGAAAAAGCCTACAGCGCCGCCCATGCCGACATGGCCTTTCGCCGCAGCTTGGGCATCAGCGTCGATCTGATCGGCCCGGATGAACTCCGCCAGATGGAACCGAACCTCCCCCCCGTCCAAGGGGGTGCCGCCTTCTTCCCCAAGGCGATTTTTCTGAACGATCCGGGGCGCATGGTCCGGACCCTCGCCACTCATATCGGAACCTCCGCCCAAATCATCAAAG
>NKIT01000244.1 GCA_002256185.1 Rhodobacteraceae bacterium PARR1 | reverse complement strand
GCCAGATACATCAGTGCGGGAGAACCAAGGCCCCCTGCGCCCACCACCAGCACGCGGGCATCCTTCATCCGCCGCTGACCGGGACCGCCGATTTCGCGCAAAAGGATGTGGCGGGCGTAGCGGTCCAACTCGGCCGGGCGGAAAGCCCCTTGGGGCGGTCCTGCGACCACGACCGGTGCAACGCGACGCCGCAGACGGGCCAGAGCCGCGCGATAGGCGATCACCAAGGCCGCGATGATCCCCAGCGCCACCCAGCCTTGCGCCGCCCCCCCGGTTGCCATGCGCAGGGGATGGCCATCGGGCAGCACAATGTGCCCCAGAACCACCCCCGCCCACAGCGCTGCGATCATCCACAGCCGCAGCCGGACCGGGGCTTTCATCAACGCGCCGATGCCCCACAGCGCCGCTGCCATGCCAAGGACAAGGATCATCGTTTACCCATCATCGTTTGCCCGTAGAGCCAAAGCCCCCCTCGCCGCGCGCCGTGGCACCAAGCGCATCGGCCACCGAAAACACCGCCTGCACCACCGGCGCAATCACCGCCTGCGCGATGCGGTCGCCGTGGTGGATGACGTAAGGCTCATGCCCCAGATTGATCAGCGCCACGCCAAGGGGGCCGCGATAATCGCTGTCGATGGTGCCGGGTGTATTGGGCAAAGTGATGCCATGCTTCATCGCAAGGCCAGAGCGCGGGCGGATCTGCATTTCAAATCCCGGCGGGATTTCGACGCGCAGGCCGGTGGGCAGGATAGCGCGGTGCATGACGTCCAGCGTGAAGCCCGTCGCGCGATCCTCTGGCCGCAAGTTGGCGCGCAGATCAGCCCCCGCTGCACCTGCGGTTTCATAACCGGGCAAGGGGAGCGTGATGTCCGCCCAATCCTCCCACAGCACAAGGATGGTCGGGGTCATGCCAAAGCCTCTGCAATGCGTTGCGCCAGACGGCGGGCCACCGCGTCCTTGGCCATGCGGGGCCAGACCTCTTGCACATCGGCGGTGATCAGGACCACCGCATTCTCAGACCCGCCCATGATGCCGGTGCCGGGACTGACGTCATTGGCCACGATCCAGTCACAGCGTTTTCGTGCGCGCTTGGCCACCGCATGGGCCACGACATCGTCGGTTTCCGCCGCAAAGCCCACGACCAGACGCGGACGCCCCTTGGCCATCTGCGACACCGTCGCCAGAATGTCGGGGTTTTCCGCAAACTCCAGCGCCGGGGCCTTGCCTGTGCCGTCTTTCTTCAGCTTGGACCCCGCCGCATTGGCCACGCGCCAGTCGGCCACCGCCGCCGCCATCACCGCCGCATCGGCGGGCAAGGCCGCCTGCACGGCGTCCAACATCTGGCGCGCGGTTTCCACGCGGATCACCTTTACGCCTGCAGGGGGTGGCACCTCGGCAGGGCCGGTGACGAAAAGCACCTTTGCCCCCAGATCGCGCAAGGCCACGGCAATTGCCGTTCCTTGCGCCCCCGAGGACCGGTTGGCGATATAGCGCACGGGATCAATCGGCTCAAGCGTGGGGCCAGAGGTGACAAGCACGGTCTTGCCACTGAGCGGCCCCTGCGACAGCATCGCCTCTGCCGACGCAAGGATTGCCACGGGTTCAGCCATTCGTCCGGGGCCATATTCGCCGCAGGCCATCTCACCGTCATCCGGGCCGACAAGGCGCACGCCATCGGCCTGAACCTGCGCCAGATTGCGCCGAGTCGCGGGATGGCCGCACATTCATTGCAGGCGCTGCCAGAACGGCGGTATCCGTGGCCAAGAGCAGTGTCGAGGCCAGATCATCCGCCCGCCCCTGCGCCATCTTGGCCAAAAGATCCGCCGTCGCCGGGGCGACCACGATCAGATCGGCACTGCGCGACAGTTGGATATGGCCCATCTCGGCCTCATCGGTCAGATCAAAAAGGTCAGTATAAACCTTTTCCCCCGCCAACACGGAGACGGACAGAGGCGTAACAAACTCTGTCCCTGCCCGCGTCAGCACAGGGGTCACCGCTGCGCCTGCCTTGCGGAACAGCCGGATCAGTTCCAACGCCTTGTAGGCGGCGATGCCACCGCCGATCACCAGAAGGATGCGCTTGCCGTCCAGCATGGATCACCCGAAATTGCCCTGCCACAGGTGTAGGGGCCAAGGCGGGGGAACTCAACCGACAAGACCGCGCAGCCTGCCCCTTCCCCGTTGCCCAAATATCCTGCAGGGGGAATCGCCCGCTTGCGGGCGCTGGGGGCTGCACCAGCCCCCCCTGCC
>NKIT01000243.1 GCA_002256185.1 Rhodobacteraceae bacterium PARR1 | reverse complement strand
GAACCCCGGCAAGGTCATCCCGCAATGACCCAGTTTGCCGCGCTGTGGCGTGATCCCGCGATCCGTCTGGTGATCCTGTGCCTGCTGCTGTTGGGCGTTCTGAATTCGTCGATCTATCCCTATCAGTCGCTGATCGGCCTGACCGTCGCGGGCCTGACCGAGACGCAGTTTTCCGCCGTGCTGATCATGGCCTCCTGCGTGGCGGTGTCGGCTTCGGTCCTGCTTGGGATGCTGGCGGACCGGCGCGCGGCGCGGCGGCGCATCGCCATCGGCACGGCTTTGGTTGCGACAATGGGCGTGTCCTTGATGCTGCTGGCCCCCGGTCCGGTGGTGATGGTGCTGGCGCATGGGCTGCTGTTTCCCATCGCCTCAAGCCTGTATGGCCAGTTCTTTGCCCTCGCGCGTCTGGCCCGTGCCGAAGAGGGCGCGGCGCGGGCGACAACGCTGGGGTCTATCCGGTCGGCCATGAGCCTGAGTTTCCTTGGCATGCTGGTCATGTGGACCATTGCCTTTGGCGCGGGTGTTGGCGTGATGTGGGTCTATGCCACGGCGCTGATCGCGGCGCTTGGGCTGGTGGTGCTGATCTGGCGTCGGTGGCCGCATGATGGGCAGACCGAATGGGAGGATCGGCCTTCGGGCCTGAACTTCCGCGAAGCGCTGGCCGAGATGGCCAAGAGGCGCATCCTGTCCCGCGTGCTGCTGCTGGGGGCCATCGCCTCGGCGGGCAATCTGTACATGGTCTTGGTGTCCTTGGTCTTTACCACCACACCGGGGCGGGGAACGGCGGATGTCGCGCTTTATGTCGGGCTGGTCGCGGGGTGGGAGGTGCCGTGCATGCTGATCCTGCCAAGGCTGGCCCAGCACATCAGCCGCCAGACCCTGATGCTGGCCGGAACGGTGGTGTATGTGATGCATCTGGCGCTGTTGCCGATGCTGGCCGCGTCAACCTGGGTCTGGGTGCTGACCGTGCTGGCGGGGATTGGTGGGACCGCAATCATCACCCTGCCGATCACCTATTACCAAGACCTTCTGCCCGACCGTCCCGGCACGGCGGGGGCGCTGCTGGCGGTGCAAAAGCTGGTGTCGGATGTGTTTGCAGCTTTGGCCTTTGCGCTTGGCATGGCCTTTGGCGGGGTGGAATCCACGGCACTCGCCGGGGCCACGATGGCGCTTTTGGGTGCAATGGGCCTGTGGTGGGCTGACCGTCGGCGGGTGGCCTGATGCGGTCTTTCGCGCCCCTCTGGACGGATCCTGCGCTGCGGCTTGCGGCGGGGATGATGCTGATGTGGGGGGCGATCACCTGTGTGATGGGGCCCTATGTCTCGGTCCTTGCAGTGCGGGAATTTGGGCTGGGCGATGCGGGTTATGCCGTGCTGATGGTCGTATCCACCGCGCTGTCGGTGGCGGTGGCGGTGGGGGCGGGCATCCGGGCGGATCAGCGCAACGACCGGCGTGGGATCACCCGTTGGGCGGTGGGGGCCTTGTTGCTGGCGCTGGGGCTGATGACGCTGCTGCCGGGCTGGGTCAGTTTCGTTGCCGCGCATGGGCTGCTGATGCCGGTGGCGTCGCTCCTGTTCGGGCAGTTGTTCGCGCTGGCCCGGATGGCGGCTTCGACCCATCCCGAGGCACAGCGGGACGCGATCATGGCGGCGATCCGGGCGCTGTTCGCGCTGCCCTTTGTCGCGGTGCTGCCGCTGTGGGCGCTGGCCTTTGCCAAGGGGGCGGCGCTGCTCACGATCTATCCGGTGGGGCTGTTGATGGCGCTGCCGATGACATGGCTGGTGCTGCGGCATTGGCCCAAGGACGGGCAAACCCGCTGGCAGGATGCCCCTTCGGGGCTGAGTTTTCGCGCTGCACTGGCCGAATTGGCCGCGCCAAGGGTGGCGCTTCGGCTGGTCGCCTTGGGGGCGGTCAGTTGTGCGGCGACGGTCAGTTTTGCCATCCTGTCGTTGATCCTTGTGCCCGAGATCGGGCGCGGTCCGGCTGATGTGGCCCTTTATGCCGGGATCGTTGCGGGACTGGAGGTGCCCTTCATGCTGATGGTTCCCGCCTTGGCCCGCAGGATGGAGCGGACGCGCTTGATCCTGCTGGGAACGGTGGTGCATTGCGTCAGTGTAGCGGGACTGCCTTGGCTGGCAGGGACGCCATGGCTTTGGGCGCTGATGCTGCCTGCGGGGGCGGGGGGGGCGGTGCTCCTGACGCTGCCCATCGCCTATCTGCAAGACCTGATGGCGGATCGTCCGGCCACTGGGTCATCGCTG
>NKIT01000025.1 GCA_002256185.1 Rhodobacteraceae bacterium PARR1 | reverse complement strand
CGCCAGCGTGTCCGCGCCGTCGCCGCCGGTCAGGCTGTCGTTGCCGGTCCCGCCGGTGACACTGTCGTTGCCCGCGCCGGCATCCACCACGACCGGACCCGTCGCCGCGCTGCCGTTGACGGTGTCATTGCCGCTGCCGGTCAGCAGGCGCTCAATCTCGGCAAAGGTCAGGTCCGTTCCCGCGTCACCGTCCAGCCCGTTGACGGTGCCGGTCTCGGGGTTCGCGCTCAGCACCACCGACAGGGGCGCTGTCACACTGGACAGGTCCAGCACATCGCCCGCATTGCCATTCGCCGCATCATCGGGATTGCCCGAGGTCGCGTCCGTGCCGCCATCCACCGTGGCGTTGATCTCCGCCGCGGAATCGGTGGGGTCGAGGGTAAAGACGTCATCCCCCGACCCGCCCGAAGCAACATCGGCACCACTTAAAGCAATATCGTCATCTCCGGCCCCACCAGCCAGCGTGTCCACCCCAAGCCCGCCCGCCAGCGTGTCCGACCCCTCACCGCCGAGGACGGAGTCGTTCCCCGCCCCGCCCGCGACGGAATCGTTGCCGGTGCCAGCATCGACCGTGTCGTTGCCCAGACCTGCGTCGATGGTGTCGTTGCCCGCGCCGCCACGGACCGAGTCATTGATGCCATCCGTCCCGTCGATCTGGTCGCCCTGCGCGTCGGCATAGGGCAGGCCGCCTGCGCCGCTGGTGGGCGTCATCAGATCGCCGCCCGCCGTGCCGTCGACCACGCCATCAGGGCCGGTCAGCACCCGCTCGATTTCCGAGAACTGGATGGTGACGGGCTGGCCAAGCGCGTTCAGATAGGTCGCGGTCCCCGCCTCTGACGTGCCGGTGATCGGGTCGGGATTGGTGTAGGTGACCACCACCCCGGTCAATCCGCGCAGGTCCAGAACGTCGCCCGCGCCGCCATTGGTCGGGTCGGTCAGGTCTTCGCCCAGCTCACCGCCGATCACGGTGACCCCGGCCGTCCCCGTCAGCGCCGGATCAATGCGGAACTCATCGTCGCCCGCGCCGCCATCGCCCCGGTCACCGGCCCCGAGGAGCAGATCGTCGTCATTGCCGCCGCCGATCAGCGTGTCATTGCCCGCCCCGCCGATGAGGCTGTCAGAGCCTGCATCACCGATCAGGCTGTCATTGCCGTCGCCCCCGCTCAGGGTGTCGCTGCCCACGCCTCCGGACAGCGTGTCATCCCCGGTGCCGCCGATCAGGCTGTCACGACCATCGCCGCCGATCAGGCTGTCATTGCCGATATTGCCGTTCAGCGTGTCATCGCCCGCGTCGCCTTGGGCCGTGTCATCGCCCTGACCCGCATCGACGACATCATTGCCGCCCCCGGCAAGGATCGTGTCGTTCAGCCCGTCGGTACCGTCGATCTGGTCGCCCTGCGGGTCCGCGTAGCCCGGGTTCATCGCATCCGCGCCTGCGGTGCCATCGACCGGGCCGGGGGCGGTCAGCTTGAAATTCTCGATGTCGACGTAGCTAAGCGTAAAGGTCTGAAACCCTGCCTTGGTCAGGGTGAAGGTGCCGTTGAACCCGCCATTCCCTGCGACAAAGGGGCTGTCCTGACCATCCGTCGCCTGAGATGTGGCCGTGATCGTCCACCCATCCGCCGCCATCCGCGACAGATCAAGCGTGTCGTTGTCGATGCCTGTTGAATCGCCGTTCACATGCAGCGACCCGCCGGGGATGAACCCGATGGCATCGGGCACGACGATGAAGGTGTCGGCATCTGCCTCGCCAAAGGCCGACTCTCCGATGGGTGAGATCAGGATCGTGTCATTGCCTGCCCCAGCATAGAAAAAGTCGTAGTCGGCCCCGCCATCCAGATAATCATTGCCCGCGCCGCCATAGAGGTAGTCGCGCCCCAGACCACCAAAGATCGTGTCATCCCCGGCGCCGCCGTTGATCGTATCCGCCCCACCGTTGCCATAGATCAGGTCATTGCCCGCGCCGATCTGGTCGCCTTGGGCGTCGGTGAATCCCGGTGCCATGTTGTCGGTGGCGTCGGTTCCGTCGATCTTGTTATCGGGCATGGCGCATTTCCTTCTGCGAAACGGTCAACCGCGCGGAAACTTTGGCCGCGCAAAACTGGGAAGGTGGAAAAGGTTTCGGCTGCCCGCCGGACATGACTTCAGACCACATCGGCAAACCTCCCGAAGCGAACAGGTGACAGCACAAAGAGGGGTGGCTTGGCTTAGGCGGGACCGAAGGATGGCCCGTGCTGTGGCCCGTGCCCGAAGGTCAGGGCGAAGGCAAAGCCGGGCGGCGCACCCCTGTGCGGCGCTGGTCGACGACCGAGGCCGAATGCGGCAATGATGGGGGCGAACATAAATCACCTCAGAACACACGGGGCTGGGTGGTCAAAGACCGCCAGCCTGATTTCACTTGCCCGGATCGACCGCAGCCCCCGCTTGGCCGAGTCCGGAATTTTTACACTCTCGCCCTAACATGCCCGTGCAGGGTGCCGTTTTTCGTATCGGCGTCATGCACGGGCTTGCTTGGCACGTGACCGGGATGTATGCGCAGTATTGGAAAAACAGCGGCTCACACCCCGTCACGCCAAGAGACGGTGATAGGAAACTAAAGGTGAGTCAGGTGCGAAGTGACCAAATAGACATCAAATTGATGACTTGGGGGTCTATCAGGATCACCCTTGACGAGTTGATGATCGCGCTGCGCCATCGCCTTGTCGTCATCACATACTTTGGGTGCTGGGTCGCGATTTACCCGATCCGCTATCGCCCCGATGTTCCCTATCTGGACATCTGGAGAGAGATTCTGATCTTTCTTTTGTCACAGGTCGTCGTCATCTCGTCCTTGCCTGTGATGGTCGCTTTGGTGGCGCGGGCCAATCGGCACAAGCCGGTCCCTGCAGTCTATGTAAGCGCGGTGGTCTTTTTCGGCACCATCTTGGGCTGCTTATCCATCGTGCTAGGCTTTCGTGTGTTCAGCGGGTCGGTGAGTGTCGATGTCTCAACGATCCTGATCTACGCCGTCTTGCAACTTGTTCTGACAGAGTTGGTTGGTGCGCTGGTTCTGACCTTTTTTCTGCCGACGATCCTTGATGACATCCGCACTTATCCTTTCCCAGAGGATCGGCCAGCCATCACCGCAGGGCCACCAACGCCCTTGATCGGTGTCATGCAAGATGACACCACAAGCGACGCTGCGTCTGCCGCCAAGGACAGTGAGACTGTCGGAAACGGCGATGAAGCTGCGCGGCCTGTCGGTGATCTTCGCAGGGCAGTGCCTCTTCCGGCAGAGGTTGTTGTCACCGGAAAACGACTGCCAAAGCACCAACTGCGCATCATCCGCGCGGCGGGCAACTATCTGGACATCACGCTGCGGTCGGACAAGATGTTTGTGCAGGCCACCATGCGCTCTGTCCTGCAGCAGATGGACGCCGACGACGGTTTGCTGTTGCATCGGTCACTTTGGCTCGCATCGGACGAGGTGGAGTCGTTCCAGCGGCAGGGGATGGATATCCTTGTGCACACCCGCGACGGCGAGGTGGTCAAGACCGCCCGCTCACGTCAATCCGAGGTGCTGGCGTGGCTGAAACAGCAATCCATTCCCCGCCGCAGCGCCCAGACCGCGCAATCGGGGTGAACTGACTGGCTGGGTCCTGGCTGGGTCAAAGACCGACAGTCAAGCATTTCTTTCCCTTGCGAAGAATTTCTTGATGTGGCTTTGCGCAGAAATGCTACAGCCTGCGCCAAAGGGCAGGGGGACCACATGGCACAGGTTTTGGTCACAGGGGCGACAAGCGGGATCGGGCAGGCCATCGCGCTGGCCTTTCACGCGGCGGGTCATCAGGTCACGGCGATTGGCCGCGATACAGACGCCTTGGCGCGGCTTGGCGCGCAGGGCTTGAAGGCGCTGCCGATGGACCTTGGCGATACCGCAGGTCTGTCGGATCGGCTGGCCGCAGCCTTGGCGGCCACGGTGCCGGATGTGCTGGTGAACAACGCCGGCATGGTCGCGCCCCCCGGCAATTTCTGCGACATGGACGAAGGCGATATCCACCGCCAGATTGCCACCAACCTGACGCAAGCCATCCTCGTCTCGCATGCCGTGGCACCCGGGATGCGCGCGCGGGGGGCGGGGCATATCTTCTTTACCGGCTCTATCGCGGGGCACACGCCCTATCCCAACATGGCCGTTTATGCTGCGACCAAGGCAGCACTCGGGGGCTTTGCCCAAAGCCTGCGGCTGGACCTGTCGTCCCATGGTGTGCGGGTGACAGAGATTGTCGCGGGGCGCGTGGAAAGCCCGCTTTACAAGGATGTGCTGACGCTGGACGAACGCGCCGCGATGTATGCCGGGCAAACGGCGGTCCAGCCCGAGGATGTGGCGGCGATGGTGATGGCGGTGCACGCGATGCCCGCCCATGTCAACGTCTCGCGCTTTGACATTCTGCCGACACGCCAGCGGGGGGCAAGAAATGAAGGGCCTGTCGGTTGTGATCGTCGGCGGGGCCTCTGGTCTTGGCGCACTTCTCGCCCGCATGGCGGTGGATGAAGGTGCCCGCGCGATCGGCATCATCGACCTGAACGGGGACGCCGCCGAAGCCGCCCTTGCCCCCGCCCGCGCCGCCGGTCTGCCCACCGCCTTTGCCGCCTGCGACATCCGCACCGCGCCCGCCGCCCATGCCGCCTTTGATACGGTGGCCGCCGCTTTGGGCCGGGTAGACACGCTGGTGAACTCTGCCGCGATCTATCCGCGCCGCCCGATCCTTGAGATTTCGGATGACGACTGGGACGCCTCAAACGCGATCAACGTCAAGGGCACCTATCACATGATGGTCGCCGCCATCCGCCACATGCAGGCGCAAGAGATGGTCGGGCGGGTGCGTGGGCGGATCGTCAACATCACCTCGGTCGATGCCTTCAAGGCGCATCCGCAGAACGCCCATTACGCCGCGACCAAGGCCGCCGTAGTCAGCCTGACCAAAAGCATTGCCCATGCCGTGGCGGCGGATGGCATCTTGGTCAACTCCGTCGCCCCCGCCGGAATGGCCACCGAAAAGGCGCGGGCCTCGGGGTTCTTGGACGAACTCGCCAAGGCCAGCCCGTTAGGGCGGGGTGGAGAGCCGGAAGAGATGGCCGAATGGGTGCTGATGGCGGGTGGTCCGCGCAACACCTACATGACGGGCGAAAACATCATCGTCTCAGGCGGGTATATCTACGCCTGAGGGGCTTTTCGCCCCTTCGGCCTATTTTCGGGGCTGATTTTGGTCCAATAGCCTGCCGTTTTGCCCCAGTTTGGTGACATGGCCCAAGGCCGATGCTGTATCCCCGTCTCATCCAGCGGAGGCCAGCATGACCGATCTTTCCCATTTCGACCTGAACGCGAAATTCGCCAATGAGGCCGCCCTGTTGGATCAGTTGGTGGCCGAGGCCGCGCTGGACCCGGCCCTGCGCGCGCGTATCACCGCCAAGGGGGCCGATCTGGTCCGCCGCATCCGGGCCGAGGCAAAGCCCACTCTGATGGAACATTTCCTGTCGGAATACGGCCTGTCCACCCGCGAAGGGGTCGCGCTGATGTGTCTGGCCGAAGCGATGCTGCGGGTGCCGGACAAACTGACCATTGACGCGCTGATCGAAGACAAGGTCGCCCCATCGGACTGGGGCCGCCATCTGGGTGAGGCGTCCTCCAGCCTGGTGAACGCCTCAACCTGGGCCTTGATGCTGACGGGCAAGGTGTTGGAGGCTGATCAACCCGGCATCGCGGGCACCCTGCGCGGCATGGTCAAGCGGCTGGGTGAACCCGTGATCCGCACCGCTGTGGGGCGCGCCATGAAGGAAATGGGCCGCCAATTCGTGCTGGGCCAGACCATCGACACCGCCCTTGACCGCGCCAAAAAGCGCGAAGCACAAGGGTTCACCTACAGTTATGACATGCTGGGTGAGGCTGCGATGACCCGCGCCGACGCCGCCCGCTATGCCCGCGAATATGCCAAGGCCATCGCCTCTATCGCCCGCGCCTGCGACAAAGGCAGCGTTGAGGCGAACCCCGGTATTTCCATCAAACTCTCTGCCCTGCATCCGCGCTATGAGGTGGCGCAAGAAGGCCGCGTCATGGCCGAACTGGTGCCCGTGGTGTTGAAACTGGCCCAAGCCGCCAAGGCGGCAGGGATGGGGATGAACATCGACGCCGAAGAACAGGACCGTCTGGTGCTGTCGTTGAAGGTCATTGAGGCTGTTCTGGCCGATCCGTCGCTGGCGGGGTGGGACGGGTTCGGCGTGGTGGTGCAGGCCTATGGCAAGCGGGCCGGTCTGGTGATCGACTGGCTTTATGCCACTGCCACGCGGCTGGACCGTAAGATCATGGTGCGCTTGGTGAAAGGGGCCTATTGGGATTCCGAAATCAAACGCGCGCAGGTCGAAGGTCTGCCGGGGTTCCCGCTGTTCACCAGCAAGACCGCGACGGATGTCAGCTACATTGCCCATGCGAAAAAACTGATCGGCTACGGCGACCGCATCTACCCGCAAATCGCCACCCATAACGCCCAGACTGTCGCCGCCATTCTTGAATTGGCCGGAACCGTGCCGTTTGAATTCCAGCGGCTGCATGGCATGGGCGAACGCCTTCATGACATCGTCTTGGCCGAAACGCAGGGCCGCTGCCGGATTTATGCCCCCGTGGGCGCGCATCGGGATTTGCTGGCCTATCTGGTGCGGCGCTTGCTGGAAAATGGCGCGAACTCCTCCTTCGTGCATCAGATCGTAGATGAAAGCATCGCCCCCGAAGAGGTCGCGCGCGATCCATTTGCCGCCCTGTCCACCGCCCGCGCCCCGGCGTCCTTGGTCGCGCCGCAGGCGCTGTTTGGGGTGGGGCGAATGAACTCCACAGGGTTTGACCTGCCCGATGCCGGGACACTCGCGCGCATCACAGCGGCCCAACAGGGTGCCTTGCCTGACGCACAAGCGCTGACCGTTCGTCTGGCGACCGGCAGCCTGCATCCCGTCATCAACCCGGCGACAGGCGACACCTTGGCGCAAGCGCTGTTCGTCGATGCCGCGACCGTCACCCGTGCCATTGACGACGCCCAACCTTGGGATGCCCCCGCCGCCACCCGCGCGGCCGTCCTGCGCCGCGCGGCGGACCTGTATGAAGATCACTTCGGCCCCCTCTTTGCCGCCCTGACGCATGAGGCCGGGAAAACCTTGCCCGATGCCGTGGGTGAATTGCGCGAGGCCGTTGATTTCCTGCGCTATTACGCAACCGAAGGCGAAACCGCCACCAGCACGCCGCGCGGCATTGTTGCGGCGATCAGCCCGTGGAACTTCCCGCTTGCCATCTTCACCGGCCAGATTGCGGCGGCCTTGATGGCCGGGAATGCCGTCCTTGCCAAACCGGCAGAGGCCACGCCGATCATCGCGACAATCGCGGTGCGCCTGCTGCATCAGGCCGGGGTTCCCGTCGCGGCGCTGCAACTGCTGCCGGGGCGCGGCCCCGTGGTTGGCACCGCGCTGGCGTCAGATGCGCGGGTGTCGGGGCTGGTCTTTACCGGATCGACGGCCACCGCCCAGACCATCGCGCGCAACATGGCGGATCACCTGACCCCCGGCACGCCGCTGATTGCCGAAACCGGCGGATTGAACGCGATGATCGTGGATTCCACCGCCCTGCCGGAACAGGCGGTGCGGGACATCGTCGCCTCTGCCTTCCGCTCGGCCGGTCAGCGGTGTTCGGCGCTGCGGTGCCTTTATGTGCAGGAAGACATCGCTCCGCATGTGATCGAGATGATCAAGGGCGCAATGGACGAGTTGGTTCTGGGCGATCCGTCTGATCTGACCACCGATGTGGGCCCGGTGATCGACGCCCGCGCCCATGCTGGCATCACCGACTATCTGGCAGAACAGCGCGCCCATATCCTGCATCAGCGCACCGCACCCCTTGTCGGCACCTTCATCGCGCCCACCCTGATCCGCGTGCCGGGGATCGAGGCTTTGGGGCGTGAAATCTTCGGCCCCATCCTGCACATCGCCACCTTCAAGGCCGAGGCATTGCCCGACGTCGTCGCCGCGATCAACGCCAAGGGGTTCGGTCTGACCTTTGGCCTGCACACCCGCATCGACTCGCGGGTGCAAGAGATTGCCGGGGCGATCCATGCCGGCAACATCTATATCAACCGCAACCAGATTGGCGCCGTGGTGGGCAGCCAACCCTTTGGTGGTGAGGGGCTTTCCGGCACCGGGCCAAAGGCGGGCGGGCCGAACTACCTGACGCGGTTCTTTGCCCCCGCGACATCCCCGGTGTCGCCCAACCCGTGGCTGGGCCGGGCCAATGTGGCGGCGTTGACCCAGACCTTGCAGCAACCCGTCGCGCGGCAGATTGCCGAACGGGTCATGCCCGGCCCGACCGGAGAGTTGAACCGCCTGACCCTGCACGCGCGCGGGGCAGTCCTGTGCCTTGGTCCCGGTTTCGATGCAGCGGCCGCGCAGAAGGCGGCGGTTGAGGGCTTGGGCGGCATCGCTGTCTCGGCCGAAGGCCACATCACCGCCGAAACCCTGACCAGCCTTGACGGCTTTTCCGCCGCGCTGTGGTGGGGGGACGCCAGCGAAGGCCGCGCCTTGGCCCAAGCCTTGGCCGACCGGGACGGTGCCATCGTGCCTTTGATCACCGCGCTGCCCGATCAGGCCCATGTCGCGCATGAGCGGCATCTATGCGTGGACACCACGGCGGCGGGCGGCAACGCGGCGCTGCTGGCAGGGTAAGGCGTATCTGGCACAGGCGGGGGCAAATCCAGCCCCCGCACCGCAGTTTGATTTCAGATGTGAAGCCGGTATATCATCAGCGAAAAGAGGTGGGCTGATGGTGCACGCGACCCGTGACGAAGACGACGCTTTGGACGCGGACGACGGGTCCGACGACAAGTATCGCGCCCCGGCCCTGTCCAAGGGTCTGGACATCCTTGAGCTTCTGGCGTCCGAGGCGGATGGCCAGACGCAAGCCGACATCGCCAAGACGCTGGGGCGCACCACATCGGAAATCTTCCGCATGCTGATGGTCTTGCGCAAGCGCGGCTATGTCCGCCTGAACGAAGAGGATGACCGTTACAGCCTGACCACCAAGCTGTTTGAAATCGCCCATCGCCACCCGCCGATCCGCCGCCTGACCAGCATCGCGGGCGAGGCGATGCAGCGCTTGGCCAATCGCATCAACCAATCCATGCACCTGGCCATCCTGCATTCCGGCAAGGTTCTGGTGATCGCTCAGGTCGATTGCAGCGACAACAACATCACCGCCGTGCGGTTGGGGGCGCAAATCTCGCTTTATGACACCTCCTCCGGGCGGGTGCTGGCGGCATGGATGGACCCCGAGGCGCTGGCGCTGCTGCTGGATGCGGCGGGGCCGGGGGCAGAGGGGCGGCAGACCGATTTCGTGGACGATCTGCCCACGGTGCGGGCGTTGGGCTACGCGCAGAACCCGTCCTTCACCATCGAAGGCGTGAGCAATATTTCCGCCCCGATCCGTGATCTGACCGGGCGCGTCGTGGCGGCCGTCACCATCCCTTTCGTCCGCCGCCTGTCAGGAACCAACACGCTGTCGGTGGACAAAGCGCGCGAGGCGTTGCTGGCCATGGCTGCCACAATCTCGACCCGGCTGGGGGCCGGGGCCACGGGCGCAAGCTGACGGGTTAACCCGCCCTTGCCAATTCCGCCCGGATTTCCGCGCCATGCTCATCCAGCATCGGCGGGGGCCGGACGTCCCCATCCGCCTTGCCGTCGAAATTGTAGGGCGCGCGGACAGTGGTGAATTGGCCCATCGCCGCATGATCCGCGTTGACCTTGATGCCCAGATGCACCGCCTGCGGGTCATCCAGCGCCTCATCACTGTCATAGGCGGGGGAATAGGGCACCTCTGCCGCCTCAAGCGCGGCGCACCAATCCGCCAAGGGGCGGGTGCGGAACACGGGCGTCATGATGTCAATCAGGTCGTCCTGATGCTTGATCCGCTCCAACCGTTCGGCAAAGCGCGGATCAGTGGCCAGATGGTCCTGCCCCGTCGCCGCCAGAAACCCGGTCCAGAACTTCGGCGGGCTGGACATGTGGATGGCGATCCATCGCCCGTCTGCGCATTCAAAGGTGTAGGACTGGCTGACCACGGGGCGCGACAGGGGGCCCATCACCTCACCCGCGCTGTAGAAATGGGTAAAGCTGTCAAGGTTGAAGTGGCACATCGCCTCAAGCATGGAAATATCCAGCCGCCGCCCCTGACCTGTCACCCCACGCTCCACCAGCGCGGCAAGGATGCCTGTCGCCGCATAATGCCCAGTGACCGCATCCGCGATTGCGGGGCCGATGACGCGCGGATGGGTCGGTGGGGTCATCAGTCGCAGGAACCCCGACGCCGCCTGTGCCACCGTGTCATAGGTCGGCCTGTCCCGCGCGGGGCCGGATGTGCCAAAACCCGAAATCGCGCAATAGATGATCTTCGGGTTGATGGCGCGCAGGTCATCTTCGCCTGCGCCCAGTTTTTCGGCCACGCCGGGGCGGAAGTTCTGGATGAACACATCGGCCCGCGCGATCAGGGCGTTGAACACCGCCAGATCGTCGGGTTTCTTGGTGTCCAAAGCTATGGAGCGTTTGTTGCGGTTATAGGTCTGGAAATGCGGGGAATAGAGCCCGCCCTTGAACGCGCGGAAGGGGTCGCCCTCGCCGGGGCGTTCGACCTTGATCACATCGGCCCCCAGATCGGCCAATTGCATCGCACAGGCGGGGCCTGTGATATAGGTGCCCATTTCCACCACGCGCAGGCTGCGAAGCGGCTTCATTGGGCGCTCTCCCCGGCCTTGGCCCCGTCATAGGTGATCGCCTGATCGGCGTGGTTGGACAGGATAAACCCGATGGGCCGCTGCGACTCCTCAAACAGGTGCGCCGCCAATCCAGCCGCACGCGCAAGGATCGGCACGGCCTTCAACGCCGCCAAAGGCCAGCCCGCGTCCAGGATCACCGCTGGAATCGCGCCCGAGACGTTGATCGGCAAGGGGCGGTTCATCAGGGCAGGGGCCTTTGCCCCCAGATGGCGCAAGGCGGCGACATGCGCGCCGGAAATCCCAAGATCATCCGCGATGGCCAACAATTTGTCGGCCCGCGGATCGCCCGCCGTATGCTGCGGATGGCCAAGGCCCGGCACCTTTTGCTTGGCGGCTTTCACACGCTCCAACGCGGCCACGGCGGCGGCTTCGTCCCCGCCTGCCGCCACCACCTCGGCCAGAAACCGCCCCGCAACTTCGGTTGATCCGGCAACGACGGTGCCCATGCCCAAAAGGCCCGCCGCCATCGCGCCCTGCCATGCCTCGGGTGCTGCGGCCAAAGTCATCCGGGCGGCCTGCACAGAGGGCACAAGCCCATGTTCCGCAATCGCCACAAGACAGGCGTTCATCATCGCGGTCTGCGTCTTGGTCGGGCGATGGCCGCAGACCAGGAGCCAGAAGTAATCGGTAAAGTCGATCTGCCCGATCAGATCATTCACCAGATCATGCCCGCGCACCGTGATCGAATGGTCGTCTGACGTGGCGATGGCCGTAAAGGCGTTGTCCTGTTTGCCGATCCGCATGCCACTTCCTTTCGCACAGCGAAAATAAATTCTCTTGCCGAAAGATATGGGCCGCCCTAGCTTCACGTCAACGGGAAATGCGAGGGAGGCTGACCCATGCGCGACATCAACCAGTTCACCATCACCGAAGCGGTCAAGGCCTCGTTCAAAACGGCCGAGGGCAGCCGCCTGAAGTTCCTGCTCGAAGCCTTCATCGACCATCTGCACGACTACACGCGTGAGGTGAACCTGACCCATGACGAATGGATCGGGGTGCTGAATTTCCTGTATGACTGCGGACAAATCTCCACCCCCGAACGGCACGAATTCATCCTGCTGTCGGATGTCTTGGGCTTTTCCGCGCTGGTGGACATGATCAACACGCGCGGCGGCGCGACCGAAGGATCGAACCTTGGGCCGTTCTATCTGGACGATGCGCCGCGCATGGCGCTTGGCGGTGATCTGGGTCGCGGGCGCGATGGCGCGGTTCTGCTGGTTCAGGGACAGGTGCGCGACACGCTGGGCAATCCGATCCCCGGCGCGGTGATTGACACTTGGCAGGCCGATGCTGCGGGGACTTACCCCATTCAGGAACAGGCCAGTGGGCAGGACAAGTTCGACCTGCGCGCCATCATCACGGCCAATGACAAGGGCGAGTATTGGTATACGACCGTGCTGCCCAAACCCTATACCGTGCCCTATGACGGTCCGGTCGGGCGGCTGTTGCGCGCAGGCCAGCGCCATTCGTGGCGGGCGTCGCACCTGCATTATATCATCCGCGCCGAAGGCTACCGCGCCATCACGACCGAGATGTTCTTTGAGGCGACCGAATATCTGGATAACGACGCCGTCTTTGGCGTGCGCCGGTCCTTGGTCACCAAGCTTGAGACGGTCAAGAAAACTGACACCCTGCCGCCGACCGACAAGAAGCCCGACGCCAAATGCGCGTTTGACTTTGTGCTGGCCCCGGCAGGCTAAGATGACGGCGGATCGCCCGGCAGAGTTTGTTGAGGCCTTGGCCACCGGGCTTTCGGTGCTGGAATGTTTCGACCCGGCCCACCCCGACATGACCCTGTCCGACATTGCCCGCCGAACCGGGGTTTCGCCCGCCACGGCGCGGCGCAGCCTGATCACGCTGTCGGCGCTGGGATATGTCGGCCAGAACGGCAAGCGGTTCCACCTGCGGCCCAAGGTGATGGCGCTGGGGTCGGGGTTCTACTTCGCGGCGCGGATCGATGAATTCATGCTGCCCGAACTGCGGCAGATCGTGGAAACGCATGGCGACGCCTCATCCGTGGCGATGCTGGACGGCAGCGACGTGATCTACATCGCGCACCATTCCACCCAGCGCGCGCGCCGGGCATCCGCCGTAGTAGGGGCGCGCTATCCGGCCCACGCTACCAGCCTTGGGCGCGTCTTGCTGGCCGGTCTGCCGGATGATGCGCTAGAGGCGGCTTTGGACCGGATGGCCCCCGTTGCCCTGACCACGCGCACAGTGACCGACAAGGCCGAATTGCGCCGCCTCATCGGTGATGCGCGGAGCACAGGTTATGCGGCGACAGTGGACCAGTTGGATTACGGCATCACCGCGCTTGCGGTGCCGATCCGGGCTGCCGATGGGCAGGTCGTCGCGGCGCTGAATTCGTCGGGCTACACGGGATTGGTCACGCCTGAAAAGATGGTGGCCGAACGGCTGCCCGACCTGCGCGCCGCCGCAAGTCGCCTGTCCGCCGCCACGGCCCGCATTCCGGCCCTGTCGGCGCTGCTGACCCGGCCCTGATCAATGCCAATCAAACGCACTACGAAATTCTTTGGGAGGAGAGACAAGACATGTGCAAATTCTGTGATGCCACACGCCCGACCCTGACCCGCGCCCCCGCCGATGCAGGTGGCGGCTCAACCCGCGCCGCCTCTGCGGCCCTGCCCGCCGGGATCGGCCAAGCCGGACGCAAGACCCTGATCCGGGGCGGCCATGTGCTGTCGATGGACCCGGCCATCGGCAATTTCGCCAAGGGCGATGTGCTGATCGAGGGCAAGAAGATCATCGCCATCGCCGCCCATATCGACGCCCCCGATGCCGCCGTGATTGATGCGACGGGCCATGTGGTGATGCCGGGCTTCATCGACACCCACCATCACCAGTTCGAAACGGCGCTGCGGTCGGTCCTTGCCGATGCGATCCTTGTGAATGATGGCCGTCCCGAAAGCGGGGCGAATTACTATGAATGGATGCTGCAGAAATTCTCGCTGCATTACCGGCCTGAGGATGTCTATATCTCGGAACTCTTCGGGTCGATCAGCCAGATCGATGCCGGTGTGACCACGGTGATGGATGTCAGCCAGATCCACCACAGCCCCGAACATTCCGACGCCGTGATCCAAGCCCTGCATGACGCAGGCCGCCGCGCGGTCTTTGGTTATTTCGAAGGTTGGGGCGAAAAGGCGCAATACCCCTCTGACGCCCGCCGTATCAAGGCGCAGCACTTCGCCAGCGACGATCAGTTGTTGTCGATGGTGATGGGTGCCGAAATCTATCTGCCGGGGTATGAGGCCGCTTGGGCCACGGGACGCGAGCTGGGCCTGCCGCTGGCGATGCACATCGTCGGCACTTTCGGCATGGCCCCCACCTTTGACGCGCTGGCTGCTGCGGGGCAATTCGGGCCGGATTGCATCTTCATCCACATGACCGGGATGAGTGAGATGGCATGGCAAAAGGCCGCCGATGCGGGCGCGCATGTCTCGCTGTCGGTCCCGATCGAAATGCAGATGCGCCACGGCAATCCGCCGATCCAGAAATGTCTGGACCTTGGCATGCTGCCGTCGCTGTCGTCGGATGTGGAATGCACCATGACGGCGGACCCCTTCACGCAGATGCGCGCGGCCATCACCTTGCAGCGTATGATGGCCAATGATCTGGCCCTGCGCGGCGAGGATTATCCCAAGCTTTTGTCGGCGGTGGATGTGATCAACATGGCGACGATGGGCGGGGCCAAGGGGCTGAAGCTGGACCATAAGACCGGCAGCCTGACCCCGGGCAAAGAGGCTGACATCGTCCTGCTGGACGCCACCGCGCTGAACGTCGCGCCCTTGAACCATGTGCCGGGCGCTGTGGTCACGCTGATGGAACGCTCAAACGTCGCCACGGTGATCTGTGCGGGGCAAGTGCGCAAATGGCAGGGCGCGGTTCTGGGCCACGACATGGCAAAACTGCGGGCCGAGATCGAGGTCAGCCGCGATTACCTGCTGGACAAGGCCGGGGTCGCCCAAGACCTGTTCCGCGCCTGACACTGTCGCGCCGACTGTATCATGCCGACGGGATGCCTTCCCGTCGGCATGATTTGCTTATGTCCGCCGCCCTGTCGCCTAGAGCTGTGATTGCCTTGGCTGCGCCGCCCTCAGACCTGCGCTTGCAGTCCGCAGGGGCGGACTTTCGGCTCGTGTTCTCAATTGTAGACAAATTGTAGTGCGACCCTGCCCTGAGTCGGCAAACCAGGCAGACACAGCAAAAGCCAATCGGTGAAGGGGCGCATGGACACCCCCGACATCCCGCCGCATCGCGAGGACGGTTCCATCGACCGCGACGCCTTTGCCGCCCATATCGAATGGCTGATTGCGGCGGGCGTGGATGGCATCATCAACCGGGGATCGACGGGCGAATACTACGCCCAGTCGATGGATAAACGCCGCGAGATGGCGTCATTCGCGCGCGAACTGACCAAGGGGCGCGTGCATCTGATGGTCGCCACCGTGGCAATCCGGCAAGAGGATTCCATCGCCATGGCCGAACATGCTGCCCGGATCGGGGCCGACAGCATCCGTTTCGGCTCTCCCCCCCTATGCGGTGCCCACCGAACAGGAAAACGCGCTGAATGCGCTTGCCATCGACCGCGTCGCCGTTCTGCCGATCATGCTGTAGAACGACCCCGGCCGCATGGGCATCAACATGGGCGAGGCGTTCCTTGACCGCGTGGGCCGCAGCCGCACCTTCTGCACCATCAAGGAATCCTCGGGCCACATCAACCGGGCGGCTGTTCTGGCCCGCGACTGCCCGCAAATTCAGTTGTCCTGCGGCATGGATGACCAAGCCTTGGAGTTCTTTGCATGGGGCGCGCAAAGCTCTTGGTCTGCGGTGGCTCGAACTTCCTGCCCGCCGAACATCTGGCGCTGTGGCAGGCCTGCGCAGCAGAGGGCAACGTCACCAAGGGCCGCCGCATCATGTCGGCGCTGATGCCGTTGATGCGCGTTCTGGACCAGGGCGGCAAGTTCATCCAAACGGATCAAGCACGGGGTCGAGATGATGGGCAATTCCGCAGGCCCGCTACTGAGGGGGCTGAACAAGGACGACAAGCGTCAGCTTGAACAGGTGGTGTGCATGCTGAAACGCACCGTGGCAGAGATCGAGGCGGAGTAAGGCCCATGACCCTTTTGGCCCATGATGGCGACAAGGCCATCGCTGCCGGTCTTACCTTCCCGACAGGGGTCGTCATCGACGGCGCGTTCCGCCCCGCCGTGTCGGGCAAAACCTTTGACAGTGTGAACCCCGCGACGGGTGATCTGTTGGCAAAGGTCGCCGCCTGTTACGCCGCTGATGTGGATCTGGCCGTGTCCAAGGCCTGCGACGTGTTCGAGGATGGCCGCTGGTCACGTCGGGTTTGGACTTGTCCGACGACGACGATCAGGAGGTGGAATGATGGCGCGGCTGGGCTTTATCGGAACCGGGGACATTACCCGCGCCATGGTGCGGGGCTTGGCAGGGCAGGGACATGAAATCCTGATCTCGCCCCGTAACGCCGCCATCGCTGCCACCTTGGCGGCAGAGGTTGCGGGCGTCACCATCGCCACCAACGCCGATGTGGTGGCGGGGTCGGATGTGGTGTTCCTGTGCCTTCTGGCCCGCGTTGCCGAAGAGGTGTTGCCCGGCCTGCCATTCCGCACCGATCACCGCGTGATCTCGGTCATGGTGGATGCACCCTTGGCCAAGTTGCGCCGCCTGTGCGCCCCGGCGACCGACATTGCCCTGACGATCCCGCTGCCGCCCATCGCCAAGGGCGGTTGCCCGCTGCCGGTCTATCCGGCCTCCGCGACCCTTGAGGCGCTGTTCGGTGCCCGCAATCCGGTGATCACGCTGGAGACCGAGACCGCCTTGGCCGCGCATCTGGGCGTGTCGGCCATCTGTTCGCCGATGCTGGACCAGTTGCTGACCGCTGCGGGCTGGCTGGCCGGACATACCGGCGATCCAGCGGCGGCAGAGGCTTATGTTGCCGCGATGATCCGCGCCTATCTGCCTGAACGCGCTGCCCCCGGCGAATTGGCCGGTGCCTTGCGCAACCTGTCCACCGAAGGCGGGCTGAACGCCACCCTGCGCGCCAAGATGGCGGGGTCCAAGGTGGATATGGTACAGGGCCTTGACGGCTTTTCCACCCGACTGGGACTGAAGGGCAAAGCATGACCTAGACTGCTCGGCGCACCCCCCGGCATCGCGGCGTTGTGGCTTGTCCGCCATGCTGCCCGGACAGCCTGAGCCGGTGCCACTGCCGGGGAACGCAGCCGTGGATGCCGCGATCATCGGCGAGGGTTTTGCAGACCTTGCCGCCGCGCGCCGCCTGCGCCAGATCGACCCCGCGCTGCCTGTCGCCGAGCTTGCGGCCAGCCGTCTGGCCGAAGGGGCATCGGGGCGCAATTCCGGCTTCATGACCGACTTGCCGCATGAGCTGACCTCGGATGATTATTCCGGCCATGGCGATGACCGGGCGATGATCGCGCTGAACCGCCACGCCATCGCCTTTGCGCAGGCGGCGGACGATGACTACGGGATCAACCGCAATTTCTTTGACCCGGTGGGCAAGATCAACGGTGCCGCCAGCCCCACGGCGGATGCGCTGAACCGCTCTTGCGCGCAGCACCTTTCGGGGTTGGGTGAGGCGAACGAATTCCTCGATGCGCAGGCGATGACGACAGCGACCGGAAGCCGCCACTACCTGTCGGGGGGCTACACCCCCGGCACGGTGATGCTGCAAGCTGCCGGTTTCATCCGGGGGTTCGGCGAAGGGCTGCGCGCCAGCGGTGTCGGCATCTGGGAAAACACCCCCGTCATTGCCTTTGCCCGCAGCAGCACGGGCTGAACGCTGGCCACCCCCTATGGCCGCGTCCGCGCGGGGCAGGTGATCCTTGCCAACAACGGCCATCTGGAACGCTTCGGCTTTGCCTAGGGGCAGTTGATGCATGGGAAACTTTACGCCTCGATGTCGGTGGATTTGGACGCGGCCACGCTTGCCATCTTGGGTGGGCAACCGCGTTTGGGCGTCACGCCTTCGGACCCGAAGGGGACCACCATGCGCCGGATCGACACCGCCTTGGGCGGAAACCGGATCATCACCCGCACCTGCGCGACCTTTCTGCCGGGGATGGAACCGACTGAGGCGGCGTTGATGCGCACCGCCGCCGCGCGCCGACGCAAATTCGCCGACCGCTTTTCGCAACTTGCGGGCGTGCGGTAGAAATTCACCTGTGCCGGGCAACTGTGCCTGACGCGCAACGGCCTGTCCGTCGCCCGTGCGCTGGATCAGGGGCTGTTCGCCGCCGCGGTCTGCAACGGCCTTGGCACCGCGCGGCCCACGCGGACCGGCATCGCGACCACCGACATTGCGATGGGCCAGACATCGGTGGCGACCCGCTCTTTCGCCGCCGGGGCCGCACCCGTGACCCTGCCGCCAGAGCCGTTTTCATCGCTGGGTGCGAATATCTTCCTGCGGTACAAGGAATGGCGCGCGGGGGCCGAATGACCGCCCCCGCCGCAGGCCACAGCGGCAGAGATACCGCTTCCCCCCTTGGCGGAATGACTTTAGACAAACCCCGATGAGCAAGGGTGAACTTCCAGAATCCGGTTGGCGGGGCTCGCGCGAGGTCTGGCTAGAGGCCGCGCATGATCTGCTGATCGATTCCGGCGTGGAAAGCGTCACGATCCAAAGCCTGTCCAAGCGCCTGAAACTGGCGCGCACCAGCTTTTATTGGCATTTCGTTGACCGCCAATCGCTGTTGACCGCACTGGCCGACCGCTGGGCGTCGCGCACAAGCGACGGGCTGATCGCTGCCTGCAAGGCGTTCGCCGAAACCGAATCCGAGGCGATGCTGAACGTCATCAGTTGCTTTCTGGGGGACAAGGCCTTTGACAGCGCCTTGGAATTCGCCATCCGGTCCTGGGCGCAAAGTGACCCGCAGATCATGGCCCGCCTGCACCATGAAGATCAGGTCCGGATCGAGGCTTTGGTGCAGATGTTCCACCGTTGGGGCCATTCCGGTGTGGATGCCGAAACTCGCGCGCGCACGGTCTATCTGGCGCAGATCGGCTATATCTCCATGCGGGTGCAGGAGCCCTTGGCGGTGCGTATGTCGCGCATTCCGTCCTATGTGCAGATCTACACCGGCATTGCGCCCCCTGCGCGAGAGATTGCCCGCTTCCACGCCCAACATGATTTCCTGCCCGAGGTGACCGAACCCCGCTGACGGCACCCACCTCGCGGCTGACCGAAAGCCGCGTGCACCGTGCGCCTTTACCATGCGGCGGCATCTTTTGTGAGGAAGGAAAAGTGGCAGCCCGTAGGGAAGGGCACTTCTCTAGCAATATCAAGGGACTTGGTGTGTCCAACCCTGCCAACTGGCACCATTGAAAACAATGGCGAAAATCGGCGTTTGTCCAACCGATTTGACGGTGCTGAAAACGGAAGCGCCGACGCACCGATCCTTGGAAGGCGTGTTGATCAGAACGGCAACTGGAACCGTGCCCGCTGGGGATGGCTCAAAGCGATCACGGGTGACCCTGATCTGTCGCCCATGGCCCGGCTTCTCGCCCATGTTCTCGCAACGCAGTTTTCGCACCATGAGACGGCGCATTGCGCGCCCGGCACCGATACCTTGGCCGATGCCCTTGCTACGTCCGTCGATACCATCAAGCGCGCCCTACGCGATCTGGCGGCCACGGGATGGCTGATCAAGACCGAAGGACGCGGGCGCGGGAATCGGTCTGAAATCTTCTTTCTGGGCGGCAACAACGTGGTGCCGATGATCTGCCCAAAGGGGCCGGAAGCGTCCGGCCATGACCGCCCGAAAGCGGCACAAGCACCAACCACGCAGCACAAAAAGGGGGGCAAGCCTGCCCCCGTTTGTAACCGCGAAGGGGCAACGCAAAAGGGGGCAGATATGCGCGGAAAAGGGGGCAAGGCTGCACCTTCTCATATAAAGGCTGATCCAAAGAATATCCAAAGGGCTGGCCAGCTATCTGAAACCGATCTGTCGAAGCGTTCTTCTGGCCGGATGGACTGGACGTCTTACGACCGGGCGACGGCACCTGAAACATGGACTGGTGTCCTTTTCACGATCAAGCGCGGCGGTAACGCTGAAGCTGCTTGGAACGATTGGCTTACGGGTCATGGGTTTCCGACACTGGCCGAGATCGGGCCGAGAAATGGTGAAGATGGATGGGCGGTGCCCTGCACCCTACCGCCACGCCGCGAAGGTGATCGGTTCGAAGTCAGCTTGGCTGAGAAATGGGCGCGCGTCTTTTCCCGCAAGATGAAGGACCGGGCCAATGCTTGAACAAGCGAAGGACAGATGGCTTCGGGCCGTGATGCATGACCGTGGCCTGTCCCCGGCTGCGCGCGTTCTGGGCGCGGTGCTGATCAGCGACTTCCTAGGCAATACTCGCGCCCCGGATATCGACGCACTCGCTAAGGCGTTGTGTGTGTCGCCGCGAACCACGAAGCGGGCACTGAACCAGTTGGAACAGGCGGGTTGGCTGACCATTGACAATCTCGGCAAGCGCGGCAAGCCGGTGCACCTTGCCTTGATTGACCGCCCATTGCCGACTTTGGGTCCTTCCCGTCCCTGACCTATACGGGGGGCAGAGGCGCGATGTTTGAAGCTATGTAAGAATTTACAAGGGGTTAAAAGATGCGGATCATGTCGGAACTGCCGGGGCTGGGGGGCGACAAGCCCGTCCATCGCATTGGCGGTTCCGACCTTTGCGACCTGTTCGGCATCACGCCGGGGATGCTGACCACCCTTGGCAAGCGCGATATCGTGGTTCGTCTTGGCCATGATGCCTATGACCTTGAAGAAAGCACCCGCCGCTACATCGCCAGTCTGCGCGAGACGGCAAGCGGACGCGGCGGCGAAGAACAGGTGCTGAACCTGACCAGCGAACGGGCGCGGCTGGCACGGGAACAAGCCGACGCGCAGGCCCTGAAGAACGCGGTTCTGCGCGGCGAATACGTCCCGGCAAGCGACGTGGAACGGGCTTGGTCCGATACCCTGCGCGCCCTTCGTTCCCGGCTTCTGGCGGTGCCTTCCCGGCTGCGCCAGTCCATGCAGCATCTGACCACCAGCGACGTGACGATGATCGACCGCGAATTGCGCGACGCCTTGCAGGAACTTGGCAATGCCGACGCTTGACCAGATCACGAAACAGGCGCTGCGCGCCCTGATCCCCCCGCCGCGCCTGCGCCTGTCGGAATGGATCGAACGGGAAATCGTGCTGCCCGACGGGGTGTCCGCCTTGCCCGGTCCGGTTCGCCTTTGGCCCTTTCAGCGCGAAATTGCCGACGCCATAGGCGACGCGGAAATTGAACGGGTGACTCTGGTGAAGCCCGTCCGGGTGGGGTTCACCACGCTTCTGACCAGCGCCCTTGCGTCCTTCGTGGCCAATGAACCCGCACCGATCCTCTGCCTTCTGCCCGCAGAGGCCGATTGCCGCGACTACATGGTATCGGATATCGAACCGATCTTCGGGGCTTCCCCGGCGCTTGCCGCTGCCCTGTCGGATGAACAGGACGAGTCCGGGCGCAACACGCTTCTGTCGCGCCGCTTCCCCGGCGGATCGTTGAAAGTGGTCGCAGCGAAGGCACCCCGCAACCTGCGCCGTCACAACGTCCGGGTTCTGTTCATGGACGAAGCCGACGGCATGGAATCGACCGCTGAAGGGTCGCCGATCCTTTTGGCCGAACGCCGCACCATGTCGTTTCCCGACCGCAAGATCGTTTTGGGAAGCACCCCGGTTCACGACGAAACCAGCCATGTTCTGCGCGCCTATGCCCAATCCGACGCCCGAATCTATGAAGTGCCGTGCCCCGAATGTGGGGCCATGAGCGAACTTCTGTGGCCCGATATCGTCTGGGATGCAGGCGCGCCCGAAACGGCCCGCTGGCGGTGCCCCCATTGCGCCGCAGAGGTGTCGGAACGGCACAAGCCGGATATGGTCGCGGCGGGCGCGTGGCGCGCCACAAGGCCCGAAGTCAGAGGCCATGCGGGGTTCCGCATGAATGCCCTGATCAGCCTTCACACCAATGCAGCATGGGGCAAGCTGGCGGTGGAATTCGTCCAGGCGAAAGACGATCCGACGACGCTGCAAACCTTCGTCAACACGATCCTTGGCCAAGGCTGGCGCAGTGAAGGCGATGAGCTGGCCGAAGATGAACTGATGGCCCGAGCCGAACCTTTCGGGCTTGCCGCGGTTCCCGCCGAAGTGCTGGCCTTGACGGTTGGAGTGGACGTGCAACACGACCGCCTAGAAGTCACCTATCTGGGCTGGACCGAAGGCGGCGTGGCGCTTGTGCTTGGGCATCGGGTGATCTGGGGGCAGTATGACGCCGAAGAAACTTGGGTCGAATTGGAAGGGCTGATCGGTGCCCGCTTTCCCCATGCGCTTGGCGGCAAGATCGGGGTGGATGCCTGCGCGATTGACGCGGGCGACGGGGTTTCCATGCACCACGTCACCGCCTTTGCCACGCCCCGGACGCGGCGCAAGGTGCTGGCGATCAAGGGCGCGCCCGGCAACCGTCCAATGATCGAACGGGCAGGATCGACCACCAAGACGGGCGCGCGCTTGTGGATCATCGGCGTGGACACGGTGAAACTGCAACTGTTCGGGCGGCTGGCGCAGGCAGGCAGCTTCCGGTTTTCGGCCGATCTGCCCCCGGTCTGGTTTGAACAGCTTGCGTCCGAACGGTCTGTGGTGCGCTACACCCGTGGCCAGCCGACGCGCAGCTTCGTTCGGATACCGGGGCGGCGGGCAGAGGCGCTTGACTGTGTGGTCTATGCCTTTGCCGCGCGGGCATTGCTCAATTTGGACTACGAACAGCGCCGCGCCGATCTTTCGACCGAGGCTGCCCCCGCGCCGAAGCGCGCCCCGGTGCTGGCGTCAAGCTGGATGAAGCGTTGACATTGCTGTTCCTTCTGTTGTCCGCTCCTCTAATTCATGCCACAGCATCGCTTATGTTTCTTTCCGCTACCACAAGGGCAAGGGCCATTACGACCAACACTTCTTTTGGCAAAGGGACTCCGAAGAATATCCTGTGTCTTCGTCAATGGGGGTGCAGACGCAACAATACCTTCCAGTGCATAGTCAAACACATGAGGTGCGCGAACATACTCCCCAAATCGCACTTTGGCTGTTCCCGGCTCAAGAACTAAGCCGATCCAACTGCTTGCCTTCTGGCTATACTTGCGCTTTCGCATATGGTCGCGCAACTGTTGCCTTGCATGATTTGTCGGAAGGAAGTTGCAGTGGAAGGTCAAGCCTGAGGAACGGTTTTCGATAGGAAGTGTTAAATCATGTTGCTTACCTGTTCTTTTTGTATCTGCGCACATTCGTCGCACCAATGTGCCGATATTTTCGATTGCGTCACCGCTAAACTCAAGAAGTGTCAACCCCAATTCAACGCACAAGGCGTTTGGGTCCCGCTCAATCTCGTCAACTATTCCATAAATGAATGAACCTTGATATTTTGTTAAAAGACCTTCTGGTGTGCTCTTTCCCGGCATACCTTCTCTTCTAACTAGCATGGCAGCATCCACGTCCGCTGACAAACTATCATCCAAGTTGAGAAGATCCGTGTCGTTATCCAACCAAAGATTAAATTTCAAAAAGTAACCGAACAATCCAAGTTCGTTGGTAGTCATTATTCGCTCATAGTAATTCGAGCGTCGTTCCAAGTAAGCTAGTGCCCGGATTGGCGATGGCATTAACTCTGAGATCACATCAAGCGTAAAAACGTCGGTGCATAGGGGATTATGAACCTGCTTCGTCGATTTCAACTTGAGAAACTGGCGAGCCTGCACGCTTAGCGCCGGGAAGTGATCTGAAAGCACTGTTATGGGAAAAATGTGTTGCGGTCTTGGGATAAGTAGGGGCGTTCCCGTTGAATCTCTCAGTTCGACTTTACCGCTCAGGATTGCAGACCCGCAATCAACAGACTGATCGTATGCCTTTTGTATGGCCTTCTGAAAATCATCTTGGATTTTGGGAAGATTGCCTCTTCGTGCCTCAAGTGTAAGCTTTTGTGACTTGGCTTGGCAAACTAGGGCATACTCGCCGTAGGAAACAAGAACATCCACCTCACCGACTTTGCTTTTGCCGTCATACAGGTCAATGTTCTGAAAAACATGATCATCGCCAAAGATTCTGCGCATTGCATCAAACGTAAACTGTTCTGTAAAGGCCCCACGATTAGTGGATGCAGTGTTCCTGTAAGTCGCATCTTGAAGCATCCAGAAGAATGGCGCTTCGTAGACCGCTTCTGCAAGGCTCACAAATTGAAATAGCAAATAAGAACCGTTTGTCTCGATTATTGGTTTAGCATTTGTTTCGTTGAAAGAATTGATGTCCACAAAGGCAGGATTTCCGCCGCTTGATTCAGTGGAGAATGCGTCTAAAAAACATTTGACTACTGCGCCGGATAGTTTGGAATGCTCAACCATTTCATCCAAAGTAAACATGAACGCAGGTAGCATCGTCCACTTATCAGGAGAAACACTCCGTAGTGACTCTAGGTGGATCATAGCCTTCTCTGACTGGAAGTCTAGAATCGTCCGAAGCAGTATGCTTGCTTCTTGGCTATTGAATCCAAATTTTTCAGAGATCCATGCGTCATCATTTTTGTATCGAGTAGGGGAGAAGTCACGATACTGAAATGAGTAAGCAGATTCTGTTGCGTAAAAGACCGCTTCTCTTATAGCTTCCCCTGTCGTTAGTGGGTTAATGTCCTTTGAGAAATCCTTATAGGCATCGGCAATCATCGCGCCATGAATTTCGTTAAGAAGTCTCTCCGCATGGTCACACATTGCCTGAAGTATCGCAGGTTCGGGCAGTTCGATTGAAATAGGGTGTTTAGCAAGGCAGCCAATCAAGGTCGATATTTCTGTTCGTATGAGTCTCTCGAACGAACGCCGGTCCGCTATTTGCTTGCCGGTTATCTCTTTCTTGATTCCAAAGAAATTGTCTCGGAAGCATAGCGCAGCAATAGCGTGGGAGAAGCCGTCTTGTTTGCAAAGGGCTTCCAAGTCGGAAAATATTTCATTTTCGCTGCGAACTGGTAATTCTTTACTCAATGGGTTTTCCTTGTTGGTTGGTCCGCTTTTGTGCGCCTTTTCAACTTTGGCTTGTTGCGGACTGGGGGTCAACCATCTGTCGACCCTCGCAGCAACTGACTGCGCGCCATCATTGGTGATAGTTGACACCATGTGGCGTATGGTGCTGGCTATCACTATGCAGAGTGAGGGCGCAGCGTGTCAAACAACCACATCGAATACACCGATCAGGCTGAGTTCAGCGCAGGTGAAGCCGCCGAAATCTCTGGCGTGAACCCGGTTCTTCAACGGCACTGGCGCAAGCGCGGGTTGCTTCCCCATATTGAAGGGGAACGGAACGCGCGATTTTCGATCAGCGAAGTGGTTCGCATGACGATCATGCAGCGGCTGACCGAAGGTGGAATCAGCATCAAGGGCTTGCAAGCGTTCTCTGGACTTGCGGCACACCATGCGACCGCGAAGTTGATGGGCTTGCCCGGTTCCGTCGCAATCAAGGCCGACTCGCCCGAAGCTGAATCCGAAGAACGGCTGCGCATCGAAAGCTGGGCATCGCACAGCAAAGTTCGCTATGTGTTCTGGCCCTTGCCCGAACGCGACGACTTGGAAGGGCGCATCGCCCAATACCTTCGCGCAGACCTGTCCGACCTTCACGAATTGGTCGATCAGGAAGGCGTTTTCCACGGGCTTCTGATCGACCTTGAGGCCGTGGCCAAGCTGGTTCACAGCCGCGCCAAGATGCCCCTTGAAACCCATGTCGTGACGGCGCGCCTTTTGGATGGCGGCGCAGAATGAGTTTCCTTGCCCGCCTTTTCGACCGCATGACGGGGCCGACCCAGAAGCGTCAGATCGAAGCTGGCGGCGGCGGGCGGCGCTGGCAGGGTTCGCCCATGATGAACGCGCCGCAAGCGTCGATCCTTGCGGCCCGCGCGGCAGCCAAGGCCCGCGCGGCGGCGCTGTCCATGAACAACCCGACGGCGGCGCGGATCGTGGAGACGTGGCTTGCGGCACTCGCTGGCAGGGGCTTTCGCAGCACCCGGACGCAGGCATACGGCGGGCGCTGAACAATGAGTTTGAAGGGCAGATGCTGGCCTTGCTGCCCGTCGCGGTGCGCGCCCTTGTGCGGGATGGTGAGGCGTTTATCAGAACATCCGTAGGTGGCAGCGACGCCGACGGATCAGGACGGGCAGCGTTTAGTTCCTTGGCGCTGCCCGCCGACCAGATCGACCCGTCCCTAACCCGCGACCTTGGCGACGGCGCGCGCATCGTTGCCGGGGTGGAGTTTGACGCAAGCGACCGGATCGTCGCCTATCACATTCTGCCCGATGCCCCCGGAACCCCGTTCGGGATGATCGGGCAAGCGGTGCGGGTTCCGGCGCGCGAAGTGCTACACGTCTTTGACCAGCTTTTCCCCGGACAGGTGCGCGGCATTTCATGGCTTGCCCCGGTGCTGCTGAAACTGGCGGACTTTGACGCCGCGTCCGACGCCATGCTGATGACGCTGAAGGTGCAAAGCCTAATGACGGGCTTTGTGCGCGACGCCGAAGGCGGCACGGCGGGGTTCGAGTCAACCGACGGCAGTTTGAATGTGAGCCTTGAACCGGGCGCTATGCGCGTTCTGCCCTTCGGTGCAGAGGTTGAATTCTCGCAGCCCGGCCAAGGTCTGTCGCAGGCCGTTGAATTCGTGAAAGGCCAGCAACGCGAAATTGCCGTCGGTGTCGGGCTTACCTATGAACAGGTGACGGGCGATCTGTCGGGCACCAACTATTCAAGCGCCCGTGTCGGCTTGCTGGAATTCCGCCGTCGCGCCGAAATGCTGCAACGAACTCTGATCGAAGCGCAGTTGCTACGCCCCCTCTGGCGGCGCTGGATCGACGCCAAGGCATTGGCAGGCGAGATCGGCGCAAGCGAAGCCGAATTGGCCGATTATCGCGCCGTCAAATTCGTTGCCCCCGGTTGGCAATGGGTGGACCCGCTGAAGGAAGCGAATTCCGATATCCGCGCCATTGAGGCGGGGTTGAAGTCCCGCGCCGAAGTGGTCGCAGGCCGTGGCCGCGATATCGAAGAACTGGACGAAGAAATCGCGGCGGACACGTTCGCCCGCGCAACCAAACCCACAGGAGTCTGAAATGCGAAATTCCCTTTTCTCTGGCAACAACGTCACGCTGCCCGCGCCCTATGCCCTGACTTCGGGGCAGGTGGCGCAAGTCGGTTCGATCATCGGCGTCGCCCAAGGTGCCGCTGCGATCAGTGCCGACGTGGTGCTTGTGCGCCAGGGCGTTTTCAGCCTGACCAAGACCGCCGCGCAGGCATGGACCCTTGGCCAGACCCTCTATTGGGACAACTCCGCCCGCGCCGTCACAACGACGGTTGGCAGCAATAAGATCATCGGTGCCGCCTTCGCCGCTGCCCTTGCGGCGGACACGGTGGGGCAGGTGCTGATTGACGGTGCGATCCGCTGACAACCGGGAACTGAAACCATGACCATTCACCTTCGGGCGGCGAACATGCGTCCTGCCACCTTCAGCGCAGAGGCCCGGACGATTGAAGCAATCGTTTCGACCGGGGCACCCGTTGCGCGCCCCGGTTACACCGAGGTTCTGGACCTGCGCGGCGTCGATCTTGCGCGGCTTGTCGGTGCCCCGGTTCTGGACGGGCATCGCCGCGACACGACCCGCGATCAGTTGGGTGTGATCGAGGCGGCGCGGATGACGCCCGAAGGCTTGCTTGTGGTGATCCGGTTCCGCGAATCCACCCCGGCGCAAGCCGTGATGACCGACGTTGCCAACGGCACCCTGCGCGGGCTGTCGATTGGCTACACCATCGAACAGACCCGCGAAGCCAAAGACGGCACCAAGCGGGTTCGCACCGCGACCCGATGGACGCCGATTGAAGTGTCCATCGTTCCCGTTCCCGCCGATCCCGGCGCACATTTCAGAAATGGAGAAGTCACCATGCCGACCACTGAACTTGAAGTGCAGGTGCAAACCCGCGCTGAAATGAACACCGAGATTCGCAGCATCGCCGAACTGGCGGGGCTGGACCGGGCTTGGACCGACGCGCAGATCGACGCCGAGGCGACGCCGGAAGCCGCACGGGAACTGGCCTTCGCTGCGATGGCGCAGCGGCAATCGCAGACCCGCACCCGCACCACGGCGCAGATCACGTTCGACCACAACGACCCGGCGGTTTTCGCGGCGCGTGTCGGGGAAGCGATCCACGCCCGGATGAACCCGACACATGAACTGTCCGCCCCGGCGCGCCAATATGCGAACATTCGCCTTCCCGACGTGGTGCGGGAAGTCATGAAGCGGCATGGCCAGCCCTTGCAGGGTGTGTCTGACGCGCAGGTGTTCACCCGCGCGGGCAGCATGGTCACGGGCGATCTGGCGGGCATCCTTGGCGATAGCGCCGGGCGCAGCCTTCGCACCGCCTATGACGCCGCCCCGTCCGGTCTGCGCCCCGCTGCGCGCCAGACGCAATATCCGAACTTCAAAGTGCAGACCAAGTATATGCTTGGCGATGCCCCGGCCCTTCGGCGGGTTCTGGAAGGCGGCGAATATTCGATGGGTTCGGTTGCCGAGTCGGCCAATACGAACACCCTGCAAACCTTCGGCAGCATGATCCCCTACACGCGCCAAATGTGGATCAACGATGATCTGAACGCGCTTGCAGACTTCAGCCGCCGCATGGGCATTGCCGCGCGTGAATTCGAGAACTCGCAGCTTGTCACCGCACTGACCAGCAACCCGATCATGGGCGACGGTCTGGCGGTGTTCGTCGCTGGCCACGGCAACCTTGACGCGGCGTCCGCGCCAAGCGTCACCAGCCTGAACGCCGGGCGGGTTCGGATGCGGAAACAGACTTCGGCAAACGGGATGCCGATCAATGCCGCGCCCCGCTTCCTGATCGTGCCGCCCGAATACGAAACCATCGGTGAACAGTTGCTGACCACGCTGGCAGCAACCGCCGTCGCCGATGTGAACCCCTTCGCCAAGCTGTCGCTTCTGGTGGAACCCCGCCTGACCAACGCGACGCAATGGTATCTGGCGGCGGACCCGGCGAACATCGACGGTCTGGAATACGCCTATCTTGAAGGCGCACCCGGCCCGCAGGTGGAAACGACCGTCGCCTTCGAGGTTGACGCCATGATGATCAAGGTCCGCTTGGACTTTGGCGCGGCATGGATCGACCATCGCGGTTGGTATCGGAACGGCTGATATGGCGATTGACCCGACCGAACTGGAAACCCTGCGCGACGCCCTGATCAGGGCGCGCGCAAGTGCAACACGAGTCGTTATGTTTGAGGGCAAGCGGGTTGAATATGGCAGCGACGCCGAAATGGCGAACGCCCTTGCCGATCTGGAAACCCGTATCCGCCGCGCCTCTGCGCCCCGACCCAGCAATATCAACTTTTCAACCTCTAAAGGTATGTGATGGCAAACCGTCCCGCACTTCTGAAACAGTCTGAACTGACTCGCTATCTCAAGGCGATGAAAGCCGCTGGCAATGAGGGCGGCAGAGTTGAAGTGAAGCCTGATGGAACTCACGTCATCTTCCAAGGCGAGTCCGAAGCCTCTACCGTGTCCAACCCTTGTGACAGGTTACTGAAATGATCCGACGCAAGAACCCTTATCCCGGCGTGACCCGGATCGTGGATCGGCACGGCCAAACCCGTTTCCGGTTTCGAAGTAAGGGCTTCACTTGCTATCTGCCGGGGCCGTATGGCTCCGTCGCGTTTCGTGCTGCCTATGACGCGGCGATTGACGGCGCAAAGTCACCGAACCGCAGCACAACGCCCCAAGGCACCTTGGCTTGGCTGATCGAACAGTATCTGGCCAGCCCAAAATATCGGAACCTGTCGGAAAGCCGCAAGCGCAGCATCCGGGGCGAACTGGACTGGTTGCGCGGCGTCGCGGGCGATCTGCCCTTTGCGAAGTTTGGCACCCAGCACGTCGAAGCGCTTATGGGCAAGAAGTCTGGCCCGACCGCTGCGAACACGGTCAAGAAGAACCTGTCCATGCTGTTTAACTTTGCGATCAAGCGGGAAATGGGTGTGACGTTCAACCCGGCCCGATACGCTGACAGGCGCAAGGAAAACGCCGACGGCTATCACACTTGGACCGATCAAGAGATTGCCCGATTCAAGGAACACCATCCGACGGGCAGCAAGGCCCGGCTGGCGATGATGCTGTTCCTCTGGACGGGCGCATCCCGGCAAGACGTGGCGGCGATGGGCTGGCGCAATGTGCAGGGTGATCGGATCACCTACAGGCGCGGCAAGACGGGAATTGGGGCCGATCTGCCGATCCACGAAGAACTTGCCGCAGAACTGGCCAATGTCCCGCGTGACCAGTTTCTGTTCGTCACGCATGGCGACGGCTTGGCCTACAAGCCGACGACTTTGGGCAACTGGTTCAAGGATCAGTGCAAGGCCGCAGGCAACCCGCTTTGTTCGGCGCATGGGCTGCGAAAGTCGCTTGCAACCTTGATGGCGAACGCGGGCAAGTCACCCGACGAAATCCGCGCCGTGATGGCCCACAAGACCAACAAGGAAGGCGCGACCTACACCAAAAAGGCGGATCGATCACGGCTTGCCGATAGCGGGTTTGTCGGGTTGTCCAGCACAGAAGCGGAACGAAACTTGTCCAACCTTTCGGATGGGTTGGACACAAGGGTGTCGCAACCTATTGAAAGGAAGGCGAAAAAATGAAGAAGTGGCAGCCCGTAGGGGAGTCGAACCCCTCTTACCTGGTTGAAAACCAGGTGTCCTAACCGATAGACGAACGGGCCACGCTGTCGGTGAGCGGCTATCTAGTGGGCGCTGCGGTGACTCGCAAGGGGAAAAATGCGGTTTTGTGACCGTCATTTGACCAAAGGGCGCGGCGTGCGTCGGTCAGGCGCGGGCGGCATCCTCAAGGCGCAACTGCACGGATGTGCGCCCGTTCCAGACGTTCAACTCCAACCGTCCCGCCAGATGAAAGCGGGCATGTCCGCCTTCGTTCAGGGCAGGGCCAAGCGGGCTGTCGAACGCCCCGAAGGCGATGCCGTCGATGCGCGCGCCCATGCCATCGGTCAAGCTGACCTTCAGATGGCTTTCCCCCACCCGGCGGGGTGTGACCGCCACATCGGCAAAGGCAAAGCGCGGCGCGGGGGAGGAAGCACCATAAGGCCCCGCATCCTCAAGCCGCTCCACCAGCGCAACCGTCGCCGCCGATGGCATCAGCAATCCGTCCAGCTTCAAATCCGCAGGCCCGCCAGCCCCTGCCCCCTGCCGCGCCAGCAATTCGCCCAAGCGCGCCATCGCCTCTTCCAGACGATCCTCGACCACCGTCAGGCCCGCCGCCATCTTGTGGCCGCCGCCCTTGATCAAGAGCCCCTCTTGCGCCAGCCGCTGCACCGATGCGCCAAGGTCCACGCCGGACACCGACCGCCCCGATCCCTTACCCTCGCCATCCGCCAGCCCGATCACCACGGCGGGACGGTTCGTCGCCTCTTTCAACCGGCTGGCCACGATCCCCACCACGCCCGGATGCCATCCCTGACCTGCTGCCCAGACCAAAGGCCCCTCAAGCCCCCGCGCCGCAGCCTGGTCCAAGGCCGCATCGCGCACGCGGTTTTCAATCTCGCGCCGTTCGGTGTTCAACTCATCCAAGCGCTGCGCCAAGGCCTGCGCCTCAGCGGGGTTGTCGCAGACCAGCAAACGCGCGCCCAAATCTGCAGCGCCGATCCGCCCGCCCGCATTGACGCGCGGGCCGAACAGGAACCCCAGCGAATGGCAGGTGGGGGCCGTGTCCAGCCGCGCCACATCGGCCAGCGCGCGCAAACCGATCCGGTCGCGCCGCGCCATGACCTTCAACCCCTGCCGCACCAGTGCACGGTTCACGCCGACCAAGGGCGCGACATCGGCCACCGTCGCCAGCGCTACAAGGTCCAGCATCGCCATCAGGTCCGGGCCTTGCACACCTTCACCGCGCAACTGGCGGTTCGCCTCGACCAGCATCAGGAAGACCACGGCGGCGGCGCAAAGATGCGCCAGCGTGCCATCCTCATCCTGCCGGTTGGGGTTCACCACGGCCAGCGCGGCGGGCAGGGTGTCGCTGCCCAAATGGTGATCCAGCACCACGACATCACAACGCGCAGCGGCGGCGGCGATCGGCTCATGGCTCAGCGTGCCGCAATCGACGCAGATGATCAGGTCATGCCGCGCCGCCAGTTCCGTCATCGCCGGAACGTTGGGGCCATAGCCTTCGTCGATGCGGTCGGGGATATAGAGCGTCGCCTCGCGCCCCATCGCCCGCAGCCACAGGATCAACAGCGCCGCCGACGTGCCACCATCCACATCGTAATCGGCAAAGACCGCGATGCGCTGGCGCTTCTGCACTGCCACCAAGAACCGCTCTGCCGCCCGCTTCATGTCGCGCAGCGTCAAGGGGTCAGGCAGCAGATCGCGCAAGGACGGCGTAAGGTAATCCACCGCGCCCTCTGCCGTCACGCCGCGCTTGGCCAGCGTCAGGCACAGCGCCAAGGGCAGGCGCGTCGCCTGTGCCATCGCTTCGGCCAAACGATCTTCTTCCGCCGTGGGGCCAATCCAGCGGCGACCGGTGAGCGAGGCTTCGACGTTCAGAAAAGCGCGGGTCATGGTCGGTGAAGTGCCGCAATCCGGGGCAGGGCGCAAGACTCACCATTTGTGAAAGATGAACCACGCGCCAAGACAGATGAAGCCGAACCCGACGAAGTGGTTCCAACTCAGCGGTTCTTTCAGATAGACGACCGAAAACACCATGAACACCGACAGCGTCAGCACCTCTTGGATGGTTTTCAATTCTGCCGCGCTGAAATATCCGTGGCCGATGCGATTGGCAGGCACCTGCAGCATGTATTCAAACAGCGCGATCCCCCAACTGACCACGATGACAATGGCCAAGGGCGCGGTCTTGAACTTCAGATGGCCATACCACGCAAAGGTCATGAAGATGTTGGACGCCGCGAGCAGTCCGATGGTCAGCACGGGGACGGGGAGTTGCGGCATGGTCGGCACCTTTTTTCATGGGGCGGTTTCGGCATAGCCCAGCCCGCGCAAGGGGGCGAGTGCTTAGCGGATTTGCATTTAGCATGATTAGATGTGCCAATACTTTGCAAATATGCCAGACTCCGTTTTGCCGCGCCGCCGCATCCCGCTATGGTCCGGCAAAATTCGGGTCAAGCTGGGGGGCCACGCCCATGAAAGATATCCTGCAAGAATTGGAAAACCGCCGCGCCGTGGCCCGCGCTGGCGGGGGTGCGCGGCGGGTTGACGCGCAACACGGCAAGGGGAAGCTCACCGCGCGGGAGCGGATCGAGCTTCTCCTTGACGAAGGCAGCTTTGAAGAATTCGACATGTTCGTGCAGCACCGCTGCACCGATTTCGGGATGGAGGAAACCAAGCATCCCGGCGATGGCGTCGTGACCGGCTGGGGCACGATCAATGGTCGTCAGGTCTATGTCTTTGCGCAGGATTTCACCGTGCTGGGCGGGTCTGTATCGGAAACCCATGGTGCCAAGATCTGCAAGATCATGGACATGGCAATCCAGAATGGCGCCCCCGTCATCGGCATGAATGACTCCGGCGGTGCACGCATTCAGGAAGGCGTGTCGTCCTTGGCCGCTTACGGCGAGGTGTTTCAACGCAACGTCCTCGCCTCGGGCGTGGTGCCGCAGATTTCGCTGATCATGGGGCCTTGTGCCGGGGGGGCCGTCTATTCGCCCGCCATGACCGACTTCATCTTCATGGTCAAAGACTCGTCCTACATGTTCGTCACCGGCCCGGATGTGGTCAAGACCGTCACCAACGAACAGGTAACGGCTGAGGAGTTGGGCGGGGCGTCGACCCACACCAAAAAATCCTCGGTCGCCGATGGGGCCTATGAAAACGACGTCGAACTGATCGCGGAAACCCGCCGCCTGATCGACTTTTTGCCGCTGAACAACCGCGAGAAAGCCCCCGTCCGCCCGTTCTTTGACGATCCGGCACGGGTGGAGCCGTCCTTGGATACTTTGGTTCCGGACAATCCGAACCAGCCCTATGACATGAAGGAACTGATCCTGAAGCTCGCCGATGAGGGCGATTTCTTCGAGATTCAGAAGGATTTCGCCGGAAACATCATCACCGGCTTCATCCGGCTTGAGGGTCAGACCGTGGGCGTCGTCGCCAACCAGCCGATGGTTCTGGCCGGGTGTCTGGACATCGACTCCAGCCGCAAGGCCGCGCGCTTTGTGCGGTTCTGCGATGCCTTTGAAATCCCGATCCTGACTCTGGTCGATGTTCCCGGCTTTTTGCCCGGCGTGACGCAGGAATACGGCGGCGTCATCAAGCACGGCGCGAAACTGCTGTTCGCCTATGCCGAAGCCACCGTTCCCAAGGTCACCGTCCTGACCCGCAAGACCTATGGCGGGGCCTATGTCGTGATGTCCTCCAAACACCTGCGCGGCGATTTCAACTATGCGTGGCCCACGGCAGAGGTTGCCGTGATGGGCGCTAAAGGGGCTGTCGAAATCCTTTATCGCAGCGAACTCGGCGACAAGGACAAGATCGCCGCCCGCGTGAAGGATTATGAGGATCGCTTCGCCAACCCCTTCGTCGCCGCCGAAAAGGGCTTTATCGACGAGGTGATCATGCCCCATTCCACCCGCCGCCGCGTCGCCCGCGCCTTTGCGGCGTTGCGCAACAAGCGCCAGACCAACCCGTGGAAAAAGCACGATAACATCCCGCTTTGACCTGACCGCAGAAAGCCCCCGTCATGCGCTTTGGCCCGCCCCGTCGTTACACTCGATCCGCCCTTGTGGCGGCAGCGCTGTTGTGGGCGGGTGTGGCGCAGGCGACGGACGGGGTGCAGGTCACCCCCGGCGACGGCGTGACGGTCGAAGTTCCCTCCGGCCAAAGCATCACCCTGCAAGAGGTGGTCTGGAACGCCCCCGGCACGGATGGTGTGGCGACGCGGTTCTTGTTTGTGGCTCCCGCCATCGCCCCCGGTGGCGGCATCGACTTTGACACCGCCAGCACCGACATGCAGCACCTGTGCGACGCCTTCGCCCTGCCGCGCGTCATGGACAACATCCCGCCACCCGCGCAAATCGTGATTTCCCTGTCCGACCGCCCCGTCCCCTTTGGCCAGTCCGCGCCCGAAGCGACACAGTTCTTTGAATCCTACAGCATCGAAAACGGGGCCTGCACTTGGGAGATGTTCTGATGTCCCGTGCAAATTCAAGGATTTGGCTTGCCGCAAAGGGCCGTGCTGATGTAGCAGAGCCACAGGCTGACAACTTGGTCAGGCTTGAATGGGCTTTTCGCACAACCTGCGCTAATGTCCCCTCA
>NKIT01000024.1 GCA_002256185.1 Rhodobacteraceae bacterium PARR1 | reverse complement strand
TGCGCGGCGATGGGATGGGCGGGATTGCGGTCGGACATGAGGACACCTGATGGAACAAATCTGACCCGAGACTTAGGCCGCAGCGCACCAAAGGACAATGCGCGCCTCTGCACAGCAGGTCTCAGCCCTTGACGGCCCGCATCACTTGGCCAGACTGCCCGGCAGGAGGACCAAACATGATGCGCGCCACCCGTCTTGTCGGCCATCGGCTGATGTCTTGCGATACCGTTGCCATCCCCGATCCGCACCCCGGCGAGGTGCTGATCAAGGTCGAGGCGGCGGGCGTCTGCGGCACCGACCGGCATCTGTTCGCGGGGGAGTTTCCGTCGAAGCCGCCGGTGACCTTGGGGCATGAGTTTTCGGGGATCGTCGTGGCCTGCGGCGAAGGGGTGACCCTGCCCATCGGCACGCGCGTGACCTGCGATCCGAACCTATGGTGCGGCACCTGTGACCAATGCCGTCGGGGGCGGGTCAACCTGTGCAGCCACAACGTGGCGACGGGTCTGCAACGCGATGGCGGATTCGCGGAATATTGTGCCTTTCCCGCGCACAAGGCGCATGTCTTGCCAGCCGACCTGCATCCCCACCACGGCGCGTTCTGCGACCCGCTGGCCTGCACCATCCACGGCATCGACATCGCGGATCTGCGTGCCGGGGAACGGGTGATGGTCCTTGGCGGCGGGGTGATCGGCATGCTGGCGCTGCAACTGGCGGTGCTGGCGGGGGCCGAGGTGATGCTGGTCACCCGCCAGCAGGCCAAGCGCGATTTGGCGCATTCCTTGGGCGCGCATCAGACGGCAGCGACGGAAGCAGACGCGCGGGCGATCTGGCCCGATGGCGCGGATGCCGTGATCGAATGTGCGGGCGTGGGCGATACGGTGGAGATGGCCCCCCGCCTGACACGCAGCGGCGGACGGGTGGTGATCCTTGGCGTTCTGCCTGCGGGGCAGAAGGTCAGTATTGAACCCTTTGATCTGCTGTTTCGTGAGGTGCAGTTCCTGTCCTCGTTCATCAACCCCTTCACCCAAGACCGCGCGGCGGCGATGATTGCCAGCGGCAAGGTCAAGGTGGCACCGCTGATCTCGCGCGTGCTGACGTTGGAACAGGCGGCAGAGGCGATTGCCAACTCAGCCCTGCCGGGGGAAATCCGCGCCATCGTCCTGCCGCATGGCTGATTTGGGATGGCAAGCCCCAAGCCGCAGGTCTAAGCCTAGGGGATCATGACAAAACCCGCCCCCTTCTTTCCGCCGCCCAGCAACACCGCGAAATTCACCGCAAAGATCGGAATGCTCAGCGTCGCCTGCGTGATCTCCAAAATATCCTCGGTCAGCGCCACCATGAGCCGCGGCGAAAGCGCCTTTCTGGTGGGCATGGTAGGCTTGGCGCAATTCGTGCCGCTGTTTTTGCTGACACTTTGGGCCGGGTCATTGGCGGACCGCCATTCGCGGCGCGGCATCGTCATGGGGGCCCTGGCAGTTGAGGCGCTGTGCGTTGTGGGTCTGGTGTTCGTGGCGCTGGAAGACAGCCCGCAGGTCAGCCATATCTTTGCCATCGCCGCGGTTTTTGGTGCGGCGCGGGCGTTTTTGTCGCCTGCCTCCAGCGCGACCGTCCCGATGCTGGTGCCCAAGGCCGACATGCCGCAGGCGATTTCGCTGAAATCCTTGGCGTGGCAATGCGCGGTGATCGGCGGGCCGTGGCTGGGTGGCCTGCTGTGTGCCGTGTCCACCGCGCTGTCCTATGCGGTGGCAGCGGGGCTTTATGTGGCGGGTCTGGGCATAGTGGCATTGATGCGGACCAACACCACGCCAGAACGCCAACCGGGCAGCCAGATCCAGCAGATCAAGGAAGGTCTGGTCTACACGTGGAAGAACAAGATCGTGTTCGGCGCGATCAGTCTGGACCTGTTCGCCGTGCTGCTGGGCGGGGCGACGGCGCTGCTTCCGGCCTTTGCCAGTGACATCCTGAAGGTCGGACCCGAAGGCTTTGGCATCCTGCGCTCTGGTCCTGCCATCGGTGCGGTGGTGATGGCCCTTGCCTTGGCGCGCTGGCCGCTCAAGCGCAAGGCGGGGGTGCGGATGTTCCTGGCTGTCGGGGCCTTTGGTCTGGCCACGGTGGTCTTTGGCCTGTCGCAGAACATGTGGCTGTCGGTGCTGGCTTTGGCGGTGTTGGGGGCGGCGGACATGATCTCGGTCTACGTCCGGCAAACCTTGGTGCAGATCGTCACACCCGATCACATGCGCGGGCGGGTCAGCAGCGTGTCGGGCCTGTTCATCAGCGGTTCCAATGAATTGGGCGAGTTTGAATCGGGCGTCGTGTCGCGCTTCATCGGCCCCGTGGCCGCCTGCGTTGCGGGGGGCATCGGCACCATGGGCGTGACGGCGCTGTGGGCGTGGATGTTCCCGGCCCTGCGCCGCGCCGACCGTCTGGATGGGGGCGAAGCGGACAAGGACACCCTGCCCGCCCATTCCATGACCGCCCCGGCCAGCACGCCATGACGCAGCGCCCGCTTGCCGCTGCCCTGTGGATGGGCGGGTCGATCCTGTCCTTTACCCTGATGGCGGTGGCGGGGCGGGCCGTGTCGGGCGTGCATGACACGTTCGAGATCATGATGTGGCGGTCGGTGCTGGGGTTCACGCTGGTGATGGCCTTTGGCATCGCAACCGGGCGGTTGGCCGAGGTGCGGCGCGACACCCTGCCCAGCCATGTGATCCGCAACCTCTTTCATTTTGGCGGGCAGAATCTGTGGTTCTGGTCGCTGACGATGATCCCGCTGGCGCAGGTCTTTGCGCTGGAGTTCACCTCGCCCATCTGGGTGATCCTGCTCTCGCCCTTGGTGCTGGGGGAGAAACTGACGACACCGCGTCTGATCGCGGCGGGGATGGGGTTTCTGGGCGTCCTGTTGGTCGCGCGGCCCGATTTCGCGCATCTGAACGCAGGCGTTGTGGCGGCGGCAGGTTCGGCCATCTGTTTTGCCGCGACCGCGCTGATGACCAAACGCCTGACGCGCGGCGAAAGCATCGTGTCCATCCTGTTCTGGCTGACCTTGATGCAATTCGGCCTTGGGCTGGCCTGTGCCGGTTGGGATGGGTCCATCGCCCTGCCCACGGCGCAGACACTGCCGTGGCTGGCGCTGATCGGGGTGTGCGGGTTGCTGGCGCATCTGTGCCTGACCACGGCGCTGTCGCTGGCCCCGGCCAGTTTCGTGCTGCCCATCGACTTCATCCGTTTGCCGGTGATCGCTGTCGTCGGGATGGCGCTTTATTCCGAACCGGTGGATGTGTGGGTTTTGGCTGGCGCAGCGGTGATCTTTTGCGGAAACTGGATCAATATCCGGTCAGAACGCAGATCGGCAACGCGCATTTCCGCCACAACTCTTGCGCGTCCTGATCTGTGACGTTGCGTCGCGGATTGACCGACACCGGGGCTGGACCATAGCCTCACAAACAAGTGTTCGGCGCGGTGCATCCGGCGTTCGGACGATACGGGGAGGAACCGATGATGCACTTCAAATCCGCCTTGCTGGCGACATCCGCACTTGCTGTCTGCGCCACCATGGCCAACGCGGGCGGCATCGACCGGTCGCGTCTGCCCTATGCCGCCATGTTCGAGGAAGGCACTTACGCCGAACTCGGCTTCAGCACCGTGAATCCCGGCGTGACGGGCGCCTATGTCGGCCCCATCGCCTTTTTCGGGGCCTCGACGGGGAACATGGCCGAAAGCTACACGACGCTTTCGCTCAGCTTCAAAACCGATCTGAATGACAAGCTGTCGGTCGGCGTGTTCGTGAACCAGCCCTATGGCGCGGACGCGAAATACACCGCCGGTTTCTACAACGGGCTTGAGGCGCATTGGTCCAGCAACCAGATTGCGGCCTTGGTCAAATATGACGTGGCGCAGGGCTTTTCCGTCTATGGCGGTGCCAAGAACGTCACCTCCAAGGCCGAGATTGCGATCCCGGACCGCATGATCCGCGCCAGCATGGCAACGGCAGGCGGCACGGCGGCGGCCTTGGCGGCCGGGGCACCGGCGGGAACGCTGGCCTATAACGCCACCACCGAATCCGACAGCCAGACCGCGCTGATCGTGGGGGCGGCCTATGAAAAGCCCGAAATCGCGCTGCGTGTGGCGCTGACCTATGAACAGGGCTTCACCCACAGCTTCGCCTCGCGCGAGACGCTGCCCGCCTTTGCCGCAACGCCGCTGGGCGGGCTGCGCAATGGCACCACCAACATCGAAATGCCGCGCTCCATCGCGCTGGATTTCCAGTCGGGTGTGGCCAAGGACACGTTGGTGTTCGGGATGATCAAATACACCAACTGGTCGGTCTGGGAGGTGCGCCCGCCGCTTTACAACGCCGCCTTCAACGATGACGTCACCGGCATCGACAATGACGTGATGACCTATCAACTGGGCGTCGGGCGTCGTCTGAACGACAATCTGTCGGTCTTTGGCCGTGTCACCTACGAAGAGTCCAAGGGCGGCGTCGCCTCGCGTCTGTCGCCGACCGATGGCTCCACCTCGTTCGGGGTGGGCGCAACCTATCGCAAGGACAACATCAAGATCACCGGCGGCATCGAATATGCCAAGCTGGGCGATGCGACCGATGCGTCGGGCACCAAGTTCAGCGGCAATGACGCGTTGGGTCTGGGTGTGCAGATCGGCTATTCGTTCTGATCCACTGAAACGGCGACTGGACGGCCCTGTGCGTTGCGCAGGGCCGTTTTCATTTGATTTTCCACATGACCTTGGCCGCGCGGGGCGCTATCACCGGGCCAAAGACAGGCGGGGGCAGGATCATGATCTACCGGAACGGGGCAGAGTATCAGGCGGCATCCGCGAAACGCGTGCTGCTGTTCGGCATGTCCGGGTTGGGCAAGACCTATCTGGCCAGCCTACTGCGCGCCGGGGGGGATTGGTTCCACTATTCCGTCGATTACCGCATTGGCACGCGCTACATGGGCGAACACATCGCCGACAACTTCAAGCGTGAGGCGATGAAGGTTCCGCTCTTGCGCGAACTTCTGATGACGGATTCGGTCTATATCGCCTCCAACATCACCTTTGACAATCTGGCGCCCTTGTCGACCTATCTGGGCAAGCCGGGTGATCCCACGCGGGGTGGTGTGGCCTTTGCCGAATACTGCAAGCGGCAGGACCAGCACCGCGCGGCAGAGGTTTACGCCTTGCTCGACACGCCGCATTTCATCCAGCGCGCGCAAGAAATTTATCGTTACGATAACTTCGTCTGCGATTCCGGCGGGTCGATCTGCGAAGTGGTCAATCCCGAAGACCGCACCGATCCGGTGCTGACAGCGCTGTCGCAGAACCTGCTGATGGTCTGGATCAAAGGGTCCGAAGCACACCGGGACGAGCTGAAACGCCGCTTCGACCGTGCGCCGAAGCCCATGTATTACCAGCCCGAATTTCTGGCGCAGGTCTGGGCCGACTATCTGGCGCAAGAGGGCAAGCCGGAAACCGAAGTGGACCCCGATGCCTTCCTGCGCTTTGGCTATGCCCGCCTCTTGGAGCATCGCCAACCCCGCTACGCCGCGATGGCCGACAATTGGGGCATCACCGTCACCGCCGAAGAGGTGGCGCAGGTGCGCAGCGCCGATGATTTCCACGCGCTGATTGCCGCCACGCTTGATCGGGGCCACCCCGCCGCCTAAATCGTACCCGCTAAACCAACGAGTTCAGATATGCCCATCACCCTGCCAGAGACCCTGCCCGCCTATGACGTTCTGCGGAACGAAGGCGTCATGGTCATGTCGCCCGAACGCGCGGCCCGGCAGGACATCCGCCCCTTGCGGATCGCGCTGTTGAACCTGATGCCGAAAAAGATTCAGACCGAAAACCAGTTCGCGCGCCTGATCGGGGCCACGCCCTTGCAGATTGATCTGCATCTGATCCGCATGACCGAACATCAGACCAAGAACACCGCCGCCGAGCATATGGAAACCTTTTACCGCCCCTTCCAAGAGGTGCGGGATGAAAAGTTTGACGGTCTGATCATCACCGGCGCACCGATTGAGCATCTGCCGTTTGAGGAGGTGACCTATTGGGATGAACTGCGCCAAGTCTTTGACTGGACGCAAACCCATGTGCAATCCACCTTTGGCGTCTGCTGGGGCGGGATGGCGATGATCCACCACTTCCACGGTGTGCAGAAACATCTGTTGCAAACCAAGGCTTTCGGCTGCTTTCGTCATGTGAACCTTGCGCCGACCTCACCCTTTCTGCGTGGATTTTCGGATGATTTCGTGATCCCCGTCAGCCGCTGGACCGAAATGCGGCAAGCCGAGATTGACAGCCGTCCCGCCCTGCGCACGCTGATCGGGTCGGATGAGGTGGGCCCCTGTCTGGTCGAAGATGCGTCGCATCGCGCGCTCTATATCTTCAACCACTTTGAATATGACAGCGACACGCTGAAACAGGAATATGATCGCGATGTTGCGGGGGGCACGCCGATCAATGTGCCGTTGAATTATTACCCCGATGACAATCCGGCCCTGCCGCCGCTGAACCGCTGGCGCAGCCATGCCCATCTGCTTTACGGCAACTGGATCAACGAGATTTACCAATCCACCCCCTTTGATCTGACGGATATTGGCCGCTAGGCGCGTCGCGTTTGCGTGAGGTGATGTGGCTGCGGCGGAGTTTATACTATTTCCAACGGCATACGGGGTGATGTTGCGATGAAACTGCTGGGCCTTGCCGTTCTGATCCTGTTTGCCGCCTTCGTTGCGCTGACGCTGTGGCGGGCGCAGGCGCGGGATGGGCGGGCGCTGCGTGACACGCCCCCAACCGGGGAGTTTGTCACGGTGAACGGTCTGCGCGTGCATGTGCAGGTGGCCGGTTCGGGGCCTGACCTTGTGCTGATCCATGGCGCATCCGGCAATCTGCGCGACTTCACCTTTGGCCTTATGGACCGTCTGACACCGCATTACCGTGTGCTGGCCTTTGACCGCCCGGGCTTGGGCTATTCCGATCCGCTGCCGGGGGGAGAGGCGTCGCTTGCCGCGCAGGTGGCGGTTCTGAAGGCGGCGGCAGATCAACTTGGCGCGACCAATCCACTGCTGGTGGGCCAAAGCTACGGCGGATCGGTGGCACTGGCATGGGCGCTGGACCATCCGGCCGCGGCGCGGGTCATGGTGTCGGCCCCGTCGCTGCCTTGGCCGGGGGGCTTGGACATCACCTACAAGCTGACAGAAACCGCATTGGGGCGGGCGGTGTTCGTGCCTTTGGCATCGGCCTGGCTACCGGATCGCTATATCGCGCGCAGCATCGACGCCGTTTTTGCCCCGCAACCCGCGCCTGCGGGCTATCTGGCCTATCTGGGTCTGGACCTGACGTTGCGGCAAGGTGCCCTTTCAGCAAATGTTCAGCAGATCAACAGCTTGCGCCCCCAGATTGTCGCGATGGAGCCGCGCTTGCCCAGCCTGACCCTGCCCATCGAATTGGTGCATGGCGATGCTGATACGATTGTTCCGCTGACGATCCACTCGCTGCCCCTGTCGCAGCGTCTGCCCAATGCCCATCTGACCGTTCTGCCCGGCGTGGGCCATATGCCGCATCACACCAACCCTGACGCGGTGCTGGATGCCATCGACCGCGCCGCTGCCCGCGCGGGATTGCGTTAAGGGGATGGCCGGTTACACTGCCCTGACCGGTTTTCCAAAGGTGATCGCATGTGTGCCAAATCCGCAGACCCCGCCCTGCCCTTTGACGGCGCGATTTCGCGCTTTTTCAAGAAGGACGCGCCCAAGGCGATCCGCAAACAGATTGAGACCGCGGGCAAGGATGACATCCTGACCGAAAGCTACCCCTACCGGGCCGAGATCAAGGGCAAGGATTACGACACGCAGATGGAGGGCCTTCAGCGCCAATTGGTGCGGATGCTGGCCGATCTGAAAGCCAGCGGTCAGCGTCTGGTCGTGATCTTTGAAGGGCGCGATGCGGCGGGCAAGGGCGGCACCATCGACACGATGCGCGAAAACCTGAACCCGCGCGTCGCCAATGTCGTGGCCCTGCCCAAACCCAGCGAGCGCGAGGCCGCGCAATGGTATTTCCAGCGCTACATCGACTGGTTCCCCGCCAAGGGCGAAATGGCGCTGTTCGACCGCTCTTGGTACAATCGCGCGATGGTTGAACATGTCTTTGGCTTCTGCACCCCCGCCGACCGTGAGAAGTTCTTTCGCCAACTGCCTGATTTTGAACGTATGATCGCGGATGAGGGCATCATCCTCGTCAAGCTGTGGCTTGAGGTGGGGCGGGCTGAACAGTTGCGCCGCTTCCTTGCGCGGGAGAAAGACCCGCTGAAACAGTGGAAGCTGTCGCCCATCGACATTGACGGTCTGGCCAAGTGGGATGATTACTGCAAAGCCATTGACGAAACCATGGAACGTAGCCATTTCGACCACGCGCCTTGGACGGTGATCCTGTCGGATGACAAGAAACGCGCCCGCATCGCGGCGGTGCAGACTGTCTTGCAGGCGGTGGAGTTCAAGGGAAAGGACAAGGCCCTGATCGGCACGCCCGATCCGCTGATCTGTGGCGGGCCGGGACTGCGCCCGAAAGGATAAGATGAAGCGCGGCTATCACCATGGCAATCTTCGGCAGGCATTGGTTGAGGCCGCGCTGACCCTGATCGCAGAACGCGGTCCCACGGGCTTTACGCTGTCCGAGGCCGCGAAACAGGCCGATGTCACCCCCGCCGCCGTCTATCGTCACTTCGCGGGCCGTGAGGACTTGTTGGCCGAGGTGGCGCGTCAGGGCTACGATATTTTCGCAGCCCTCATGGAATATGCCTATGACGATGGCAAACCCTCGGCCCTTGCCGCGTTTGAATCGACGGGGCGGGCCTATCTGGCCTTTGCGCGGAAATATCCCGGTCATTACATGGCGATGTTTGAAAGCGGGCTGTCGCTGAACGCCTTTCCTGATCTGGCCTTGGTGGCGGAAAAGGCACGCAGTGTCTTGGAAAAGGCCGCCGCGAAACTGTCCGAACAGATGCCCGAAAGCCGCCGCCCGCCGCCTGCGATGTTTTCGGCCCATGTGCTGGCCATGTCGCACGGCGTAGTGGAACTTTACATGCGCGGGGCACCGGGGGCCAAATCGCCCTTCCCGCCCGAAGATCTGCTTGAGGCCGGGATTGGCATCTACCTGCGCGGATTGGGGCTGTTGCCGCCGGATTGCTAGAACCAGCCGCGCTGGTTGAAATCGCCCAGACTGAGACCCTTGCGGTGCAAACGTTCCAGCACGCGGGGCAGGCTTTCGGCGCGGTCCTCAAGACAATGGTGGCGCAGATACCAAGTGACAAAGCGGTCATGCGGCCAATCGCGCGACAGTGCGGCCGTGATGGCATCGGGCAGTTTGGCGGGATCGGTCAGGGTCACCACATTCTGCGGATAATCCACCTGCCCCGCCACCACGGCGGGTTTGCCGTGCAGGAAGCCTTCAAACGCCACGGCAGAGGTCACCGTCACCACACAGGCGCAGGCGTCCAGAATGTCGTGGATCGACGCATCGGTGACATGCACCCCCGCGGCGGGGTCATGCAGGGCGGCCAAGGCCTCAACCTCCTCAAGGCTGTTCTTGGGATGGGGTTTGATGACCACGGGTCGATCCCCCCGCGCGGCAATGCTGGCGTGGGCGAGGTCGAGCACACCGGCATAATGGCTTTGGTGCGGCGGGACGGTGAACCCCTGCGCGAAGAACGCGAGGCAACCTGTTGGAATCGCTTCCTCTCCGCGTTCCCGCTGGCCGAATTTGGTGAAGTTGCGCCCGGCGAATTGCGTGCGCAGGCGGTCCGTGAACCGGGTGGCGAAGGCCTCTTTGACGCTGCGGGGATCAAAGCCGTGAAACCGGATCGACGCATTGTTGCGCGTGGCGAGGTCGTCAAAGAACCACCAGCCGCGCAGGTATCCCGGCACGGCGTGAAACACGCGCGGGCCGTAGGCGGGGTGATCCTCCATCAACACATGGATATGGCGGCTGTCCGCAACGGCGCAGGCGGGTGAGGCGTCGGTGAATTCGACTGCCTGCACATCCCAGCCCTGCCCTGCGGCATGATCCGACAACGCGCCCAGCAGCCGAAACCCGCCCGAGAGCAGCCTTTCGGCATGCGGGCCTTTGGTGTGAAACACCAGCGCGGGCGGGGCATCCGACGCGCGCTTCAGCCAATCGGGCGGCTGAAGGCGCGCAGGCAGGATCACCGGAACAACACCAAGGCGGACGGATTCCACGCCAGTTGGACTTGCGTGCCCACGTCAAGGATCGGACGCCCCGGCACGTTGCGCATCGACAGGCGCACCTCGACATCGGTGCCGCCGATATAGACATCGTAATAGGTCATGTCGCCGAAATAGATCACCTCATCCACCACGCCATCCACGGTGCGGTCTTGGGTGGATTGACCGGGATAGAGCAGCGTCAGCGTTTCAGGGCGCAGACCCACGACCGGGGATTCCTTGCCATTCGGTGGCGGGGCCTGATCGGTGGACAGGGTGACTCGGCCCAGACCCTTGGCGTCCACCTCGATGGTGTCCATTCCTTGGGACAGCACTTCACAGGGGATGAAATTCATCGTGCCGATGAAATCCGCCACCTTGCGGCTGTTCGGGCGGCGATAGAGCGTCTCGGGATCGGCCAGTTGCGCAATCTCACCCTCGAACATCACGGCGATGCGGTCGGACATGACAAGGGCTTCTTCCTGGTCATGGGTCACAAGGATGAAGGTGATGCCAACCTGACGTTGCAGCTTGATCAGTTCCACCTGCATCAATTCGCGCATCTTCTTGTCCAGCGCGGACAGGGGTTCATCCAGCAGCAAGACCTTGGGCTTCAGGATCAGCGCCCGCGCCAAAGCCACACGCTGGCGCTGACCGCCGGACAGGGCATTGGCCGCCCGCCCGCCATAGCCTTTCAGGCCCACCATCTCCAACGCCTCATCCACGGCGCGGGACTTTTCCGCAGCAGAGCGCGGGTCGCGGCGCAGACCAAAGCCCACGTTTTCGGCCACAGTCAGATGCGGGAAGATGGCGTAGGATTGGAACACCATGTTGGTCGGGCGCTTGTTCGGCGGAATGCCCGCCGTATCCTTGCCGTCGATCAGCACGGCGCCCGAAGAAATCCCCTCAAACCCCGCGATGGTGCGTAGAAGCGTGGTCTTGCCGCAGCCGGATGGACCCAAGAGCGAGAAGAACTCCCCCGACTTGATCTCACCGCTGATACCGCGCAGGGCGTGGTAATCGCCGTAGTATTTGTGGACGTCACGAAACTCGATCATCGTGGAACGGTCAGCGGAAAAGGTCACAGGAAGCCTCCGGTATTCTTTCCGCCAGTCTTTGCGATGCCACGGCGGCGGAAGTATTCGGCAATCGCAAGCAGGGTGATGGACAGCAGCACCAGCAATGTCCCCAGCGCCATGATGACCGGCACCGATTGCGGGAAGCGGAACTGCGAGAAGATATAGACCGGCAGCGTCACATTGGTGCCGCCAAGGAAGAAGGCCATGATGAACTCATCCAAGGAGATCGTGAAGGTGATCAGAAGGGATGAGATGATCCCCGGCATCACCAAGGGCAGGATGATCAGCCAAAAGGTTGACAGCGGCGTTTCGCCAAGATCATAGGCGGCTTCCTCCAGCGATTTGTCCAAGGATTGGAACGATGCCGACAGGATCGCGATGGCAAAGGGCGTGCAGACCAGCACATGGCCCAGAATGATGGTGATCAGGCCCAGCGGGATGCCGATGCCCAGAAACACCACCAGCAAGGACACCGCCGCGATGATTTCAGGCAGCACCAAGGGCAGCATGATCAGCCCCATGATCGCGCCCTTGGCTGGAAAGACAAAGCGGGTAGAGGCACGGGCCGCAAGGATGCCCAACAGCGTGGAGATGACCGCTGTTGAGACCGCGATGAACAGCGAATTTCTCAGCGCGTCATGCAAGGTGGGTTCGTCCGCCATCTGGGTGAACCATTTGGTGGTGAACCCCGCCAAGGGGAAAGACACGATGGCGCTGTCGTTGAAGGCAAAGATCGGCAGCAGCATGATCGGCGCATACAGCACCAGAAGATAAACGATGGCATAGCCCCGGAACCATCCGCCCTTCATTTCGGCCCCCTCAGATAACGGCGCGTAAGGAACAGGAAGATCAGGCTGACAATCGCCACCAGCAGCATCGCCGACACTGCCGTAGCCGAGCCGAGCGGATAGTTGTCCAGCTTCATGTATTGCAACTGGATCAGGTTCGCGACCAGCTTGCCTTCGGGTCCGCCGACAAGGTTGGGCGTCACGTAGTCGCCCACGGTGGGGATGAACACGATCAGCGTGGCCGAAATCACCCCCGGCATAGCCAAGGGCAACGTCACGCGGCGGAAGGTGTTGAAGGCGCTTTCGCCAAGGTCTTGCCCCGCCTCAAGGAAAGAGCGGTCGATCTTTTCCAGCGCCACAAAGATCGGCAGGATGGCAAAGGGGGCATAGGCATGGGCCAGCGTGGTGATGATCGCGCCGACGTTGTAGTTCAGCGCGGTGATCGGCTCGTCAATGATCCCGATGCCCAGCAGGGCAGAGTTGATGACCCCGTTATAGCCAAGGATCACCTTCCACAGGAACACCCGCACCAGATAGGACGTCCAGAACGGGATGGTGATCAGGAACAGCCACAGCGACTTGCGGTCGGGGCCGACGTGGAAGCTGACGAAATAGGCCACCGGAAAGGCCAGCACCACCGTCACCAGCGTGACCATCATCGACACGCCCAAGGACCGCACCAACAAGGTTTGCGCCAAGGGATCAGAGAACACGCCCTTGTATTCCTTGGCCGCTGTCAGGACGCCGTCCTTCATCTCATAGCTGGAACAGGTGCCGATGTAATTGCAGATCTGGAACTGCGGGATGATGGTCAGATAGCCATCGGCCATGAAGCTGTAGGCGATGATCGTGGCCAAGGGCGCGGCCAGCAACAGCAGCGCGAAAATCGCGGTCGGACTGATCAGCAGCAGCCCGCTTTTCGCCTCGGACCGGCCAAGTTGCCCGGACCGTCCACCGGAACTTTTGTTTCCTGACATTGCGCCCCCTGTTGGCCGGGTGCCGCGCCGTGGTCAAAACCCCGGCAACGACCCCGTTTGATCAAAACTAGACGATGCGCTTTGCCTCTGGCAAGGGCTGGCGCGGGTGATCCGGGGACTGTTTGTTCAAAAACGAGGCGTCAGCGCGCGATGCGCCTTATTCCTGTGCATAAAGGACAGCCGCAAGCGGGGGGTCAGAGGCCAACCCGTTCGATGGCGATGGCGTGTTTGGTCAGCTCGTCATAAAGCGTGGTCACGACCCGCGCACTGCCGACGGCGACGCGCATGGCTTCGGAGATCCGGGCCTCATCGGGTTTGGCTGCGGTCACGCGCCACACCATGCGCCGCGCCGCGCCGTCATCGTAGACGATTTCCGTCGCCCCGGAGCGTGCCTTGCGCATGCCCAGAAAGTCAGCCCCGCCATGTGGCGCGTGAAAAGATGCCTGAAGTCCCATATCCGCTTACCCACCTGCCTTGTTTTTCTTATGGAAGTCAGCATCGGGGAAAGGCCAAGCGGGGCGCAACACATCCATTGGCATGGCGAACCCCACCTGTCGCGCGGCAGGCCGCCAAAGGGCGGGACATGCCGCATGCGTTGTTCTGGGTTTTGCGTCCTGCGCCCCGATCACACGGCGGGCGGATCATAAGGCGGGCGATCCAAAAGCCGCGCCAGTGACCGCAACCCCGCCTCGAACCGCGCCAGCGGGACATTCCCCGCCAGCGCCAGACGCACCGCCTGTGGGGCGCGGCCATGGATCAGCGTGTATTCATCGGCAGACCGCAGCAGCACCCCTTCGCCCTCGGCCTCACGGGTGAAGGTAGAGGCCCGCCATCCCTGCGGCAGGCGCAGGAACACAAAGCGCAACCCCGGTTGCCAGACCAGATCGAACCGCCCCAGATGCTGCACCGTCAGCGCCAACCGCGCGTCAAGGTCCGCCGCCCCCTTGCGCCGCAAGTCCGCCGCGGCACCACTGGTGAACAGGTGCAGCGCGATGTCCGACACCGGCTTTGCCAGCGCGAAATAGGCGTGCTGCGCCGTCAAGCGCCCGGTTTCCCCCATCCCGCTGGGGCAGACCACATAGCCAAAGCGCAGCGCGGCCGAGATGGTTTTCGACAGGCTGCCGACATGCCAGACCCGTTCCGGGGCCAGCGCCCGCAACGACGGCAGGTTGCTGTCGGTCAGGCTGTAGCAGTCATCCTCAATCACCTGCAGGTCGAAATGGCGGGCGATGGCGGCAATGCGCTGGCGGCGTTCCAGGCCCATCCGGGCGGTGGTGGGGTTCTGCGCCTCGGTCGTCACACAGAGCACCTGCGCACCGTGGCGGCGACAGGCGGCCTCCAGCGCCTCTGGGACCAGACCTTCGGCATCGGTTTCCACCCCCACCACATCGGCGCGGGCCAGACGGGCGGCGTGGCGGAAGCCGGGGTACGAGAGTTCCTCGGTCAGCACCACGGGACGATCTCCGCGCAGACAGCACAGGAAAATCAGGTTGATGGCATTCTGCCCGCCTGCCGTCAGGGCGATATCATCCGGCCCGACGGCACCGAGGACGCGGTCTGACACCCAATCCACGATGGCGGCGCGCAAGGGGGCTTCGGCCCTTTGGCTGGGGTAGTCGATCCAATCCGGCCCCACCGACTCTGCCGCCGCCAAAAGTGCGGCACGGAAGGCCTCACCCTGCCCCACATCGGGCAATTGCGGCGCACGCAGATCGGCGCGGCCTTGAAGATATTGCGGCTCTCGCTCCACGAACAGGGGCTGCGTCGGCCCCAGACGCGGCGCGCGGGCGGCAACGAAAGTGCCGCGCCCGACGGTGGCGGCAAGCAGCCCCTCTTGCGTGGCCAGCGCATAGGCGCGGCTGACCGTGCCGGGCGTGACACCCAGATGCCAGGCCAGATCGCGTACGGTGGGCAATTGGCTGCCTTCGGCCAATACGCCCGCCCGCACCGCCTCGCGCAGCGCACGGCTGAGGGCGAGGTACTTCGGACCGGGGAAATGTGTCAGATCAGGCGTCCAGATTGTTCCGGTCACAATGTTCCTCTGGTGAGTCGGGGGCGGATATTGTATCTATATCATACGCAAGTGCACACATTGTATCAATACAAATAGGAGACTGCCATGTCGGCCCGGACCGCCACCTTCGCCCTGCCCGCCCACCTGCCGCCGTTGTCGCGTGCATTGGTTGCGCTGGCGCTGGCCGTGGCCCGCTGGGACGACCGCCGCCGCAGCCGCCATGCGCTGGCCCGGCTGGACGCGCATATCCTGACCGACATCGGCCTGACCCCGGACCGAGCACGGGATGAGGTTGAAAAACCTTTCTGGCGCGACTGATCGCAGCGCCAAAGGTTTTCCCCCCGACTGCTTTCCCCCGACTGCTTTCCCCTTACTGTTTTCCCCTGACTGGGCCGGGTTTTCCCGGCCCGTTTTTTCAGGCGGTCACGGCTGCAAGCCCATGGCGTTGGCACATTCGGGATCGGCGGTGCAAAAGGACATGGCCGCCAGAACCTCTGCCACCTGTCGTTTCAGGGCGTCAATCCGTGACTGACTGTCCACCAACGCAGCAGTCAGCGCGGCGATTTCGGCAAGTTTGGCGTCATACTCTGCCCGGTCCACCATGTCGCGCGGCGGCGTGGCAGCGGGTGCAGCGGCGACGGGGTCTGAAACAACGGCGGCCGGAAGCGGCGGAACCGGCGTCACATCGTCCTCGGCCCATTGGGGCTGATAGGTCAGCGTCGCGCGACCGGCCTTGCTGCGCGGCACCCACCCTGACACCCCTGTGGTCAGCGAACGCACCTGCCACCACCCCGTGTTGGTCTGTTCCAGAACCTGCACCGGCATTTCTGCCGCGATCACCTCCAACGCCTTGGCATTGGCCGAGGCTTTGCGCCGCAGCGTCAGCCCCGCCGTCGAAGTCCCATCCGTGGCGACGGCCCAATAGCCCCCCTTGGCGTCGACCGCCCCCAACGCGGCGGCAAGCCACGACAGGTCACGCCGATAGGCGGATTCGAGACAGGGCGTATCGGACTGGCAGGCTTCGCGCCCGGCCAGAAAGGCGGCGCGATGATCGGCGCGTGTCGGCTCGCTTAGCCCGCCAGAGGCGCGCAGAGTGCGAAACAGGGCCAGATCGACCACATCCAGTCGCATCAGGGCAGGCTTTCGGCAGATTTCCTGTTCGGCCCAAATCTGGGTCCGGGAACAATCCACCGACAGCGTGTTTGCCCCGGCCTGAAGGCCCCAGAACACGGCACAAAGCACCGTTGCAGCCAGCCGAATATCCATCACCCCATCCCCCGTCCGTCGCCGCGCATCCGGCATCGTCGATCACAGCCTAAGCGCCACATTCCCCGCCGCAATCCGTTCCTTTGGATGCACCGGCCCGCTTTGGGCTATGCCGGGGGGCTATGCCGGGGGGCTATGCCGGGGGGCTATGCCGGGGGGCTATGCCGGGATTGCCCGCCCCACGCCCGGCGCAGTCAGGTGCAGGGCATAATCAATCGCCTCGATCAGGCTGGTTTCATCCGCGATGCCGGTGCCTGCAATGTCAAAGGCCGTGCCATGGTCAACCGAGGTGCGGATCACCGGCAGACCCAGCGTGACATTGACCCCGTTCAGCGCCGTCCAGCGGCCGGTAGCGGGATCGACGGTAAAGCCCAGCAGTTTGACCGGGATATGCCCCTGATCGTGATACATCGCCACCACGGCGTCAAAGTCTTGCCCGCGCAGTTTGACAAAGACCGTGTCGCCGGGGATGGGGCCAAAGATACGCTCCCCCCGCGCGACGTATGAGGCAACCACGGGCGCAGTGATATCGATATCATGCCGTCCGAACAGGCCCCCTTCGCCCGCATGGGGGTTCAACGCGGCCACGGCGATACGCGGTTGGGCGATGCCAAGCGCGCGCAGGGCGGCAAGCGTCAGGTCCAGCACCCGCGCAATGCGGGCGGCAGTGGCGCGGCGCGGCACATCTTCCAGCGCGCAATGGGTGGTGACGTGGCTGACGCGAAAGGGACCATGCGCCAGCATCATCACACTGCCCGTGGCCCCGGTCAGATCGGCCAGCATCTCGGTATGGCCGGCGTAGTCATGACCGGCCATGTGCAGCGCCTCTTTGTGCAAGGGCGCGGTGACGATGCCCGCAATCTGGCCCGCCAGCGCCAGACGGGTCGCTATGGCTACCGCTTGATAGGCCTGTTCGCCGCCCTCGGCGCTGACCTCTCCCCAGCGGATCGGGGTTTTGGGCGTGGGCGTAGGCAGGACGGCGGCCCCGCTGAGCCCGGCCAAGGCATCTTCGGTCACGGTATCGGGCGGCGTGATCGACAGCACCTGCCCTGCCCGCGCCAAAACCCCCGGATCGCCCAGCAACACCAGCCCGAATTCCCCCGCATCCAGCCGTGGTTTCAGCCGCGCCACGGCCTTGAGGGCAATCTCAGGCCCGATGCCCGCCGGATCGCCAAGCGTGACGCCAAGGATGGGATGGGACATCGGAACTTCCTTTGCAGGTTGGCGCGGCTGTTCCATCTGTGACCGAATTTGGAAGATCATGGAAGGTTATTCGCACCCGCTGACGCATCTTGGAACGTCTTGCACCGTCGCCCCTGCGGATGCCACAGTGCGGCACCTGATCGGGGACCAGAATGCTACCAACCTTGCGCCGCGCGCGGATCATCGAACTTTTGCGCCGCGAAGGGGCGGCGGGGCTGAAAGACATGTCCGGCAGTCTGGGTGTCTCAATCTCCACCCTGCGGCGGGATGTGGATTACCTTTGCGCCTTGGGCCATATCGAACGCACCCACGGCGGGGCCGTGTTGATTGAGGCGCGGCGGGCCGGGGTGGAACTGACGCGCGACATCGCGACAGAGGTGGAAAGTGCCGCCAAATCCGCCATCGGGCGCGCGGCGGCGGATTTGATCCGTCCGGGGATGACCGTCATTCTGGACAGCGGCACCACGACCGCCGCCGCCGCCCGCGCCGCACGGGACCGCGGGATCGTGTTCACCGCCATCACCAATGACATCGCCATCGCCGCGCTTTTGGCCGATTCCGCCATCATCACCCTGCATGTCACGGGTGGCATGGTGCGGGCGGGGACCAGCACGCTGCTCGGGGGTGATACGCTGCGGGCTTTTGCGCGATTGCGGGTGGATATTGCCTTTGTCGGCAGCCATGCCGTGTCAGAAACGGGGATGTCCGACACCTCTGTCGCCGTGGTCGAGATCAAGGAGGCCATCTTGTCCGCAGCGGATCAGCCGGTGCTTTTGGCCGACAGCAGCAAGATGTTCAGCCGGTCCTTTTGCAGCTTTGGCGATTTTTCCAGGCTGGAGCGTCTTGTGACCGATACCCGCCTGCCCGACACCAAACGCGCGGTGCTGGAACGGGCGGGGCTGCGGGTGGACATGGTGCAGATTGGCGGCAGGGCATGACCGTCCTGCGCCTGATTGCCGATGACCTGACCGGGGCGCTGGACGCGGCGGCGCCTTTTGCCACGCCCGACGCGCCGGTGCATCTGGTGCTGGACTTGGCGGCAGTGCCTTTGCAGGCCAGCCTGACCCACAGCACCGAAAGCCGTGACCTGCCAAAGGCTGCGGCAGAACAGCATGTGCGCGCCGCCCATGCAGCACTGGGCGCAGGGCTGGCGGGCGCGGGTCTGTGGGGAGCGGGTCTGTGGTTCAAAAAGATCGACTCTGTCCTGCGCGGCCATCCCTTTGCGGAAACGCTCGCACTGGCGCAGGCGGGCGGGTTTCGGCGCTGCGTCTTTACCCCCGCCTTTCCCGACATGGGCCGTATCCTGCGCGATGGGCACGCCCTGATGCGCGGGGCGAATGGCGCGTGGCAGGCAGCTTGGCCGGGGCCTGTGCGCGACGGGTTTGGCGATGCGCTGGGACTGGACGTGGTGGTGTTTGACGCCGAAACGCCGGACGATCTGCGCGAGGGTGTGCGCCCCTATCTGGGCGATCCCAACACGCTTTGGGCCGGTAGTGGCGGCTTGGCCCGTGCGCTGGCCCCGCCTGTCACACCTCTGCCCGCGCCACCTGTCGGGCTGTTCATCCTTGGCACCAGCCATCCGGCCACGCGGGCGCAGGCATTTGCCTTGGCCGCCTTGACCCAACCTGCACCGTCCAATGGAACCATACACCCCCAAGGCCACGCGCCGCTGCTGCTGGACCCGGTTCCCGCCAGCCCCGACGCGCAGAACACACGCGCGGCGCTGAGGGCCAGCCTGTCGCGCCTGATGCCCCCGCAGGATGGCAGCGCGCTGCTGATCACGGGGGGTGACTGTCTGGCGCTGCTGCTTCGGGTCACCGCAGCCACAGGGCTGGTTTGTCTGGGGGAGGTGGCCCCCGGTCTGCCCCTGTCGCGGATCATCGGCGGCCGGTTGGACGGCGCGCGGATCATCAGCAAATCCGGGGGGTTCGGCCCCCCGGAGGCGCTGTGCCGCTTTATCCGTGGCTAAGGGCGGTCACTCTGCCGCTGTGCCATAGGGGATGTTGCGCCCCCCGTAGCGGCGCACCCGGACGTTGCATTGTTCGGCATGGCCCACGAAGCCTTCGAGCATGCAAAGACGCGACCCCGCCGCCCCGATCATCGCCGCCGCCTCATCGGTCAGAATGCGCTGATAGCTGTGGGTTTTCAGGAATTTGCCAACCCAAAGCCCGCCCGTATAGCGCCCGGCCTTTTTGGTGGGCAATGTGTGGTTGGTGCCGATCACCTTGTCGCCATTTGCCACATTGGTCCGCGCCCCCAAGAACAGCGCGCCGTAGCTGTGCATGTGTTCCAGATACCAGTCGTCTCGGTCGGTCATGACCTGCACATGTTCGGACGCGATGTCATTGGCCACGGCCAGCATTTCGTCATGGGTGTCGCAGACGATCACCTCGCCGTAATCCTCCCAGCTTTTGCGGGCGGTATCGGCGGTGGGCAGGATGGTCAAAAGGCGCGCCACCTCGGCCATCGTGGCGACGGCCAGCTTGTGGCTGGTGGTCAGCAAGACAGCGGGAGAGTTGTAGCCGTGCTCTGCCTGCCCCAGCAAATCCGTCGCGCAAAGTTCGGCGTCCACCGTGTCATCGGCGATCACCATCGTCTCGGTCGGACCAGCAAAGAGGTCAATGCCGACACGCCCGAACAACTGCCGCTTGGCCTCGGCCACAAAGGCGTTGCCGGGACCGACGAGCATGTCGACCGCCTTGATCGTCTGGGTTCCCAGCGCCATCGCGCCGATGGCCTGAATGCCGCCCATCACGTAAATCTCATGCGCGCCGCCCAGTTTGATGGCGGCGATCACCGCCGGGTTCGGTTCGCCCTTGAACGGCGGGGTCGCGGCGATGATGCGTGGCACACCCGCGACCGAGGCTGTGGCCACCGACATATGCGCCGATGCCACCATCGGGAATTTGCCCCCCGGCACATAGCAGCCCACCGATTGAACGGGGATGTTGCGATGGCCAAGGATCACACCGGGCAGGGTTTCCACCTCGATGTCCTGCATCGAATTGCGCTGCGCCTGCGCGAAGTTGCGCACCTGCGCTTGGGCGAACTTGATGTCCTCCATGTCGCGGGGGGCAACGCGGTTCATCAACGCCTCAACCTCGTCCTCGGTCAGGCGAAAGGCGGGCGGCGCGTAATTGTCGAATTTCGCGGACAGATCGCGCACCGCATCATCGCCCCGCGTTTCGATGTCGCGCAGGATCGACTCTACCGAGGCGCGGACGGCAGCATCATCTTCGGACCGGGCGGCATCCGGCTTGCCGCGTTTGAGGTGGGTGACGGACATTCTGAGTTCCTCTCAAGTCTGGAATCGGCGAGGGGCAGCGGGTCACGCCACCGTCAACCGGACAGTCGGTTCTGTTTCTTGAAGGCGATCAGGCGGCCCAAAATCCCGTCCCGCCACGCCCGCCGCTGGGTCAGATCGGCCGCAGGCAGCGCGGCGCGGCGTTCCGCTGTGGCCGCCGCAATCACCGCATCGGGCCAAGGCCCCGGCGCGGGGTGGCGCACCATGCCCGCATAAAGCCCGCGCAACCGTGCGGCGTAATCCTCGATCCCGCCCGGCGCGTTCAGATCAATGGTTTCAAACGGCCCCATGAAGGCCCACCGAAGGCCCAGACCATGGGCAATCGTGGCGTCGATATCGGCAAGACTGGCGATGCCGTCCTGATACAGCGCCCAAGCCTCATTCAGCAGGACACCTTGCAGACGATTCAGCACAAAACCATCAATCTCGCGCGTTAGGCGCACGGGCACCTGTTCCACCTGACGCATCAAATCCGCCGCCAGATCGACCGCATCGGGCGCGGTCCATGGCGCGGGCACCAGTTCGACCACTGGCACCAGATGCGGCGGGTTCACCGGATGAACCACCAGAAACCGCGCGCGATGGGCACAGGTTTCGGTGAATTTTGACGCCGGGATGCCCGATGAGGACGACCCCACCACCGCATCGGCATCCATCACCGCGTCGATGGCAAGGCTGGCCTCTGTCTTGGCCGCCACGGTTTCAAAGACGGATTCCTGCACGTAGAATGCACCCGCCACCGCCGCTTGCACCGTGTCACAAAGCGTGATCCGCGACAGGATCGCGTCAGCCTCCCCCACCAATCCCGCTGTTTGCAGGTCAGCAAGGCTTTGCCGCGCCCAAGGCAGGACGCGCGCCCGCACCTCGGGCAAGGGATCATAGACGCGCACGGGATAGCCTGCCCGCGCAAAGACCAGCGCCCAGCCAGAGCCGACAAGCCCTGCGCCGATCACCCCGACTGGACGCGGGTCCGCCATCACGCCACCTTCGACTTTTCGCCATCCGCAAGGCAGATTTCGGTGATGCGCAAGCCGTCCTTGGTGATGCGCGACGGGAAGGCATCGCGCAGGCCCTCTTCGTGGATCGGGATCACGCGCCGCGCCTCATAGCCGACCTGCGACATCATCTCTTCGGTCGCAAGGATCAGGTTGGTCTGGCTGCCCACGGCAAGGCCGACGGGGGTATACATCGTGTCCACATCCACCACCGCGCCAGAGCTTTTGAGGTTGTCGAACTGGTAAACCAGATCGCCCGCCATAACCCATGTGTCTTGCGATTGCTTTTGACCATCATTGCGGACGGTCACCCACATCGACCCCCAAGTGTGGCTGTCGGGTGCAGAGTGCAGGTCGATACCGGGCAGCACATCCTCCATCGCGCCATCAACGGTGACCAAGCGTTTTTCGGCGGCAAGACCCACACCGCGCACGATGTCACCGGGATCGACCGCGACCATCATCCAGCGCATGCGGTCAGGCAGCGACATCGCCCAGACCCATTTGGAAATCTCGCGTTCCTGAATGTAGAACTTCGCTTTCGGGAAATCCTCGACATTGCCGAAGTGGTCAAAGTGGGCGTGGCTGATAAAGCAGGTGTCCACGTCATCCGGGGTCAGGCCGACTTCGGCCAGCACCACCTTGGGATCGCGCCAGTTTTCAACGCCGAAGCGGTCGCCCAGTACCTTGCCATAGGCCTTGTCGTTATAGCCGACATCGACCATCGCCACATGATCGCGGCCCTTGATGACCACATAGCAATAGGGCAGCTTCACATAGCCCTGATTATGCGCACCATAAAGCACGCCGCTTTTGTGGTATTTGCTGACGTAGCAGTATTCCAGCACCCAGATCGAATAGTCGGCCATGTTGTCCTCCCTGTCGTGTCGTTGTCGGTCACCTGTTCAATGCGTGCAGGCACAACAGGCGTGGGTGAAATCCACCATCTGCAATCCGGCCTTGGGGGCGCTTGCGGCCTCAAGATGGGCATAGGCGCGCTTGATCTGCACGGTCATACGGTCGAACTGCGTCTCGGCCTCTGGCCCGCGGCGCAACTGCGGCACTTGGGCAAGGATTTGGCCGCAAAAGCTGTGGGCGCTGTCCAGTTGCGCCTTGTGGCCCTGCACAGCGGCGGGGGCGTTCAGACAGCCCAGCCGTTGCCCGGCCTCAACCCAGCGGGCGCGGCATTGCGCGGCTTCGGGCAGGTCGGCGATGTCGGATTTCGCGGTCAGGCGCGCAAGGATCAAAAGCCCCGAAAGCTGGCCAATCACACGGCGCAGGTCTTCGTAGATCGGGCGGCAGTCCTGGGCATAGCGGGCGACGGTGTCAGACCCCAAGGTGCGCGACAATTCATCCGGGTTGGGCACCGCCTGCGGCAAGGGACCGTCAAGCGACAGCAGGCAATCGGGTTTGTGGGTGGCGGCAAGGCGGGTGAAGAGATCCGGTTCGGTCATGTCTGCACCCTTCGGTCACGGACGGTGCGGCGCTCCACCAAGGGTCCGGGGGGAATGCGCAACACACGTTGGGGAATCTGCCGTTCCGCCGCCAATTCGCGGGCCAAGGCGACGGTGGCGGCCATCATTTCGTCCAAGGGCTGCGCCACGGTGGTCAGGCGGTGCGACGGCCATCCCGCCATGGCGATGTCATCGTAACCGATGACTGACACATCGGCGGGAACGCTGATCCCCAGCCCTTCCTGCAAGGCCTCGATAAAGCCGATGGCCACGATGTCATTGGCGCAAAGCACGCCGTCGGGTTGCTGCGGCAACTCACGCAAACGCAGTCCCGCAGCATAGCCCGCCTCATAAGAGAACACGCCCGCATCGATGATCTGCGGCGGCGGCAATCCCCGCGCTACGGCCCGGTCGCAAAAGCCGCGCTGGCGTTCGACATTGGTCGATGCCCCCGGAAAGGCCGAGACATAGGCAAGGCTGCGATGGCCGCGATCAATCAGATGATCCGCCGCCATGCGCCCGCCTTCGACATTGTCGCAAGACACGCCATAGCCCAGCCCATCGGCCGAGAGGCGGTTGAAAAAGATCACCGGCGCACCGGCGGCTTCGCATTTCTCGCGGGCACGGGAATCCAGATTGGTGGCCAGCACGATCATCAGATCGGGCTGATAGGTCAAAAGCAGTTCGACCGCTTCGTCGATCTTTTCGGGCTGTTCGGCGGCGGCCAGCATCAGATTGACGCCCGCCTGCTGCAACAGCGCGGTCAGGCGCGTCATCACCTCAGGGTAAAAAGGGTTGGTCAGGCCAGAGACAACCATCCCGGCAATCTTGGTCTTTTTGGTGATCAGGCTTTGGGCAAAGGGATTGGGCCGGTAGCCGATCTTGGCGGCATGATCCAGCACCGCCTTGCGCGTGTCTGCGGCAATCACCGCTTCGGGGTAAAAGGCGCGCGACACGGTGGAAACGGACATGCCCAAGTCCCGAGCAAGGTCTTTGACCGTCACGCGTGTTCTTGAGATGGGCTTGGGGTGGGTCACTCGGGCTTTCTCCTGCGGTGCGAAGCGTTCAAATCCTGTTCTGTCATAAAGCGTGACAGACGATATTTTAAGTCAACGCACGAAGTCGGCTGCCCGACCGCCGAATGGCGACCGGACAGCCTATCGTCAGGGATCAGGGCTGAACGGTCGCTTCAACCTTGGTCAGCTTGTACATGTCGGGCGCAGCCTCGCAGGGATCGCAGTTGATGCCCGGCTCGTTGTTGGCGGTCACGACCGCATCGGCGGGCAGCGGCTGGATCGTCGCACCCGGAACCGGCGTGCCGTTCAGCGCGGATTCCACGTTGATTTCCGGCAGCAGGACGGGGTTCAAAACCTCGCTCACAAAGGACGAGGGCACTTTGCTTTCCGGGAACACGTTGCAGCCATCGGTGTAGCTGTCGCCTTCACAGATTTTCACATCCGCAGCAGGCACCCACGGCAGCGGGTATTCGATGTTCTGCGGTTCCAGTTCCCGCTGGCCGGTCAGGATTTCCATCGCCAGCTTGAAGGCATAGCCCGACTGCGCCGGACCCGAACCCGAGGACACGCCGCGCAGACCTTTGGCCTGCATTTCCGGGTCTGCCAGCGCGCGACGGAAGCCCGCCGAGTTTTCGCCGGTCATCGGCACCAGCGGACGGTTGGCGTCCAGCAGCGCTTGGATCACGCCGAATTCCCCGGCCTGTGCCCAGACGCCATCCACTTGCGGATGGGCGGCCAGTGCCTTGGCGGTTTCCTGCTGCGTGGTGCGGTCATCCCAGAAGGAATAGTATTCGGCCACGATCTCGATGCCCGGATACTTGTTGAACACGCTCATCGCGCCATCGGTGTGGCGTTGGTCAACCGAGTTGCCGGGAACGCCGCGCGATAGGAAGATTTTGCCCTTGCCGCCCAGTTCATTGACCAGCGCCTGCGCGGTATTCTCGCCAAAGCCTGCCGACAGGAAGCTGACGTTATAGGCGCAATCTTCGGTCACGGTGCCGTCATACATGAAAAACAGCACACCTTCGTCGCAGCCGCGGCGGATGGTGCGGTTCAGCGCGGTGGACGAGATCGGGAAGCTGATGATCGCATCGGCCCCGTCGTCGATCATGCTTTCATAAGCCGAAATTTGCGCCTGCGGATCGGTGCCCGAGATATTCTCGATCAGTTCGACCTGCGTGTCATAGGGCGGGGTTGCGGCCAGCGCCTTGACGATGTTGGCGGCCTCGGACTGCCAGGCGTTGCCCGAATAGCTGAGGCTCAGGTAAATCTTGAACTTCTCACCATCCTGCGCATGCGCGGCGGTCAGACCGACAAGGCCGGTGGCCACAAGTGCTGTGGATGCGACCAAACCCTTAAGAATATTCGCTTTCACGGTAGTCTCCTCCTCTGATTGTCCGATGTCCTGCCTGTTGCGCCGGTCAGCGCCAGACAGTGCGTAGTTTCTGAAACAGCTCTTCGCGCAGCAGCAGAAGGGCGAAGAGGACGATCGAGCCTTCGATGACCGTTCGAAGGCCGAATTCCATGCCAAGGGCGGAAATGATGGTGCCCAGCGTGGTCAGCAGGATCGCGCCGCCCACGGTGCCAAGATTGGTGCCGCGCCCGCCAAGGATAGACGATCCGCCGATCACGACCGACGCGATGGAGGGCAGCAGGTAGTCATCCCCCATCCGCAGCGTGGCCCCGCTGGAATAGCCCACCAGCGCGATGCCGACGAAGCCCGCGCAGATGGCGCTGATGACGTAAGGCAGGATTTGCATCGCCACGACCGGCACCCCGGCAATGCACGCCGCGTCCAGATTGGTGCCGATGGCGTAAAGGTAGCGGCCCCAGATCGACCGGCTTTGGAACAGCCAGCCCACCACCACGAACCCGATCAGCACGCTGACGGGGGTGGGCATCCCCGCAAAGGTGGACTTCATCAGCCAGACTGCCGCATCCGGGGCCGATCCGCGCGGCGTGCCATCGGTGTAGCCCAAAAGCGCCGAGGCCACGATGATCGACATCGCCATGGTCATGATGAAGGGCGGCACGCGCAGCCAGACGATGCCGATCCCCGACACCAGCCCCACCAAGCCGCAGACCGCCAGCACCACGGGCAACAGATACCACGCCCCCGGATCGGTCGCCCCCACCCAACTGGTGGCAAGGATGCCGCCCAGCGTGATCGTGGCGGGCAAGGACAGATCAAGGCCCCCCGACAGGATCACCAGACCCTGACCGTAGGACAGCACCACCAGAAAGAAGCCCAGCACCAGCACGGTTTCAACTTGGTTCCACGACCCAAGCGCCGGGCTGACCAATCGCGCGCTGAGAAGCAGCAGCACGCACAGCACAGCCACCGTGGCGGCGCTGATGGTGTCGCGGCTCAGCTTCGCGCTGCCGCGTGTGTCGCCTTGTTGGGCCAGAGTTTGGGGGTCTTGCTTTTGGGTCATTTCGCCTCTCCCAACCGGGTCAACAGGCCGCTGAACACCACCGCGCAGATCAGCGCGACGCCTTGGAACATGCCGGTGTAGAAAGACGCGATGCCAAAGGAGAACAGCACCTTTTGCAGCAGCATCAGCACCGCCGCCCCCATGATCGACGCAAACACCCCGCCCTTGCCGCCCGAAAGCGAGGTGCCGCCAAGTGCCACCGCAGCAAAGGACAGCATCAGCAAGGGCGTGCCAGAGGTCGGGTTGCCCGTCGCGGTCTGCGCGCTCAGCATGAAGCCCGCCAGACCGTAGATCGCCCCCGCCAGCACAAAGGTGACAAAGCGCACGCGGCGGGTGTTGATGCCCGACAGCGCCGCCGATTGTTCATCCGCGCCAATGGCATAAAGCGACAGCCCATAGCGGCTGCGCCGGATCATGAGCCAGACCACCACCACAAAGGCCACGACAAGGCCAGAGACGGGAATGGTCTTCCACAGCCGCCCCGTCATCTCATCCGCGATCCAGTTGGCGACCGATCCACCCGGCGCTTTCAGGATCACCAGCGCGATTCCTTGGCAGATGATCATCGTGGCCAGTGTTGCCGCGATGGATTGCAGCCGCAGCACCGCGACCAGCACGCCGTTCACCGCCCCCACCGTGACCCCGATGGCGATGCACAGCAGCGCCGACAGCAGCGCCCCGCCCGGCCCGTCCATCGCATAGACAGCCAGCGTGACATTGCAGATCGAAATAACACCTGCGACTGACAGATCAAAGCCCCGGCTGATCACCACCAGCGCCTGCCCCGCCGCCGCCAAGGCCAAGGGCGCGGTGTTGTTCATCAGCGACCCAAAGGACGAAAACGTCAGCGCCTTGGGCTGTTGATAGGCGTAAAAGGCATAGAGGATCAGATAGATGCCCACGATCAGCATCGCCCCGCGTGTCAGGCGCAACAGCATCTGCGGCAGGCCAGCGCGGCGGGACGTCTGATGTTGCGCAAAAGCCATCAGGCATGCCCCCCGCCATGGCCATGAATGGCGGTGACAAGCGCCTGTTCGGCAATCGCGTCGCCCTCAAACTCGGCAAAGACCTTGCCGCCGTAAAGCGCAAGGCAACGATCGGCGAGTTGAACCACCTCGGGCAGTTCGGACGAATAAAAGATCACCGATCCGCCGTCTTGGGCAAAGGCGCGGATGGCGGCGTAGATGGATTGCTTGGTGCCCACATCCACACCCCGCGTCGGATCAAACAGCAGCAGCGTCTTGGCCCCTGTCGCCAAGGTGCGGGCAATCAACGCCTTTTGCTGATTGCCGCCCGACAGATCGCCAATCGCAAAGCCCAGATAACGCGGCGTCATCTCAACCTTGGCCGCAGACGGACCGGCGGCGCGCAATTCGGCCTGCGGGGTGATGACCCCCGCCGCAGCCGATCCCGAAAGCACCGGCAAAACCACATTGGTCGCAGCCGACAGACCGGCAAGGATGCCTTCGGTCTTGCGCTCTTCGGGCAGGTAGGCAAGGCCGCTGCCACTGCGCAGCGCCTGTCGCGGGCTGCCCAAGGCGGCAGGGGAGCCGTCAATCTCAACCTGTCCGGCATCGGGAACCGCCAGACCGGCCAGCATGCGGAACAGCCCGCGCTGGCCTTGCCCTTCCAAGGCGGCCAGACCCAAAACCTCACCGGGGCGCAACGCGAAGGAGACGTCGCGCAGGCCGTGACCCGACAGCCCCTTGACCGCCAGACGCGGCGTGCTGCCGTCGGCGGGCGGTCCAACACGATCACGCGCGCTGTGATCGACCCGACGCCCGACCATCATTTCAAAGATGTCACCGTCCGACGCCTGCGACAGCCCGACCGACGCGATGGACCGGCCATTGCGCAGCACCGTGGCGTCGGAACAAATCTCACGCACCTCGGCCAGACGATGCGAGATGTAAAGCACCGCCACCCCCTGCGCCGTGACCATCCGGATACGGTCAAACAGCCAATCGGTTTCGGCCAGCGCGGCGGTGGGTTCATCAAGGATCAGCACCCGCGCGGCGTTTTCGATGGCGCGGACAATCTCGATCCTTTGGCGTTCGGCCAAGGGCAGCAGCCCGACCTGTGCACCGGGATCAATGCGCTGAAGGCCGTGGCGGGCCAGAATATCCGCCCCCTGTTCCAGCACACGGCGGAACGACACCAGACCCAGCGGCCCCTTGGGCAGATCGGGCAGCAGCAGGTTCTGCGCGACGGTCAGATTGGGCACAAGGCTGAGTTCCTGAAACGCCGTCGCAACGCCCATCCCCCGCGCCGCGATCAGCGACCGGGGCGCATAGGGCGCACCGCCCAAGGTGATCGTGCCAGCATCCGGGCGCACCGCCCCGGTCAGAATACGGACAAGCGTGGATTTTCCGGCACCGTTTTCGCCCAAAAGCGCGTGCACGCGGCCAGCGGTCAGGGTGATGTCGGCCTGTTCCAGCGCAACCGTCGCGCCATAGGCCTTGCGCAAACCCGCCGCTGACAAGGCAAAGGCAAGCTGTTCGGCGACCGCTTGCGCAGCGCCGTGTCCGGTAGCTGTCATTGTGGTCTCCTCCCACGGATGTTCCGGGTCGATCCGCTGTGGGAACGTTCCCTGAGAACGTTCTCAACAGGCCATAGGAAACCCCATGCGTCAACAGATTCGTTGGCGGTGGGGAATTCACGGGCAGCGCTGCGCCTTGCAGACAGCGCCGAAAGCCGCCCAGACGGGGCGGTCACAGGCGCAGCGCACACGGCAGGCCCGGCTTGGGTCAGACTGAATTTCCATTTTTTATCAGCCACATCGACCGGACATCAGGCCACGGTCAAACAGCGACAGCCCGACGCTGCCCTCTTTCGCGGGCGCGCGGGATGTCAGGCAACGGAAGGCTCCAGCAAGGACCAGGCCGAGATGAAGAAATCCGCCGCGCCGAAATTGCCCGACTTCAAGGCCAAGGCCAGATCCGGCCCGCCAAGGCCGCCCGCCCCGATGCTGCGCGTCCCAAGGCTGCGCGTCCATGGCACGCCGGGCGCAATTTCCGGTCCGATCTCCAGCATCGTCACCCCCAGCGCCGCCACCACCGCGCCCGAGGTTTCGCCGCCCGCCACGATAAAGCGCGCAAACCCCGCCCCCGCCAACCGACGCGCCACGGCGGCGAGCGTTTGTTCCACCATCACCCCCGCCTCATGCTGGCCAAACCGCGCCTGAACGGCGGCAAGGGTTTCGGGATCGGCGCTGGAATAAAGCAGCGGGATCGCGTCTTTGGGCTGGGCGATAACCCAAGCGGCCAAGCTGTCCGCCGTCTGCTGCCCTGTTGCCAGCGCCTCAACCTCAAGCGCCAGCGCGGGCATCCCCGCCGCCTTGGCTGCGGCAATCTGCGCGTGGGTGGCTACGGAACATGACCCCGCCAGCACCACCGACCGACCCGCCGGGGCGGCCATGGTCCGGGGGGCGGCGCGATGCGCCACCTGACCTGATTCGATGACATTCGCCGCCAACCCCAGCGCAATCCCCGACCCGCCGGTGACCAGCGGCATGTCGGAACAGGCGGCCCCGATGACCCGCAGATCGTCATCCTCCAGTGTATCCACTATAACGATCCGTTTGCCCTCGGCCCGATGTGCGGCAAAGGCGACGCGGATCGCGGGTTCTCCCTGACGGATCACGCCGATGGGCACCAAGCCGACCGGCAGATCGGTCTGGCGTTGCAGCACACGCACCAGATTGGCATCGCGCATCGGGTTCAGCGGATGGTCCTTCAGCGGGCTGTCGGACAAAAGCATCCCTTGCACGAAGAGATGCCCCAGATAGGTCGTCCGCCCCACCGCCGGAAAAGACGGGCAAGCGATGGTCAGATCGCTGCCCATGTCCTGCATCAAGGCCGCCGTGACCGGGCCGATGTTGCCCTGATCCGTGCTGTCAAAGGTCGAGCAATACTTGAACAGCACCTGCCCTGCCCCCGCCGCGCGCAAGGCCCGTGCCGCCGCCACCGATTGCGCCACGGCATCCGCCGCCGGGATCGACCGGGATTTCAGCGCCACGACCACGGCATCGGCCTCTGGGAATTCCCCATCAGGCACGCCCATCACCTGCACCACCCGCAAGCCGCCGCGCGACAGCATCAGGCACAGATCCGTTGCCCCGGTAATGTCATCGGCCACTGCGCCAAGCTGCATCGCATCCCCCGTTTTAACTGCATCAGGTGACAGGTCTGGCCCGCCACCGATCCCCGAGGAAAGGCTTGCATATCACGGCCATCCTGCGTTAATCAGCCGATGGGAACGTTATCACCCCGCAAAAGTCAAGCCGAACGCGCCATTTTTGCGCCGTCTCCCCTGTCATCCCCTTTGTCAAAGGACGCGCCATGACGCCCCAGACCGCCCGGAAAACCTGCGTGATCGGACTTGGCTCCATGGGCTTTGGCATGGCGGCGTCCTTGCTGCGCGGCGGCTTTGCGGTGGCCGGGTTTGACGTCAACCCGGACGCCGTGGCGCGGTTGGAACAGGCAGGCGGGCGCGGTGGCACCAGCCCGGCAGAGGCGGCGACGGGCGCGGATGTGGTGCTTTGCGTCGTGGTCAATGCCGCCCAGACCGAAGCCGCGCTGTTCGGCCCGGACGGCGCGGCCACCACCATGGCCAAGGGCGGCGTGCTGATGTCCTGCGCCACCATGTCCCCCGATGCGGCCCGCGATTTCGCCGCCCGTGCCGCAGGCCGCGGTCTTGGCTATATCGACGCGCCAATCAGCGGCGGCGCGGTGCGTGCGGCGGCGGGTGAGTTGACAGTGATGGCCTCGGGCTTGCCAGCCAGCTTTGGCCAAGCGCGCGATGTGCTGGAGTGTATCGCCGCCAAGGTTTACGAACTGGGGCCAGAGGCAGGCACCGGCGCGGCGTTCAAGATCGTGAACCAATTGCTGGCGGGCGTCCATATCGCCGCCGCCTGCGAGGCGATAACGCTCGCCAAGAAGATGAACCTTGATATCGCCAAGGTCTATGAGGTGATCACGGCATCTGCCGGGAATTCGTGGATGTTTGAAAACCGCGTGCCGCATATCCTCGACGGGGATTATGCCCCGCGCAGCGCAGTGGATATCTTCACCAAGGATTTGGGCATTGTCTCTGACATCGGGCGCGGGTTGAAGTTTCCCACCCCCATCGCCTCCATGGCGTTGCAGATGTTCGTGATGACCGCAGCGGCGGGTATGGGCCGGGATGATGATGCCTCGGTCGCGCGGATGATTGCGGGCTTGGCGGGGCTGGACCTGCCCGGCATGGAACGCGACGCCTGAGACCGCCGTTTCATCGGATCGGATGTGCCATCGGCTTTGGCTGGCGCGACCAAGCCGCCAAAGCAAAACGCCCGCCGGACTACGGCGGGCGTTTTGATGTCAACGGGTTGGCGGGATCACTCCGCCTCTTCGACCACCACCAGATCGCGGATGCTGGCCCCTTTGGCATGGGACAAGGCGGCCTGATACTCAGACGAATGGTAGCAATCCACCGCCGCTTGCAGGCTGGGGAAGCGCGCGACCACATTGCGGGCGCGGTCGTTGCCTTCCAGCTGCACATATTTCCCGCCACGGGCGAGGAAGACCCCGCCATGGGCTGCAATCGGTGCCCCTGCGGCCTTGGCGTATTTGCCATAAGCCTCAGGGTCGGTGACTTCGACATGGGCGATCCAAAGTGCGGTTGGCATATGTCTTACCCCTTGATCGCGGTTTCAGCGGCGGCAATCGCGGCATCGGCCAGCGCGATATCCGCGCCCCCGGCCTGCGCCATGTCGGGACGGCCACCGCCCCCCTTGCCGCCCATCGCCTCGGCCGCCGCCTTCACCAGCGTCACGGCGGATATGCGGGCGGTGAGATCAGCGGTCACGCCAGCGGCAACGGCCGGTTTCGCCCCGGTGTCGGCAATCAGCAGCACCGCGCCAGAACCAAGCCGCGCCTTCATCTCATCAATCAGCGCAGGCAGATCCTTGCCCGAAACCCCGGTCAGCACTTGCGCAAGGAAGGGCACCCCGGCGACATCCTTGGCCTCTGGACCAGACGCCTTGCCGCCCATCGCCACTTCGCGGCGCAGGGTGGCGACCTCATTCATCAGCGCGCGGCGTTCGTCGAACAGTGCCTTGACGCGTTCGACAATCTCGGACGGCGGGGCCTTCAGCACCGCCGCCACATCGGCAAGCCGTTGATCCTGCTGGCGCAGATGGTCCAGCGCCGCCTGACCCGTCAGCGCCTCAATCCGGCGCACGCCCGCCGACGACGCCGAGTCGCCCAGCAGCACAAAGGCCCCGATATCCCCGGTCCGCGCGACATGGGTGCCGCCGCAGAGTTCAAGGCTATAGGTCCGCCCTTCCGACCCTTTGCCAGAGCCATCGAGCAGGCCCATCGACACAACCCGCACCTCATCGCCGTATTTCTCGCCAAACAGCGCCTGCGCGCCAAGGGCGCGGGCATCGTCGGGCGTCATGATCCGGGTATCGACGGGGCTGTTCTGGCGGATGAAATCATTCACCTCACCTTCGACCTTGGCCAGATCGGCGGGCGAAATTGCTGCCGAATGGCTGAAGTCAAAGCGCAGACGGTCCTGCGCGTTCAGGCTGCCCTTCTGCGCGACATGGTCGCCCAAGGCACGGCGCAGCGCCTCATGCAGCAGGTGGGTGGCCGAATGGTTCGCGCGGATGGTGGCGCGGCGTTTGTGCTCCACTTCCAACTTCGCCGGTTGGCCCTTTTGCAGGGTGCCTTCGACCACCGTGGCGACATGGATGAACACGCCTGCCGCTTTCTTGGTGTCGGTGACATGGGCCATGCCGGTTTCGGTGCGGATATAGCCCGCATCGCCGACCTGCCCGCCGGATTCGCCGTAGAACGGGGTCTGGTTGACCACGATCTGCACCGTGCTGCCGGTCTCCGCCGCCGCGACCTCGGCCCCGTCGCGCACCAAGGCCGTTATCACACCCTCAGCCGTTTCGGTGTCATAGCCGAGGAATTCGGTCACGCCATGCTCTTCGGCAAGTTCGAACCAGATGCGGGCATCCTTCGCCTCACCCGAACCCGACCACGCCGCACGGGCCTTGGTCTTTTGTTCCAACATCGCGGCATCAAAGCCTGCGACATCCACCGCCCGGCCCTTTTCGCGCAAGGCATCCTGCGTGAGATCCAGCGGGAAACCATAGGTGTCATAAAGCTTGAACGCCGCCGCCCCGGGCAGGTTTGACCCGTCCGGAATACGTGCGAGTTCATCATCCAACAGCTTCAACCCACGGTCCAGCGTGGTGATGAAGCGGGTTTCTTCCAGCTTCAGCGTCTCTTCGATCAGTGCCTGCGCGCGGGCGAGTTCGGGATAAGCCGCGCCCATCTGACGCACCAAAGCGGGGACCAGTTTGAACATCACCGGGTCCTGCGCGCCCAGCATATGCGCATGCCGCATGGCGCGGCGCATGATCCGGCGCAGCACATAACCGCGCCCTTCATTCGACGGCATCACCCCATCGGCAATCAGGAACGAGGTGGAGCGCAAGTGATCCGCGATCACGCGGTGATGCGTCTTGCCCGGACCATCGGGGTCTTGGCTGGTGGCATTGGCGCTCGCCTCAATCAGGCTGCGCATCAGGTCGGTGTCGTAATTGTCGTGCTTGCCCTGCAACAGGGCACCGATCCGCTCCAGCCCCATGCCGGTGTCGATCGATTTCGCCGCCAGTTCGCGGCGCGAGCCATCCTCGAACTGTTCATATTGCATGAAGACATTGTTCCAGATTTCGATGAATCGGTCGCCATCCTCATCCTTGCTGCCCGGAGGGCCGCCCCAGATATGGTCGCCGTGGTCATAGAAAATCTCGGTGCAGGGGCCGCAGGGGCCCGTCGGCCCCATCATCCAGAAATTGTCATTGGTCGGGATGCGGATGATGCGGTCATCGCTGAAACCAGCGACCTTTTTCCAGATATCCGCCGCCTCATCGTCGGTGTGGTAGACGGTGACGAGGAGTTTCGATTTGTCGATGCCGAAATCCTTGGTCAACAACTCCCAGGCCAGCGGGATGGCGGTTTCCTTGAAGTAATCGCCAAAGGAGAAATTCCCCAGCATTTCAAAGAAGGTATGGTGCCGCGCGGTATAGCCCACGTTGTCAAGGTCATTGTGCTTGCCGCCCGCCCGCACGCATTTCTGCGCGGTTGTGGCGCGGGTGTAATCGCGCGTCTCAACCCCGGTAAACAGGTTCTTGAACTGCACCATGCCCGAATTGGTGAACATCAAGGTCGGGTCATTGCGCGGCACAAGCGGCGAAGAATCGACGACCTTATGGCCGTTGCGCCCAAAGAAATCGAGGTAGGTGGAGCGGATATCGTTCAGCGACGCCATGCTCAAAGGGCCCTTTCGGAAGGCGGAAAACCGGTTTGCCCTCAATTAGCCCCGTCCTTACGCCCTGTCCACTGCCCGGGCCGGGAATGCGACGGTTTGCAGGAATTTGGCGACGAAAAACCTGTGTCGATGTCGTTTCGGCTGGGCGCGAGATGCCGCGGGTCGTGTGTGGGGGCATTTGAAAACGCCGGACACAAAGTTGCATGGATTTGGGGGGATTTCCGTCACCAAAATCGTTGCCGCGCCACCATGGAAAAGGCCGAAGGTTTCCCCCCGGCCCTGTTTTCTGGTGTCGCGGACGGGTTAACGTTT
>NKIT01000242.1 GCA_002256185.1 Rhodobacteraceae bacterium PARR1 | reverse complement strand
CAATAGGTGCGCCGCGAACGCATGGGCCATATCGAATTGGCGGCACCCGTCGCCCACATCTGGTTCCTGAAATCGCTGCCGTCGCGGATCGGTCTGATGCTCGACATGACGCTGCGGGATCTGGAACGCATCCTCTATTTCGAAAACTATGTGGTGATCGAGCCGGGTTTGACCGACCTGACCTATGGCCAGCTGATGACCGAGGAAGAATTCCTCGACGCGCAGGACCAGTTCGGCGCTGACGCCTTCACCGCCAATATCGGCGCAGAGGCGATCCGCGAAATGCTGGCGGCGATTGATCTGGACCAGACCGCAGAAACCCTGCGTGAGGAACTGAAAGAAGCCACCGGCGAATTGAAGCCGAAGAAGATCATCAAGCGTCTGAAGATCGTCGAATCCTTCCTTGAATCCGGCAACCGCCCGGAATGGATGGTGCTGACGGTTCTTCCGGTGATCCCGCCGGAACTGCGCCCGCTGGTGCCGCTGGATGGCGGCCGTTTTGCGACATCTGACCTCAACGACCTCTATCGTCGTGTCATCAACCGCAACAACCGTCTGAAGCGTCTGATCGAACTGCGCGCGCCCGACATCATCGTGCGTAACGAAAAGCGCATGTTGCAAGAAGCCGTGGACGCGCTGTTTGACAACGGCCGTCGGGGCCGCGTGATCACGGGCACCAACAAGCGCCCGCTGAAATCGCTGTCCGACATGCTGAAAGGCAAGCAGGGCCGCTTCCGTCAGAACCTTCTGGGCAAGCGCGTGGACTTTTCGGGCCGTTCGGTCATCGTGACCGGGCCGGAACTGAAACTGCACCAGTGCGGTCTGCCCAAGAAGATGGCGTTGGAACTGTTCAAGCCGTTCATCTATTCGCGGCTTGAGGCGAAGGGGCTGTCCAGCACCGTCAAGCAGGCCAAGAAACTGGTGGAAAAGGAACGTCCCGAGGTTTGGGATATCCTTGACGAAGTGATCCGCGAACACCCGGTTCTGCTGAACCGCGCGCCGACGCTGCACCGTCTGGGCATTCAGGCGTTTGAGCCGATCCTGATCGAAGGCAAGGCGATCCAGCTTCACCCGCTGGTCTGCTCGGCCTTCAACGCCGACTTCGACGGCGACCAGATGGCCGTGCACGTCCCGCTGAGCCTTGAGGCCCAGTTGGAAGCGCGCGTTCTGATGATGTCCACGAACAACGTGCTGTCGCCCGCCAACGGCGCGCCGATTATCGTGCCGTCGCAGGATATGGTGCTTGGCCTGTATTACACGACCATGGAACGCAAGGGCATGGTTGGTGAAGGCATGGCGTTCGCGGACATGGAAGAAGTCGAACACGCGCTTGCCGCCGGGGCCGTGCACTTGCACGCCTCCATCACCGCGCGGATCAAGCAGATCGACGAAGAGGGCAACGAAGTCTGGAAGCGCTACAAGACGACCCCCGGTCGACTGCGTCTGGGCAACCTTCTGCCCTTGAACGCGAAAGCGCCGTTCGAACTGGCCAACCGTCTGCTGCGCAAGAAAGACGTTCAGGCTGTCATCGACACCGTCTATCGCTACTGCGGTCAGAAAGAGTCGGTGATCTTCTGTGACCAGATCATGGGTCTGGGCTTCCGTGAGGCGTTCAAGGCCGGGATTTCCTTCGGCAAGGACGACATGCTGATCCCCGACACCAAGTGGACCATCGTCAACGAAGTCCGCGATCAGGTGAAGGAATTCGAACAGCAGTACATGGACGGCCTGATCACGCAGGGCGAAAAGTACAACAAGGTGGTCGACGCCTGGTCCAAATGCTCGGACAAGGTGGCGGGCGAGATGATGGCCGAAATCTCGGCCGTTCGGTATGACGACGCCGGTGCTGAAAAAGAGCCGAACTCGGTCTATATGATGTCCCACTCCGGGGCGCGTGGTTCGCCCGCGCAGATGAAGCAGCTTGGCGGGATGCGCGGCCTGATGGCCAAGCCGTCGGGTGAAATCATCGAGACGCCGATCATCTCGAACTTCAAGGAAGGTCTGACCGTTCTTGAATACTTCAACTCGACCCACGGTGCCCGCAAGGGTCTGGCCGATACCGCGCTGAAAACCGCGAACTCGGGCTATCTGACGCGTCGTCTGGTGGACGTGGCGCAAGATTGCATCGTGCGCTCGCCCGATTGTGGCACCGAACGTGCGATCACGGCGGAAGCTGCGGTCAATGACGGTGAAGTCGTGCAGTCCTTGGCCGAACGTGTGCTGGGTCGTGTGGCGGCGGACGATATCCTCGTTCCCGGCACCGATGAGGTGATCGTTGCGCGCGGCGAGTTGATCGACGAACGCAAGG